>DKCH01000044.1:0-14598 GCA_002449135.1 Caryophanales bacterium UBA6879 | reverse complement strand
AATATAGTAAGGCTCACTTTGCAAAGGTGGCTGAATTAGTTTTTCTTGGATTTTTGGTAATTTTGTTTTGATTATTGCAAGTTCTGATTTTTTAATTTTTAGTTCCATGATAGTTAAACCTCTCTAAGTTTTCTTTCATTTCTCCAGCTATTAATTGATTGAGTTTATTTATTATATTTTTGGGATTTTCTAACATGTTGTTATCTATCCACTCTGTTATTAATCCAACAAAAACATATTTATAAAAATTTATTACAAAGTTCTTATCTTCTTCTCTAATATTCATATTTTTAGCTAAATCATCTGCGACATTTTTTAAAAAGTTAAAAGCAACTTTGTATAAAAAGTTAATTAAAATTTTTCTTGAAACGGAATTATAAGTATATGTTACAAGTTTTTTGTTTTCTAAGCAGTAATTAAATAAAGCTAAATATCCTTCTTGCCAATTGTTTATTGTCTTATGGAGGCCAACTACTTTATCACTATCATCAATAAAAATCCATTCTATTAAATCGTAGATATCTTGAAAATGATAATAAAAAGTTTGTCTATTTAATCCACAGTAGGAAGTTAAATCGTTGATAGTGATTTCGCTAACTGATCTTTTTTGAATTAGTTCTTTGAATGCGTTAGCTATTGCGATTTTTGTTAGGTTTGCCACAATTTTATTATACTTAATTTGTTTATTGTTTTTAAGATTATTTAATTTTTCTCTTATATTTTCAATTTTATATGTTTTTTATTAATATAAGTTCTTATGTTTTTTGTTTAAAGTTTTACTTATAGTTAATCTAATTAAGAAAGATTAATACGGGTTTTAAATTAGTTGATATTTTTATAGTTATATGGATGTTTTTTATTGAGAAATTGTTTATGTATAATGTTTGCTTTTGTTTTACTTCTGTACGTGATATTTTTAATATTAAATCTAGTTTGTTCTTTTTCACTTTGTTGTTAAATTACTATTGTTACATATAATAAGGAAAAGGTTTATTTTTTGATATTTAAAAAATATTTGCTTTTGATTGTTAAAAGTCTCATAATAAAAAAGTATAGAAAGCGCTTTTATTATGAACATTTATGATATTGCTAAGGAGGCTGGAACTTCTATTTCTACAGTTTCTAGATATTTAAATGGTAAACCTATTAGAAGTAGTAGTGCCATAAAGATTAAGGAAGTTATTGAGAAGTACAATTATAAGCCATCAATGATTGCTAAGGGTTTGGTTTCAAAAAAAATACAAACTGTGGCTATTGTTGTTCCAGATATAAGAATTTATCATTATGCAGAGATTGTTTATACTATTGAACAAGCTTTAAATAATAAGGGTTATTCTGTTTTTATTACTTCTTTTCCTTATAATCAAGAAAATAATTACAAGGATTATTTAGAAACAATGTTGTCTTTATCTATTGAAGCTGTTATTTTTATTGCTTCTTATTTTGATTGTTTAAATAGTCAACCTGAGATTTTAAGAATGTTAGAAAAGGCTTGTGTTATTACTGAAAATTTTAAATTGAATTTACCTAATGCAAATTCAGTTTATTTAGATGATGCTAATGGTATTAAGCAAGCTGTTGATTATTTAGTAAAGAATAAAAATAGAAAGCATATTTATTATGTTATTGATACTTTTACTCCTTCTGGGATTGCTAAAAAGGACTCTTTTATAAATGCATTAAAAGCAAATGGACTTGATAGTGAAAATCATTTTATTGTTGCTGAACGTTCTCCTGAGGGTGGGCAATTAGCTTGTAAAGAGCTTTTAAAGCAAGATGCTGAACTTGATGCTATTATTTTTGAGGAAGAAGTTACTTGTTTTGGTGGTATTAAAGCTATTAATTTATGTAATAAAATTATCGGTAAAGACGTGGATGTTATTTCATATAATGAAAATAAATATAATGATATTTTTACTCCAAAGTTAACTTTTGTTGATACTTTAGATAAAATCCAAGGTGAATCAATAGTCGAAATACTTAATGAAAAACTAATTCAGAAGAATCCTAAGAAGATAGACAAGGTAATTGTTCCAAAGTTGGTTGTTAAGGAGTCAGCTTAATTAAAATTATTCGATATGTATCGGTTATGTCTTATTTACTTTGAAAGCTAAGTAAATAAGACTTTTTATTTTGAAGCTTTTTAAGCTTTTAAAAGCGCTTTTATTTTTTGTTGACAAGTAAAAAAAAGCACACTATAATTTTTATCGTAAAGTACTGAAAGGGGTTTCAATATGCATAACAAAAGAACTTGTCAAAGTTTGCATTTAAATGGCTACGACTAGTTGTTTAGGTATTTAGATGCAAATAAAAAATATGAAATTTAATATTTAATTTAGAAAGGGTTAAAAATATTATGACTGCATTAGCTATTGTCTTAGCCGTGCTCTTGTTGTTATCATTAGCCGCATTTGTCTACTACTGTATGAAAGGTGGTAACCTCATTGTTGGCTTAACTATAATTGCATTTACATGGTTTGTCTTCGGTACTGTTTGGACACTCTCTAATCTTGGTGTCGCTGGTTCTATTCATTCTTTCCAAGATGTTTGGAATCCTATTGTCTCAAATTTAAACATCGTTTTCTCTGATGGTCCTATTGGTTATGGTACCACTACTGCTATTATTATCTTCGCTTCTTGGTTCGGTAGAGTTGTCGTTGACACTGGTATCGCCAAAGCTTTAATTAGAAAAGTAGTTGAACTTGCTGGTAATCAACAAATCATCACTGTCTTATTAGTCTCCTTAGTCTCTGCTTTAATCTTCACCTCTATTTTCGGTCCTGGTTCAGTTATGGCTATGGGTGCTATTATTCTTCCTATTCTCTTATCTATTGGTGTTAAGAAAAAGATCGCTGTTGGTTCTTTCTTAATGTCCGTAGCTGCTGGTATGTATGTTAACAAGGGCTATGATTCTCAATTCTCTGGTAATGCTATCTTTGCTCCTATTTGGAAACTTAAAGATTTCAATGGTAACTTTACCGCTTGGACTTGGGCTTCATTTGGTGTCCATGTTGTTATCTTAGTTTTATTCATCTTATTTAACTACTATATTTCTAAAGACAAAGTTAAATCTTGGGCTATGCCTGCTGATGACGCTTCTGATTTCGAAGTTGACAATTCTGGAAACAACATCGATGAAGAAAAACCTGTTTCTAACTGGTCATTTATCGTTCCATTTGTTCCTGTTGTTATGTCTTTGATTACCTCTATTCCTAATATGTTCTTAGATGATGCTGCTCAACTTACCAGCTTTGCTGCTATTGTTGGCTTTATGGTTGGTATCATCTTTGGTTTAGCTTTAACTGGTAACTTCAAATCTTATAAGAAATTAGTCGCTATGGCTCAAAAGACCTTATACAATGGTTTCACTGATGTTGCTTTACTTATCGGTATGTTATTGATCATGAACTGCTTCTCTACTGCCGCTGGTAGCAAGATTTGTGCTCCTATCTTCCAAGCTGCTTTAAATGGTGGTATGGATTGGGTCGTTAAGATGCCTTGGTTAATCTTAGTTATCTTCATTGTCTTAGCTCCTTTAGCCTTATTCAGAGGTCCTTTCATGGTTTGGGGTTCTGGTATTGCTGTTGCTGCTGTCTTAGGTCCTATCATCTTAGGCGGTGGTACTGGTATTCCTGGTAAAGAAGGCTATGTTGCTATTCCTGAAGCTTTCTATACTGTTGCTCCATTATTATTAGTCTTATTCTATGTTCAACCTGTTGGCATGGTTGCTGATTCTTGCCCTACCCAATCTTGGAATATGTGGGCATTATCATATGCTAAATATGAACCTAGACAATTAATTAAAAATAACATTGGCTGGGGTTGGGTTGTTACTGCCATCAATATGGCTATTGGTTACTTCCTCTTAGTAGCCTAATAATTGAAACAAATCCTAAGTACTTTCAAGGTAGTCTAGTATTGCTTCCACTTTACTAGGCTACTATTTTTAGGAAATTGAATGACAAGTAAAATTTCCTCAAGTGGAAAAAAAGGAAAGGTAAATCTATTTATTATGAGAAACATTAGAATCGGTATCGACGTTGGTGGTACCCATACTAAAGCTGTTGCTATTGACAACGCAAACAATCAAATTGTCGGTGAAGCAGAAGTTAAAACTACTCACCATCATCCTAAAGGTGTTGCACAAGGTGTTATTGATGCCTTTAGAAAATGTATTGAAAAAAATAACATTTCCCCAGATGAAGTTATTTTCATCGCTCACTCTACTACTCAAGCTACAAACGCTTTAATTGAAGGTGATGTTGCTAAAGTTGGTATTATCGGTATGGGCGGTGGCGGACTTTCTGGTTGGATGGTTAAAAAGCAAACCGCTTTAAAACCTATTGATTTAGGAAACAACAAGAAAATTGATATCGCTTCTACTTATATCAAATTAAAAGATTTCTCCAAAGAAGCTGTTGATGAAGCTTTAACTAAGTTAATTAACGAAGGTGCTAAAGTTATCGTTGCTAGTAAAGCTTTCGGTGTTGATAACATGAAAGAAGAAAAAGTTGTCGCCGAAGAAGCTGAAAAGAGAGGATTACTTTCTACTGCTGCTAGTGAAATTACTAAGCTTTATGGTTTAGCAACTAGAACTCAAACTGCTGCTATTAACGCTTCTATTTTACCTAAGATGTTAGATACTGCTAATTCAACTGAAGAAGCTGTTAGATCCGCTGGTGTTAAAGTTCCTTTAATGATCATGCGTGGTGATGGCGGTGTTATGGAAGTTAGCGAAATGAAGAAGAGACCTATTTTAACTATGTTATCTGGTCCTGCTGCTTCTGTTATGGGCGCTTTAATGTTCTTAAGAGCTTCTAATGGTATTTATTTTGAAGTTGGTGGTACTACTACTAATATTGGTGTTATTAAGAATGGTAGACCTGCTGTTGATTATGCAATTTTAGGTGGTCATAGAACTTATGTTAACTCCCTTGATGTTCGTGTCTTAGGTGTTGCTGGTGGTTCTATGGTTAGAGCTAGTAAGGAAGGCATTAAAGATGTTGGTCCTCGTTCTGCTCATATTGCTAATTTGGAATATGCTGCCTTTACTAATTTTGATGAATTTGCTGATGGTGCTTCAATTAAATTTATTAAGCCTACTCCAAATGATCCTTCTGATTATGTTGCTATTCATTTAAATAAGACTAATAGAGATATTACTATCACTAATACTTGTGCTGCTAATGCTTTAAAGTTATTAAAGGATGGTGATTTTGCTAAAGGTAGTTTTGATTCTTCTTATGCTGCTATTAAAGTTTTAGCTGATTATTTAGGAAAATCTGTTGAAGAAACTGCTACTAAGATTTTGGAAACTTCTTGCCACAAGATTATTCCTGTTATTGAAGAATTAATTGCTAAGTATAAAGTTGAAAGAGATCAAATCGTTTTAGTCGGTGCTGGTGGTGGCGCAGGTACTTTACTTGCTTATACTGGTAAGTTAATGAATTTCAAATGCCAAATTCCACCTGAAGCTGAAATTATTTCTTCAATCGGTGTTGCTTTAGCTATGGTTAGAGAAATGGTTGAAAGAACTATTCCAAATCCTACTATTGAAGATATTGCTAAGATTAAGAAAGAAGCTGCTAATAGAGCTATTAAGTCTGGTGCTATGCCTGATACTGTTGAAGTCTTCCTTGAAATTGATGAAACCACTCAAAAGGTTACTGCAATTGCTATGGGTTCAACTGAAGTTAAAGCTACTGATTTAACTAAAAAGATTGATGAAAAAGAAGCTTGTGAAATTGCTGATGGAACTTATAATGTCCCAGGTATTAAGTCTGAAATCTTATTTGCTAATGGAAAAGTCTTTGTTACTGGCGCTTTAGTAAAAGGTAAAGAAACTTTAAGAATTGTTGATTCTAAAGGTTTTGTTAAGGTTCAACGTTCTGAAGGTCATGTTTTAGCTGTACCATATAAACAAATTAAACAAGCTGTTCAAACTTTATGGGATAAAGATGGAAACTTCACTACTGAAGTTAGAATTAACCCTGATATTTATATTATTACTGGTGGCCGTGTTATTGATTACTCTGGTTTACCTACTGTTGATCAAATTGTTGGTCTTGCTCATACTGAATTAACTGATATTAAACCAGAAGATGAAATTGCTATTGTTTCTGGTAGAAATGGTATGTATTAGACTCTAAGATGGCTATTCAAGATACCATTAAAAAGTTTATTGATAAAAAAGATCAAGACTATTATTTATCATTGCTCAATACTGAGCTAGTCGCTAGCAAATTACCTCTAGAAAAAAAACTAGAGGTAATTAGCAAGACTTTACAAGTTACTGAAGATTTTAAAAACGAGCTGATAAAAAAATATGGTAAAAAACTTCCGACAGTTTATGCTGATTTATTAGGTGTTTCTATTAATTATATTTCTGAGCCTGATTCTTATACATATAATTACATTGGTCAATTTTCTGAGAGAAATAAAGCTATTAGTATAAATATGTATGTTTATAATCAAATTTTGGATTATTGCAAAGATACTGGACTTGATAAATTAGTTGATGTTAATTTATTACCTCAAGTTGTTACTGCTCATGAACTTTTTCATTTTTTACAGCTTAGTCACCCTAATACTTATTTGGATGAAAAGAACTTTGAAACTAAAATCTTTGGTTTATTTAAGGTTAAAACTAAATTAGTTGTTTTGGAAGAAATTGCGGCTGTTAATTTTTCAAAAATTATGACCGATTTACCTTACAACCCATTAGTTTTTAATAAAATTTATTCTTACGCTCGTAAGAACAATAAAAAAGAAAAATAGGAGGATAATTACTATGCAAATGACTTTACGTTGGTTTGGATCAAAATATGATTCAGTTACCTTAAAAGAAATTAGACAAATTGCTGGTGTCCAAGGTGTTATTTCTACTTTATATGGTAAAATGCCTGGCGATATGTGGGAATTTGATGAAGTTAAGGCTTTAAAAGATGAAGTAGAAGCTTCTGGTTTAAAGTTACTTGGTATTGAATCTGTTAATATTCATGATGATATTAAAATCGGTAAACCTTCAAGAGATAAATATATTGATACTTATATTAAATGTCTTGAGAATTTAGGTAAGAACGATATTCATCTTGTTTGTTATAATTTTATGCCTGTCTTTGACTGGACTAGATCTGATTTAGCTAGAGTTAGACCTGATGGTGCTACTGTTTTAGCTTATAATCAAGATGCTATTGATAAGATTAATCCTCAAACTATGTTTGAAGATTTAACAAAGCATTCTAATGGTTATGTTATGCCTGGATGGGAACCTGAAAGATTAGCTAAACTTAAGGAATTATTTGCTGCTTATAAGGATGTTGATGAAACTAAATTATTTAATAACTTAGTTTATTTCTTAAAAGCTATTCAACCTGTATGTGAAAAGTATGATATCAAGATGGCTATTCATCCTGATGATCCTGCTTGGCCAATTTTCGGTTTACCTAGAATCATTACTGGTAAAGAAAAGATTGTTAAGATGTTAAAGGCTGTTGATGCTCCATTTAATGGTCTTACTTTATGTACTGGATCTTTAGGTTCTAATCAACATAATGACCTTGTAGATATTATTCATGCTTGTAAAGGTAGAATTTATTTTGGTCATATTAGAAACTTAAAATATAATTCTCCACGTGATTTTGAAGAAGCTGCTCATTATTCTAAAGATGGTTCTTTAGATATGTATAAGATTTTAAAGGCTTTACATGATGATGGCTTTGATGGCGTTATTAGACCTGATCATGGAAGAATGATTTGGGGTGAAAAAGCTATGCCTGGTTATGGTTTATATGATCGTGCTTTAGGTGCTGAATATCTTTTAGGTATTTGGGATGCTATTTGTGAATCAGAGGGTAAATAATATGGAATTAAATTTAAAAAACTTAGATCTTATTAAGGAAAATAAGAAGATCGCTACTCCTAAATATGATGTTTTAAAGATGAGAAAAGAAACCTTAGAGAATCCTATTTGGATTCACTTTGGTGCTGGTAACATCTTTAGAGGTTATATTGCTCGTTTACAAGATGACTTATTAAATAAGGGTCTTGCTACCAAAGGAGTTGTTGCTGCTGATACTTTTGATGGTGAAATCATTTCTAAGATTTATCAACCTTATGATGATTTAACCTTATTAGCTACTTTATCTGCTAATGAACCAACTGCTTATCGTGTTGTTTCTTCTGTTGCTAAAGGCTATTTTGCTAATCAAACTAGTCCAGATTTTGAAAAGTTAGTTGAAATCTTTAAGAAGCCTTCTTTACAAATGATTTCATTTACTATTACTGAAAAAGGCTATGCTTTAAGAAATATTAATCATGAATATTTACCAATCGTTTTAGAAGATTTTAAAAATGGTCCTGAAAAGGTTGGTCATGCTATGTCAATTATTGCTTCTTTACTTTATGTTAGATATCAAGCTAATAAGCTTCCATTAGCTGTTGTTAGTATGGATAACTGCTCTCATAATGGTGAAAAGTTACAAGCTTCTGTTATGGAAGTTGCTAATACTTGGTATAAAGAAGGTAAAGTCGAAAAAGGCTTTATTGATTACTTAAAGGATGAAACTAAGATTACCTTCCCATGGTCTATGATTGATAAGATTACTCCTAGACCTGCAAAAGAAGTTGAACAAGAAGTCGAAGCTCTTGGCTTTACTAATATGGCTCCTATTACTACTTCTCGTCATACTTATATTGCTCCTTTTGTTAACTCTGAAGTTTGTGAATATTTAGTTATTGAGGATCATTTCCCTAATGGACGTCCTGCTTTAGAAAAAGCTGGTGTCTATTTCACTGATAGAGATACTGTTAATAAAGTAGAAACTATGAAGGTTACTACTTGCTTAAATCCTTTACATACTGCTTTAGCCTGCTATGGTTGTGTTTTAGGTTATAATTCTATTGCTTCTGAAATGGAAAACAAAGATTTAGTTACCATGATTGAACAAATCGGTAAAGAAGGTATGAAGGTTGTTGTTGATCCTAAGATTATTCATCCTATTGACTTCTTAAATGAAGTTTTATATAAGAGATTACCTAATAAGGCTATTCCTGATACTCCTCAAAGAATTGCTACTGATACAAGCCAAAAGATTCCTGTAAGATATGGTGAAACTATTAAATCTTATCTTGCAAGAAAGGATTTATCTGAAAAGGATTTAACTTTTATTCCTCTTGCTATTGCTGGTTGGTGTAGATATCTTCTTGCTTTAAATGATAATTTAGAGCCATTTGAACTTTCTCCTGATCCAATGCTTTCTATCTTAACCGGTATTTTAGCCCCTGTTAAGAAAGATATGAAGTATCATGGTGAATTAAAACCAATCTTAGAAAATACTGCTATTTTTGGCACTGATATTTCTAAATTAGAAATTGGAAAGAAAGTAGAAGAATTCTTCACTAAGATGCTTGTTAAGGGTGGCGTAAGTAAAACCTTACACGAAGTTTGTAAATTAGCTAAATAGTTTCCCTTTCCATATAAAAAGAGTCGGAAAAACCCGGCTCTTTTTTGTTTTTAAATATTTTTTATAAAATAAAAAAAGTTGTTGACAATCTCACTTGTTATTAGTAAAATTTATGAAGGATGGGCGTTTAGCTCAGCTGGGAGAGCATCTGTTTGACGTACAGAAGGTCATAGGTTCGATCCCTATAGCGCCCACCATTAATTTTAAAAAATAAGGAGCTAAAAGGCTCCTTTTCTTTTCTAAAAATGGAGTAGTACCCAAGTGGCTGAAGGGGTCGGTCTTGAAAACCGATAGAGGGGTTATACCCCTGCAAGAGTTCAAATCTCTTCTACTCCGCCATGAGAAATCTATGCGAACCATATAGATATGGCTTCGTGTTTGAAACTTATCTTGCTAAAAGGTAAGTGATAAAAAAGGCTGTTATGAATTGATTCCTAATCGAGTCATTTGTAACAGCCTTTTTGCTTTATGTGATTATGTTGAAAATATAGTTACTAATGATAAAAACAATAAATATTATTTATTTAACGATGAAGTTCAAATAACTAATGAAGTAAAAGATGAAGAAAGTGATATTGTCGTAACTATTTATGACATGTTAAATAAATTAAAAGGATATTCAAATTTAGATTGTTATGTTACTAGTTATAATTCGAAAATATTATCTAGTGATATTGCTACTGAATTTAGAGGGAGATCTAGCTAAATAAAAGTATATCCACTATCTTTTAAAGAAATTTATTCTTTTATACAAATTGATAAGCGAGATCTATTGGATGAATATATGCAATATGGTGGAATGTTAGGATTAATAAATTTAAAGACTAATGAAGAAAAGAAAACTTATCTTGATAATTTATATAGCGAAGTATATTTAAAAGATTTGGTTGAACATGGAAAAATAAGAAGAGAAGATTTTTAGAAGAAATATTAAATTATTTAGCTTCTCAAATTAGTTCATTAATCAATTCTTTAAACATAGTTAATTCTATTAATGCTAAGACATCAAGTAAAATTGATGATGGACTAATTACAAGATATTTAAATTAATAAAAATGTGCGTTTTTAATATCTGAAGCTAAAAGATATGATATTAAAGGTTAAATTATAGGCAAAATTATTCAGGACATATAATGGAAAACATTATATATTACGAACTTATTCTGTTGATGTTGGTGTCATTGAAGATAGAAGAGGTGAAACAAAGAAACAAAAAGAGATTGATTCTATTGTAAATAATTTTGATAATAAAAAATATATTCAATCAGTCCTTAGAATTGAAGAAGATGCTAAAATGAATTCTGAACTTGATTCACTTAAGTTAACTAAAGATTTTTTAAGAAGATAATAATAAGAAATAATATTATTTCGAGCTTTTATGATGAAAATAGTATTTTACATGCTAATTTAATAGATTTCTTATTAGGAAAAATTGATATATTATAATATCAATTGGTACTTTATTTATTCTATTAATGAAATAGAAGTAGTTTAAAGAAGAGTATCTTATAATTTAATTGATAATAAAGATTTTCTAAAATCTTGTGGTAGATAATATGTATTTTTTGAGGTATTAATTTGCTTCTTTTTTGTTTAATTATGAATTACATTTAGTAAAAATAATAAAGCCAAAAATACTTAAAAAATTATAAAAATATATATTGTGAAAAGTTTATTTTTTAGTTTGAGCCTTATAAATAACTAGTGGAAAAATTTAACTTTGCCACATTTTTAATTTTGTTAATCAAAATAGAATTATTATAATTTTTAGCTTTTGATAGAAGTTATGAGATTCTTACCTTTTGTAATAGAGAACATTTAGAAAATCTAAATTAAGGTATTTTATAAATCAAATTATATACAAAAAAGCACGACAATTATGGCGTGAGCGTATATTATTGTGATTCACTTTTATTCCTACAAGAAATACAAAAAATATTTATAGAATAAGAACTTTTACTGGTATTGTATAGATATTAGATAATTAGTATATTTTTAGGCTACTAGTTATACAAAAGCTCAACTAGTGATATGCTTTAGCCGATAATCATGGATTTTTAATTATTAAAAATTTTTTGTCATTTTTGATAAAAAACTAATAGATGGTAAAAATTTTTTATTGAAATATTATGTATTTTATAAATAATATTAAATCTCAATTTAATTTATAGGTAATTTTTAGTATAAGATTTTTTAAAATAAATATTGTTAAAAAATTGATATTATTAATTTAATTTTAACTATATTTTAAAAATTATAAATATTCCTAAAAACATCAAAACAAATTAAACTAATTAAATAAAAAATAAGAAAAATATCATTATACTTTTTAAGTTTGTAATTTTTGAAATTAAAAAATAAAGAAAATAAAATTTCAAATATAATAATAGGTAAAGTAATTAATAAAAAAGCATTTGCCTTAAAAGCACTAATAAAATCAAACCTTAATAAGGAAATTAGCATTGTAGTAATACCACATCCTGGACACTTTAATTTAGTTATAAAAAAGAAAGGGCAAATTAAACCCTCTCCACCATAAAAAATATAAATAATATATAAAAAAGCAAAAGTAAAAACTAAATACTTTAATTTAGACAAATTTATTCAACCTCTTTATTAACACTATCTTGTAAAAGACAAAGAACTACAATACCAACAAAGAAATATAAAACTAGATAAATAATAGGAGTATAGTTGTCGTTTGGATTATTTGATTTACTAATAACTTTTTGACCCATTTTATAAGCCCAGTAAAAACCGAAAATACCACATGTAATTAAAGAAAATAACCAAGTAGCTACACCACTAGTTTTATAATCTGTTGGAAATACTTCATTGGCTTCATCTGTTAATTTTATTTGCCAATAAATTGTATAAAATCCACAAGTGATAATAGATAAAACTAAAGCTAAAGCTAAATTACGTGGTTTTACAAAACTAACTGTAGAATTATTATTAGTTTTTTTATCTACTATTTCTTGTTGTTCATCTAAAGATGCACCACAATAAGGACAAAATTTATCATCATCATTAACTTCACGTCCACAGTTTTTACAATACTTCATAATTTCTCCTTTTTAATTTATATATTTATTTTATGATATTTTATTTTTGTAATCAATAATTTAAATAAATAAATTAAAATAGTAAAAATTGATATATATATTTTATTACATTCACATTTCTTGTAAAGATATATAAAATTTACTGAATTAAAACAATAAATTATGAATCTATGAAATAAATTTAATCAAGTTAAGCTAATTCTTTTTTAACTTTGCCAAAAGCTCTTACAAACTTAAAATTTTAGCTTTTAAAAAATTTTATTTTAATGTCTTCTTATTAGAGCCATTCCATTTCTATTTGAGAAAAGTTAATTTTCTTTCCGTTTTCATTAAGGATGTTTTCATAATATTTATTATTGTTTGTATTTCTCTTATTTATTTAATATTACAGGTAAATCCTATAGAATTAAAAATAAGCTTAAGCCTATACAAATTGAGTAATCTTAAATTGAAAAATGTGAGAATTTTATATTGACATTTATAATCCTTGAAATTTTTCTCAAATAGTGAAGAAATACCTAAAGAAATATCTGAACTTGCACTTCATGACCTATAAGTATGTTAGAGAGGATCTGAACCTAGAGAAGTTACCTCTATTTCTTTCAAAGCTAGTCAAAGCAGATACGAGGGAAAAGAGAGCATAACTTTGGAGTGGAAAGATAGCGCCAAATAGGAGGGCTAAACATAGTAAAAAGCCTAGATAATCATCGATACCTAAATGCAAATTGTGTTGATATCAACACTTTAATAAGACTAGGTTTTAAATTTTAACATCAAAATAGTTGCACAAATAAATGTAATCTGGGTCTTGCTTATTAACCACATGATTTAATTCGTGTTCTTGAGGAGGATTAGAAACTATAAACATTGAACACCAATAACGATCATATTCTGAATAAGATGAAAGGATTTCTTTCATTATCTCTATTGGACATGATTTTTGTTGTAATTTAATTATTTCATCTATGGTTTTTAGCCTGTTTGTTCCTGGTAATAAGCCAGCATACCATTGAGAATCTTCCTCCCAAGCATACATCTCTAACCCTTTACCTGCGCCAACAGGAATATCATAGAATTCAGTATATTGCGCATAATACATATAATCTTGATTATTTTCTTTTGTTTCACCTAAGGAACTTGAACAACTTGTGAGCATTAATGAAAGCATTAACGCTACAAACAATGACTTTTTCATAATTACTTCTCAACTTTCTAAATCATGTTACTAATATTTACTTGGAAAAAGCTATAGAATTCGGAATAATTCAAATAGCCACTATTTCTATTGCAAATTTCTGAATCGTAAATAGAATTAAAGATAAATAATTGAACAAGTTTTTTAATCGTCATTTTAAGCTTCCTTCTGCAATATAAACAAAATCATATAAAGATGTTCGTATCACAACCGCTTCTTTTAGCATATTACTGATTAACAAATATAAGGGAAGAGAAGAATCGTTAGTGTATGTTTGGAACTGTGCAGTTACATAAATTAAATTTTCTTTTTTCTCATCATTAAAGTCACTATTAACAAGATAACCAATCAAATCACCTAATGACATTGATGGGTCTGAAGTGAGACCAAAAGAAACATATGTTGTTTCATTAATAATAAACGATTGAGGAAGAAGACAATAAAATTCATTGTTGTTTACTGAAGTATCCTCTTTTTCAATATTACTTGAATTAATAGAATCGACATATTCGCTTTTACTTGAATTGTTTTCATCACAAAAGGTTGAAGAATTATCATAAATAGTCCTACTATAGCAAGAGATAAGTGATAATATTCCTATAAGAAGAGCTGCTTTTTTCATTAAGTAATTCCTCCTTATATTAATATTGTAATTTGTAAAGGGACTACATGCAAATTATTTATTAACTGATAATGGGAGCAAAAAAACTATCTCAAGAAAAATAGAGCTCAAAATTTGACATGAGAAGTAAACAAAAAATCCCTCTTACGAGGGATTCTTGGCACATTTCTCAGGTTTCATCCTAAGCTAGCCTATGACTTCGAATCCTGTCTGATAAGCATACAGGGTTCGGATGATAAACTGATGGCGGAG
>DKCH01000030.1 GCA_002449135.1 Caryophanales bacterium UBA6879 | reverse complement strand
GTTTCGTCGCCCGTTTTTTCTTGAATTAGTTTTCCGTCGAACCAAATATATTCCGTTACTACGTCCCCTACGGTTTTTTTAGTGAGTAATTTATCTTTATCGTATACGAAGTTTGCAGTTACTCCGTCTTTACTGTAACTATTTAATAAATTTAATCTAGTCCAAGTTAAACTTGCACCTAAATAACTTGTAGGATTTCCTATAAAGTCGTAACTTATACTTTGATTTCCTACTTTTGCTAAATTATCATAAGATATTCCAAAATAGGTACTAGCCGTTATATTTTTAAAGCTATATTTTGTTTCCTCTCCGTTTACGGTTTTAGCTAAAATATTTCCTTGTTCGTCATAAGTATAGCATATCTCTTTATTTAAGTCAATATTCTTTTCTTTTATTAACCTACCTAGTTTATCATAAGAATACGACTTAACTTGACTTCCGTTGTCGTTTTGTGAAATTATATTTCCGTTTTTGTCGTAAGTGTAAAGTTCTCTTCTTACTAACTCTCTATCGTTAAAATATTTTATGCTATTTATTATATTTGTTGCTCTATCCCCGTTTTTATAATATCCATAAACTTCTTTTATGTCGTAAGAGTAATTCGTAGGAATGCTTTTTTCTATAATTCTACCTAATTTATCGTATTTATAGTTCTCCGTTCCTAAATTACTAATACTTTTTAATTTTTTTTGACTATCGTCTGAATAAGAGTAAGATGTTGCATATATTCCTATTCTTGTTTCGTCGGATTCTGAATTTTTATAGCTAAAACTTTCGCCAGCAATTTCACCCGTATCTTTATACACAATATCTTGTTCAATTAAATTTTGCTTATGTTTTACAACTCTATCTAAACCATCATAAGTAAATTCCTGAGTTATATTTGCATAATTATCTTGTATTTGAGTTATATTATTTATTTTATCTTCGGTTCCGTAAGTATAAGCGACTTTCGTATCGAAAACAGGATTAAAGTTAAATATATTTATTTTTACAACAATAAGAGAATTTCTCTTAAATTGAAAATGAGTCCGATACAATACCGAACTCATTCTCATATAATTTAATTATTTTTTTGTCCAATCTTTTGGGTTCACATCAATTTCGGTATCCCTAAAGAAAACAATTATTTTATTTTAAAATAATTTCTAAATTCTTGTAACATCTCCTTGTTATTAGGTAAAATAAAATATCCTCTCTTATTTAAAGAAATAATCATTATATCTTTATAAGTTTTTATTTTTTCTACGTCGTCTTTAAAAATTTGAATATTTGTTTCTTTTTCATAATCCTTTATAAATATTCCCTTTTCATTAACTAAAATTTCTTTTTCTGTTTCATAAGAATAATTTTCTTTATATTGTTTAAAAATTTTATTAGCTCTTAAATAAGAAAACATCACATAAGCTACGCAAATAAAAAAGTAAATTGAAGTATAAATTGCCATTTTTTTAACTGTGAAAATTTTACTATCGTACAGATATATAAAATTTAATGGTATAGTTAAAAGGAAAATAATTGACGCAATTATGTAAGCTCTTTTGATAAAATATTGCTTACCTTGAATACAAAATAAATCAATTTGTTGTAAATCTTGTTTATATTTTACCATCTATCGTCCCCTTTAAAAAAATTCTTTAAAAAGCTCTCTTAACTCAGGTAAATTACGCATATAAAGTTTTTCTAAATTAAATTTAAAAACAAGTATATCCTTATAAGGCGTTATCTTTTTTAAAGTGGTTAAATCATACTTATATATTGTATTAACGGTTTTATTTTTAACCTTTAAAACGTTCTCTTCCCTTTCAATAACAATTTCCGCTTGCCCGTTTACGCTTGTACTAAAAAAATCTTGTACAATCTTTTTTCGAGTTAAAGTATAATTAACTAAAACAGTAAAAACTAATCCAAGCAACGCAAAAAAAGAAAACGCTATTACACATAGTAATTTTTCATTGTCTTCGTTAAATTTAAAAATTACAATTAAACTACCCCACACTATAAAAAAACTACCGATTAAATATAACCATTTTTTTATCTTATATATTGCCATTATTTTAGAATCTTTGTAATTACTTTCTTTAGTAATTAAATACTTAACCATTTAACACCTCCTTTTTATTTAAAAGAAATTAAAAATTTGAGTAATTATCGGCATAGCCGAAGGTGCAAATATAGTAGCAAAAACACCCGCAATAAATAAAGTTGAAACTGAATATTCAAAATACGACTCGAAATTACCTTGGATATTCGAAACTCCAACACCCCTTCTAAATGGTTCTGCAAATATGTAATATGATTTATTTTTAAATCCTAATGAAAACATACTTTTTGAAACCCCTGATTGTAAAGAAATATTAAAATCTTCTAAATGAATACTTAAACCAACACTATATTCCCAAAACTTGTACCATTTATCAGGAACGTTTATATTCAGGCTTAAAAATTTACCTTTCCAAGTTTTTTCCCTAATGTAATTGATGCCACTTTCAAATTTGTAAACAAAATAATCTTTAACATCTGTAACTACATTCTTAACATAAGTTACTCCGACTCCCACACCTTTTTTTATTTTTTTCCAAATTTTTTTACCTGCTTTATATACTTTTTTAATATCTATTATCTTAGTGCCGTCGGGGTCAACGTACATTATGGGATTGTTGTTGCAGTACGCGTATAA
>DKCH01000033.1:14620-16094 GCA_002449135.1 Caryophanales bacterium UBA6879 | reverse complement strand
GCCTCTTCTCTTTGCCTATTTGTCATTTTTTTAGAATCATTTATTAATTCAGCATCAAAATTTGGTCTTAATATTACACCAGCCGCAACAACTGGTCCACATAAAGGGCCTCTTCCTGCCTCATCAAAACCAGCAATCAAATCACTTGGTAGCTTACGATAAGAATCATCAAACTCTTTATGTTTAGTCATCAACAACTACCCTTCCTAGTAAACCAGCTCTAAATTCTTTTAAAACTGTTTGTTCTGCTCTAATAATATCAAATGCATTATTAGATAAAACAAAATTACGAGACTTAGCTATTTCTAAATAAAAATTTTCTCTGTTAAGTATAATAGAAGAATCAATTTTATATCGAGCATATATTTCCTTTAATAAGTTATTTAAAATAAAATCAACTAATTGTTCATAAACCTCATCTATATTAATAGCTTCATCTTTTACAGAACCTAAAAAAGCAAGGTGCATAATTGCAGTTTTATTTTCATAATTTGGTTGTAAAATACCTGGAGTATCTATTAATTCAAGTTTATTAGAAGCTTTAATTAATTGTTGAGACCTAGTATGACCAGGTTTATTGGCCACACTAGCCTTATTTTTATTAGCTAAGGTATTAATTAAAGTAGACTTTCCAACATTAGGAATACCAATAACCATTGCTCTTTTAGCTGGTGGAATTAAGCCATTTCGTAAATATCTTTCTTCTTTAGTTGTTTTAGTATTTTCTAAAAATTTTACTAAAGATTTTACTTCCTCTTTATTTTTTAAATCCAAAACAAAAACTTCTCTTCCTAAATTCTTATAATAATCAATAAACTTATTTAATTTAGAAAGGTCAGCCAAATCCTTTTTAGAAAAAACAAGCACTCTTTTTTTATTAGAAACCACTTTATCCAAAAGATTATTTAAAGAAGAAACTGGAGCCCTAGCATCACCAATTTCAATAACCATATCAACAACTTTTAAAGTAATACTAATTTGATCCAAAGCTTTTTTCATGTGTCCTGGATACCAAGAAAGATTTTTTACTGTATTATTTTTCATACTTAAAAGTCCTTTCTATAAAATTAATAAATTCCTTGCATAAAATTATTTCATCATTTTTTATAGCATATACTAAATAACCATTACAAATAATTAAATAAAACCTATTAGCACTTAAATTATAAAAATTATTTAAAAAAAGATAAGACTCATCTACTTTATCAGTAAAATAAATAATTAAATTACGTGAATTAGGATTCCTACTACTAATAAAATTAATAAGAGAATTATTAAAATAAATCAAATTTGAACAAATAGAAGAAAAACAAACAAAATTAATTCTTTTACCAAAAGAAAAATAAGTGATTTTTAAATTATCATTATTATCAATATGATATTTTAATAAACTCAATTTTTCTTTTAAATTTTCAAAATCCAAAGATGTCTTAAATTTAATAACCTGATATTCCTTTTTCTTCTTTTTAAAAGA
>DKCH01000033.1:13435-14532 GCA_002449135.1 Caryophanales bacterium UBA6879 | reverse complement strand
ATATAAAAAACAATTAAAATAATAGACAAATAAAAAATATACGACATAGAAAAATAAATAGCAGTAATAAATAAAACACTACTAAAAACAATTAGAAAAAGATAAACAATAGCTTTCTTTAAATTATTCATCAACTAATTTTAAAGACCTAAATTAAAAACTTCAATAAATACTTATTTACAAAATGGATTTCATATTTTTTAGCATATTTTTTTATTCTTGCTTTTAATTTAAAAAAAGAGTATCATTTTATAGGTTGAAAAACCTTTGGCGTTCCGCTAGTAAAGTCACAACTATGAACACCTAAGAAAAACAAAAAATATAGGAGGAGAACAGATGAATAAGAATCTTGTTAAAGAGATTGAAAAATCTCAAATTAGAACTGATCTTCCTAGCTTTAGAACTGGTGATACTTTAAAAGTTTCTGTGCGTATCATCGAAAACGGTAAAGAGAGAATTCAGGTCTTCGAAGGCGTTTGCGTCGCTACTAGAGGCTCTGGAGTTTCTAAAACCTTCATCGTCAGAAAGAACTCTGCTGGTGTCGGTGTTGAAAGAAATTTCCCTCTCAATTCACCTTTAATTTCTTCAATTAAAGTTGTTAGACATTCTAAAGTTAGAAGAAAGAAGATTTTCTTCTTACGTCAAAGATCTGGTAAATCAGCTCGTTTGGTTGAAAAGCTCTAATATTAATAAAAGGGGAAAAATTGTTTTCCCCTTTTTTATTTGTCTAAACTTTTTAAATAATAAAGAATTGGTTCTTCTGTTACATAAACACCTATAACTTTATGTTCTTTAATATGATACAAAGCAGGTACATAATAATAATTAATTTCATCTAGATTATCTTTATTTAAACTATCTAAAATATATGATTTAATAAATTCATCTTGTGGTAAATTATTATAATTTTCAGTTTGTTTAAAATAATTAGCATCTCTATCATCATCCATTTTAATAAAATAAAACTTTAAATTTGGATGATTATTAACAAAATCAGTAACAGTTTTTTCAATTTTTAAACAATGCGGGCAATAAGTAAAATACAAGAAAACATAATAATCATCCCCTTGTAAGAAAAAATCTTTTACCCTAATATT
>DKCH01000033.1:0-13352 GCA_002449135.1 Caryophanales bacterium UBA6879 | reverse complement strand
CCACAATGAGAAGAAACAACACAACCAGCATGTGTAAAATGAATATTTTCTTTAGGAATATATTTAACTAAATGGTCATAAATATATTGATCCTCTCCATCCATAAAATGCGAATCAGTAATAAAAACATGTGAAGTATCGATATTGTTATTTTTAAAATCCCTATCAAATTCTTCAAGTTGAGCATCAACAGCTTTAATATATTTACCTCTAATTTTCTTATAAACAGTAAGTTTATTATTAATTACCTTTGCCACTGGATGAATATGAAGCATATGAGCTAAAACCTTAGTAAAGCCAGAACAGCGTCCACCTTTAAAAAGATAATCTAGACGATCAATACAAAACTTAGCCGAAACTAAAGGAACAAGTTTTCTTACTTTACTAGCAATAGTATGAACATCTTCTCCTTTATCACGTAATTCACACATTTTTAATACTAGTAATCCTGTACCAGTGGATAAGTTTTGTGAATCAACTATTTCAATTCTTCCTTCTGGAAATTCTCTAGCTGCTAATAAGGCGTTATTATAAGTTGAAGATAAACCAGAACCAATACCTGTAAAAATAATATCGTAACCCTCATTTATCAGTGGAGTAAAATCATTAATAAATTCTGCTACATTTCTAGCTCCTGTTTTAGGAGTATCATTAATTTGTTCAACCTTTTTATATACTTCCAAAGGTGTTATAGTAACTCCATCTAAATAATCATTACTATCATTAGGAAAAGTTACGTGCAAAGGTACAATTTTTATATTATACTTTTCCACTAATTCCTTAGACAAATCACAAGTTGAATCTGCTACTACTGCTACTTTATTCATTTACTTTTCCTCCCTTTCTTTAACTTCTTTTAAAAGTTCTTCAATGAATTTTTTATTTTCATAATTATCTTTATTATTTAATATTTCATTTGCATCATTTTTCGCCACTTCAAAAAACTTCTTATCATTAACAAAATTAGCAACTTGCAAAATTGAAACACCAGCTTGTCTAAAAGAAAGAAGATCCCCTCCTCCTCTGTGTTCTAAATCATATAATGCAATTTTTTCACCATCATTAGTATTTGCTAAAAATTCTAGTTTTTCTTTAGCTTTTAAATCATCACCATCATAAACTAAAATAGCTAAAGCATTTTGGCCATTTCTACCTATTCTTCCTCTTAATTGATGTAAAGAAGCTAAACCAAAATAATTCGCTTCATAAACAATTAACAAAGAAGCAGACTTTACATCAACTCCAACTTCTATTAAAGAAGTAGAAACT
Organism: Caryophanales bacterium UBA6879; assembly: GCA_002449135.1. Classification (GTDB taxonomy): domain Bacteria; phylum Bacillota_I; class Bacilli_A; order RFN20; family CAG-288; genus Scatoplasma. The sequence goes on along the minus strand of DKCH01000033.1, from coordinate 12,083 downwards.
AATATTAATTTTTTACCTTGCTTAAAATTATTATAAATTTCTTCCTGTTCATCCTTTTTAGTTTTTCCTGTCATTAAATAAACGTTTTCTTCACCAAACTTAGAAACCATTTCAGAATATATAACTTTAGAAGAAATCTTAGAAGAATTAATTGTCGAATCGATTTTAGGAGCTACAACATAAACCTGTTTTTTATTAGCTAAACAGTACTTAATAGCTTTAGTAATTTCATCTGATAAAGAATTTACTACTAGTGTTTTTACTTGTCTTTGTTTAAAAGGAAATTCTTTTAATATAGAAACATTTAAATCCGAAACCATTATCTTAGTAATAGTCTGTGGAATAGGGGTTGCTGACATCATTAAGGTATCGACATCTTGACCTTTAGAAATAATTTCTTCTCTTTGCTTTATTCCAAACTTATGTTGCTCATCAATAATTACTAAACTTAAATTAGAATAATTAATACTATCAGCAAAAACCGCATGTGTACCAACTATTAAATCAAATTCACCATTTTTTATACTGCTTTTTAAGCTAGAAGATTTAGATGTACTTCCATCAAGAAGACAAATTTTTAAATTAGTATTTTTAAAAGTACTTAAAGCATTCTCATAATGCTGATTTGCTAAAGTCTGAGTAGGAGCTAATAAAACAGCTTGACCTTTTCTTAAGTAATTAGCATAAATAGCTAAAAAAGCCACAATAGTTTTTCCTGTTCCTACATCTCCTTCTAACAATCTATTCATAATTTTAGAAGAATCCATATCATTAACTATTTCATTTATAGCTATCATTTGATCCTTAGTTAATAAATATGGGAGTTTGCGAATAAAAGCATTAATTTCAAGCTTATTAATTTTATTAAATGTTTTCTTTTTTAAATAAAATCTATTTTGATTTTGATATAAATTATAAGTAGCGTATTTTAACGCCTCAATATATTTAAAAACTCTTAATCCTTTTTTTATATCAGCTTGAGAATAAGGACGATGGACATTATAATAAGCATCATATAAAGATCCTAACTGATAATGCTCAACATATTTAGATGGAATATTATATTTCAAATCAAATTTATAAGTTACCAAATCCTCTAATAAAACCTTATAAAAATTAGTTTGCGAAACCCCCACAGGTAAACGATAATTAGGCCTAATAGGAGTATTAACTAAAGGGTTATCTTTAGAATAAACATATAACACCATTACCGCTTTATTTTTAGCTTTATAAGTTCCTAAAAAGTAATATTCTTTATTAGGAGATAAAATAGTTTGATAAAAACGTTGATTATAAATAATCCCTTTACAAGCCCCTTTAGTAAAAGAAGAATAAATATTAAATCTTAAAATATTTCCATGCAAAATAGAAACCATTTTATCAAACTTTCCAAAAATAAAAACTTGTTCACCATCTATTAATGGTTTAGACAAATCAGTTTGAATATTTTCATCATATTTAGTAGGAAAATGACGCAAAATATCTTCATAATTCTTTGCTTTTAGCTTTTGATAAATTGTATTTCTTTTGCTTAATTCCACAATTAAATTATAACAAATTATTAATTTAATCATATGATTTTAAAAAATTAAAAAAATCACTATAATAAAAAAGAAAAAAGGAGAAATTATGGCCTGTACAACAATATTAGTCGGTAAAAAAGCAAGCAATGATAATTCAACAATGATTGCTAGAAACGATGATTGTCCCTCTGGACAATTTAATGTCAAAAAAATCATTCATATGACTAAAGAAAAACAATTCAAAAAATATAAATCAATCAATTCTAAATTCTCTATTGAACTACCAAATGATCCATTAGAATACACTTTAACACCTAATGTAGACCCTAGCTCAGGAGTATGGCCAGCTGCAGGTATTAACTCAGAAAACGTATGCATGACAGCTACTGAAACTATTACTACTAATCCTCGTGTCCTAGGAGCTGATCCCTATCCTACTACTATAGTTAATGGAAAAGAAAACTATACTGGTCTAGGTGAAGAAGATTTAGTTTGTTTAATCTTACCTTATATTCATTCCGCAAGAGAAGGGGTTATTAGATTAGGTAATCTACTTGAAAAATATGGAACATATGAACCTAATGGTATTGCTTTTTCTGATAAAAATGAAATATGGTTTGTTGAAACAATTGGTGGACACAATTTTATAGCAAAAAGAGTAAAAGATGAACAAGTAGTTATTATGCCTAACCAATTAGGAATTGATAATTTTGATTTTGAAGATGCCTATACAAATCAAAAAGAAAACATTTGCTCAAAAGGCTTAAAAGAATTTGTAATTAAAAACAATTTAAATTTAAACAAAGAAAACTTAGAAGAAAGCTTTAATCCACGTTTAGCCTTTGGTTCACATGATGATTCAGATCATATTTATAACACCCCTAGAGCTTGGATTATGTTAAAATACCTTCTTCCTAGTAAAAAATTTGAAGGAGAAGATCCAGACTTCACTCCAGAAGCTGATAATTTACCTTGGGCTATCATACCAGAAAGAAAAATATGTATAGAAGATGTTAAATATTTACTTTCAAACTATTATCAAGGAACAAAATATAATCCATACGAAACTAAAGGTGATTTATCTTATAAAAATAAATATCGTCCAATAGGTATAAATAGAACCTCTTTCTTACACATTTTACAAATACGAAACAATGTTAAAAAAGAAATTGCTGCATTAGAATGGATAGCATTTGCCTCTAATCCATTTAATACTTTAGTTCCTATTTATACTAATTTAAATAAAGTTCCTACTTATTTAAATAACACGACATTAGACTGTAATACCAACAATTTCTATTGGGCTTCACGTTTAATTTCTGCTTTAGCTGATGCGCATTTTAATAAAACAAGTATTTTAATTGAACGCTATCAAAATAAAACACTTAGTAAAGCGCATTATTTAATTAACAAATACGATAAAATATTAACCGATAATTTTTCAAAAGAAGGTGTAGATAAAGCCAACAATGAATTAGTACAAATGGTTCAAAAAGAAACCACAGATACATTAAATAAAGTCTTATATGTCGCATCCTTAGCAATGACTAATTCATTCTCTAGATCAGATAATTAAAATTATATATTGTTTTCTTGCTAGTTTTAAAATAGATTATTATTTTTAATAATCTATTTTTTATTTAATTTTTTAGCAAAATAAAAACAGGTATATGAAGAATACCTGCTAATATCACAATAATTATTATTTTTATTCAATAGAAAGAATAAATGAATAGACAGGTTGCTGACCATTTTTAACATCTAATTCTAAATCAGGATATTTCTTTTCAATATAAGAAATAAATTCTTCTTTTTCTTTAGATGTTACATCTTCACCAACAAAGACAGTAATTAAGGAAGACATATCATCAATCATTTTATCTAATAATTTTTCAGCAGCTTCCAATTTAGAAGGTAAAGACAAAATTATCTTTTTATCTAAAATACCCATAAAATCATCTTTTTTAACATCAACACCATCTACTTTTGTATCTCTTATTGAGAATGTAACTTGACCAGTCTTAACATTCTTTAAAGCTTCAGTCATTTCTTCTGTATTTTCTTTAACATTTGCTTCAGGATTAAATGAAATAGTTGCAACCATTCCTTGAGGAATAGAAATAGAAGGAATAACTACTACCTTAGCGTCTTGACTAACTTCGCTAGCTTGTTTAGCAGCCATAATAATATTAGAGTTGTTAGGTAAAATAAAGATATTTTTAGCATTAACTTCCTTAATAGCTTTAATAAAGTCTTCAGTAGAAGGATTCATAGTTTGCCCACCAGAAACAATATAGGAAACACCTAATTCCTTAAACATTTCTTGTATTCCTTTACCAGAGCAGCAAGAAATTATCGCATATTCTTTTTTAGGCTCTTTCTTAGTTTCAACCTTCTTAGTTTCAGTTTCATGAGCCTTATTTTCTTTATTAACCTCATCTAAAATCTCTGAATGTTGTAAAGCCATATTTTCAGATTTAATTTTAATAAATTCACCATATTGTTGAGCAAAAGATAAAATATTACCAGGGAACATAGTATGAATATGAACCTTAACTAAATCATCATCTCTTACACAAACTATAGAATTACCATGAGCATTTAATACAGATTTAAATCTTCCTTCGTTAAATTCTCTTTTACCATTTAACTTGTCTTTTTCAGGAAGCTTTAAAATAAATTCAGTACAATAACCAAATTCCTTATGTTCTAACTTAGCTTGGGCATTACCAGTAGTTTTTAATTTATTAGCAGCTTGATCTACTACATCCAAAACTTCTGGCATATTCTTTTCAACAATTTTATTTTGTAAAGCTTTTACAAAACCATCAATTATCTTACAAAAACCAGCACCACCAGAATCAACAACACCAACTTCTTTTAAGACAGGTAATAAGTCAGGAGTTCTAAGTAAACTAGCAGTAGCTTCTTTATAGAAAATTTCCATAGCTTCAGTAATAGACATACCTTCTTTAGTTTTTTTACCTAAAGTATCAGTAGCTTCTCTTACAACAGTTAAAATAGTACCTTCAACAGGTCTCATAACTGCCTTATAAGCAACTTCTTTCCCTGATAATAAAGCTTCATAAAGTTCTACAGCATCTATTTCAGTTTTATTAACTAAACTATTAGCAAAGCCTCTAAAAATTTGAGATAAAATAACACCAGAATTACCTCTAGCACCCATTAATAAGCCACGTGAAAAAGCTTTAGCAACATTATAAATAGATTTATCGTTTTTATTTGCAATCTCTTTTAAACCAGACTGCATAGTTAAATTCATATTTGTACCAGTATCACCATCAGGAACTGGGAAAACATTTAAAGAATCAACTTCTGGATAAGAATTATAAAGATTATTTGCCCCAGAAATTATCATTTGCTTTAAAATGATACCATCAATTTTCTTCATTTTACTTTCCTCACTAAGAGAAGTTATTGAATATCTTGTACATAGCAATTGATTGTTTTAAACTTCACATCAAAAGCTTTTTGTAAATTATATCTTACTTGTTCCACTAATTCGGATAAAACCTCACTAACTTTAACACCATAAGATAAAACAACATAAATATCGACAATATACTTGTCCTTCTCTTTTTTAACTACAACACCATCTTTGTAAGTTTCCTTGTTAAATAAAACATTGAGGTTATCTTGTAATGTACGTTTTGAACCCAAGCCAACAACACCAAAGACATTTTTAATTGATTCTCCAACAATAGAAGCTATAGCGTCTAATGAGATATTTATTTTTCCATAATTGGTTTTTTTATCAATTAACATTTTTCCTCCAAATATTTAACTAACAAAAACTATATATCTTTGAGATATAACAAAAGTATTATATAGATTAAAGGAAAAAATATCAAGTTTAGTGCTTATAAAATAAATTAATATTATATTATAAAGCAATAACCATCAATAAAACAACAAAAACAATTAATGAAATTGTTATAGCAAAAAAAGAAATTGAAAATACATTTTGTGGTTTAAAATTTTTAAATCCACCAAAAAGACCAACACCTAAATAAACTAAAGTTACTGCATAATATACAAAAGCATAAATTGAATTTAATCCATAAAAATTAATAACAGAACTTATAACACCCTCTTTAGTATGCACTAAAGGAACAAAAGAAAGAACAATAAAAACAATAACTAAAATAAAGCCAAATAAATTAGTAATGTCAGTCTTTCTCCATTCATTATAATTTTTAAAGTCTAACATAATCATTTCTCCTAACCACATTATTATATCATTAATAACAAGGATAATCTTTTTAACATAAAAAGAGGGTGTTTCCATCCTCTTTTTTTACTTTTAACTAATTAGATATTACTTACTAGTAGATGTTTTACCATAAGTAATATATTGCTCTAATCCACTAACAATTTGTGTAGTTTCACTTGTAAATTGATCAGCTTCATAAGTTGTATATAACTTAGTTAGGTTCTCTACTAATGAAATCTTATCTTTTAAGCTAGCAATACCATCTTTAATTTTCTCTTCTTGTTCTGCATTATTAACATCTAATTTAAACAATTCTTTAGCTTGGCTATTTAACTGAGAAGCAAAATCCTTTAAACTCAAACTAATATTTAATGAAACATCATCATCAAAAGTAGTAGAAGCCTTAATAGAATCAATTTTAGTAGTATCTTCAAAAAGAATATCTAAATAGCTTTTAGCATTTTCAAGTTTAGAGCTAAATTCTTTTACTTCAACTTTTTTACCACCAAGATAGTTAGATATACCAATAGCTAAATCACTTAAATACCTACTATTATTAGTAGTAGAAATTATATCATTAACCTTTTTAGCAGTATCAGCACTTAAATATTTTTCATATGATGAGACCTCAGCTTTACCATATGGATATTTATCAGTATTAGTAGCAAAATCATTAAATGCTTTAATTTGCTCTAAAGTAACTTCCTTGTTACTTAATGCTTTAGCATCATTATCAAAGGTCTTTTTATATTCATTCCATTTATTTAAAGCATCTGAATCAAAAGTCTTTAAACTATCAACAATATCTGTTCTTCCTAATTTAGCTAAACCAGCTTGGAAATTTTGTAAATCAACCAAATTAACATGATCAGGAAGTAAAGGTAAAGGTACAAGTCCAGTGCTCTTTGGTGCAAAAGTCTCAGCAATATTATCAGGAGTTAATCCACCTTCAGGTAATTTAATAGCCGCAACTGCCTTTTTTATTTTATCTATATTTGCTTCATCTAAAGCCTTATAATCCTTAGATAAATCAATATCACCTAACATATATTTAACATCGTTATTAGCATTAGAAATTAATTCCTTAACTTTACTAATATCGCTAGCATAAGCTTCTAAATTGTTTAAATCAACATTAGAATAATTTTCTGAATATGATACATAATTTTCACTATTCTTTGCATTAAAATTATTATATTTCTTTAATAAAGAATAGATTTCCTCAAATTGATTATCAATAGTAGTATAAGTATCCATTTGCTTACCTAAAGTAACAAAATAATCATTAGAAAGTTCAGTTTCAGTATTATCTAAATCTAATCCTAAAGAAATATTCATACTAGTTTCATCACTTTCACCTAATAAGCCTAAATCAAAATTAAAGTTGCTTAAACTAGTTGTAGTATCAGTATAGAAAGTAGCACTTAAGCTAAGGTTTCCTAAAGAATTTGGAAGCATACCTTTAACAAAACTTGCCATCTCACCTGCACTTGCTAATAAGCTATTAAGTAAATTAGCTATTATTTGATTAATTTTTTGCTTAGCAGTATCATTTAAAGCCAAAGAATAAGTAGTATAAACACCATCATCTTTAGTCTCAGTCTTTTTACTAATATGTAAGCCATCAGCTAAAACATATAATAAAGTAGATAATGTAGAAGCACCTGGAACAGTTCCTAAATCAACATCAAAATCAGGAAGTATATTATTTAATAATCCCAAAATATCAATTTTATCTAAATCAACAGAACTAAGGAAATTAGAAATCATCGCTACTAAAGATTTAATATCAATAGAAGTAGATGAAGAAGATTCAGAATAAGAAAAAGCTCTTAAAGCAGAATAAGAATTATTAGCAGCTAATTTATCGCTATTTGAAGTGACAGAATAATAATTTTTATTACCTATTTTAGTATAAGAAATAGGTTCACTAGCTTGACTAATAGTCTCCTTAGTTAGATCCTTATAAGTAGCAAAATGTTTTCTTGCATAAGAATATTCACTAGGTAAATTATTTAAAGCATCCTTAACTGAAGCAGGTAGCATAGGAGCAACCATTAATCCAAACAACTGACTATCTGGAATATTATAAATTTTTCCAATACTTTTCACATTTTCTAAAGCCGCATCTGCTTCAGAAACTTCAGTATCGCCATTTTTATATGCAAAACCCTTAGATGGATCAACTGAAAGATTAAAATTATTACTTAAATCAATTTTTCCATCAGCCAAAGTATAATTAACATCTAAAGGAGCATGAAAACTTATTGGTCCACTTTCACCAAAAATAATGTTACCAATAGTTCCTAAATTAGCATATAATCCAACTTTTCCTTTTTTATTAACATTCTTATAAACAACTTGTTCAGAAGAAGTTGAACTATTACTATTAGAAGAAGTTACATTAGAAGATAAGTCTTCACTACTAATACTAGAAGTAGTAGAAACCTTATTTTCATTACAGCCAACTAAAATCATGCTTGAAGTCATTAATATAGTTAATATTTTAATTTTTTTCATAATTTTCCTCCATTACAATTTTATTTTATCCTTAAACATTTTTAAAAAAATAGACAATATAGTTTGTATGTCAAATTAAGCTAACATTTCACTAGAAGCCTTAGTATAACTAGCCTGTAATTGACTATCAGGAATTTCTTCATCAAAAAGATAATATTCATTAGTTAAACTAGTTTTAACAGAACTAATACTTGTATTTGCTAAAGTAACATCATAAGTTTCAGAAGTTTCAGTCTTAGTTAAAGTCCAATCACTATTAAAATATAAAGTAGTCTTTAATTCTTTAATGTTAATATCTACCATTTGTGATAAATTACCAAGCATTAATTTTTGCTGTTTTTTATAATAATAACTCGCATCAGTACTGCTATCTCCAGAAGTAGTAAAACTAAATTCATAAACATATCCAGAAACTTCATCACCAGAAATAGGAGTAACATTAATAATAGAATTTAAATTAATTACTTCATAATTAGTAATATTAAATAAATCATGACCAACAATAGACTTAAAACCATTTCTAGTAGAACTACTTTCCACTTCAGTAAATCCACTAGCACTTCCAGTCTTCTTTTCTAAATCAACATCAACAGTACCATTATTTTCTAATCCTCTATAAAGATATCTATTAATAGAAGCATCTTCAAAAGACATGGAAGCATTTGATAAAGAAAGTTTTAAAATACTAGAAATAGCCCCTCCACCATTTAAAAACTCTCCTTTTGTATAAGTTTGTGAAAAAGACAATTTTCCCTTATTTACCACATTAGCAACAATATCTTGCTTATATAAACCACTAGCAATAGCAGTGCCATAAGAATAAGAATAATAATTAGAATTAGCCATTTTATGATTAACTAAGAAATAAATATCTTTCATATCATTTAAATTTGATAATGAGATATTTTTATAATCATCAGGGGCTTCTCCCCCATTAAATTCACCATAAGTAGCACTAGCTTTTAATGCTTCACTACTATCTATATTGTTATTGCTAGTTTGATTATTACAACTAGCTAAAGTAAACAAGACTAAAGAAGTAAGTGATAAGTTTAAAAATAATTTTTTTCTCATATGTAATTTCTCCTTTAATTATATAAATCAAAAACAAATGATAAAAATCATTCAACATAAGATACCCTTATTTACAAAAAAAGTCCAATTTAATAGTTAAATATTATGACACCTTCCCCCTTTTGTACAAATTAAAAATATAAAAAATGTTAAAATAAAAAAGATATGATAGAAATTAAAAACTTAGTAAAAAAATATCAAAGCGAAAAAAAGAAAGAAATTATCGCTTTAAATCACATTAACCTAAACTTTAAAGATCATGGAATGGTCTTTATTATTGGTAAATCCGGCTCAGGAAAATCAACTTTATTACATTTAATTGGTGGTTTAGACTCATTTGAAGAAGGGGATATAAAAGTTTTTAACCGCTCAATTAAAGATTTTAAAGCTAGTGAAATGGATTCTTACCGTAACTTTTATTTAGGATTTATTTTTCAATCTTATAATGTTATTTCAGATTTAACAGTAAAAGAAAACATCGCTTTAGCCTTAGAATTACAAAAGAAAAAAGCTAATGAAGAAGAAATAGATAAGCTCCTTACAAAAGTTAATATGCTTGAATACAAGGATAGAAAACCTAGTCAGCTTTCTGGAGGACAACTTCAAAGAATAGCTATTGCGCGTGCCCTAATTAAAAAGCCAAAAATTATTCTAGCCGATGAACCAACAGGTGCATTAGATTATCAAACCTCAGTAGAAATCTTTGACCTTTTAAAATCTCTTTCTAAAGAACATTTAATAATAACAGTAACTCATGCTAACAATATGGCAAAACGCTATGCCGATCGAATAATTACAATAGATAAAGGCCAAGTAGTAGCAGATTACTCACGTCTAAAAAATGAAAAACAAAGCAAAGATAACATTCAAAAAATTTCTGATGGTTTACTAAAAATTAACAACATAGAAAACATTACAGAAGTTGAAAAAAATCAAATACAAAAACTAGCTAACAATAATCCTTTATACCTCGCTTATAAAAAAGAGATAAACCTTCCTGATGATTTAACTGTTAATGATAATTTAAATACTTTACCTTACAACTTTGAAAATACTAAAAACATACAAGAAGATAATAATATTAATTATCAACCCATTAAATCTCACCTTACATTAAAAACAAAACTAAAAATGGGATTCTCCACTTTAAAACACAATCGTATAAGATTAGGAATGACCTTTATCTTATCTATCTTAGCCTTTTCTTTATTAGGTGTTGTTTCAACTTTATCAACATATGATGAAGGTTCAACATTTGCATCATCAGCACAAATTTATCAACCACCAACCTACGCTCTTAAAAAGACACTTTATGAAAAAGAAGATAATACTGGTTTACCAGGTAAAATACGAATAGATCTTTCCATAAATGATTTAAATAATATAAATTCAAAATTTGAATCAACAATTCCAGTTTATCGCGCTCATAGTTTCAACCTAGATCAGTATTCTCTAGCAGATACTTCAAAAAGAAATTATGCTTATTTTCCAGAAAAAAGTTTTAACACAGTAGCTTGTTTACCAAATAAAGATAAATTAGCAATATATAACTATTCACTTATTGGTGAATATCCAAAAAAAGAAAATGAAATAGTAATTAGTGATTACACTTTCCAAATGTATAAACAATCAGGAATCTTATTAGCTGATGGAACAAAATTAAATGATCTTAATAACTATGAAGATATTATTAACAAAAAAATATATACTTCAAATACAGATAAGACATTAGATAAAAATGATACTAATTATACTCATTCATATACAATAACAGGTGTCTTAAAACAAAACATTGAATATACAGATATTAAATTAGCTTTCGATGATGAAAAAGTCGATGCTAACCCCTTAGATCTTTCCAAAAATTCAATTCTTAAAGAATATATTAAAACAGGCGTATCATTTACAACCTTCGTAAGTAATGAATTTATTAACAATAAATTATCCAATTATTATTTACCTGGTTTTAATAAAAATAATCCTTTATATTCAATATTAGTACCTACTATATCCACTAAAACAATGAATACCTTATTTGATTTTACTAGAACATATTTTAAAACAGATAAGAATGATTCATCTAACTATAAACGCTATGTAATAGATTCAACATTAACAAACGATATTATTGGAGAAAAATTTGAAACAAACATTACAAGCCTTACAAAGATAGCAATGTATATAGCAGTCTCCTTAGGTATAATATCAGTCTTAATTACAACAAATTATCTTTATACCTCAGTCTCCTTTAAATCAAGAGAAATAGGGGTCTTAAAAGCTTTAGGGGCAACAAGTTTAGATGTATTCGAAATCTTTGCCTTAGAGGCCTTAATAATAGGTGCAGTAAACTTTGTAATTTCTACAATATTAACTTATTATTTAACAGGAATAGTAAATACAGCATTAATGAATTTATTAGCTGTTCCATTAGGAATAATATTCTTTAGTTACATACAAATACTTATTATCTTTGCTCTAGCATTCATCTTATCCTTATTATCTTCATTTATACCATCATATTCAATTGCTAGCTTAAAACCAGTAAAAGCAATGAAATTAGATGATTAAAATAAAATACCCTTTAGATAGAAATAAATAAATATTTAAAAGGGTATTTTTTTATGATAGAAATTTTAAAAAATAAAGAATAAATTAATTAAATACATTAATAGATTAATAGCCTATATATATATTAATTTATTAATACATTTAACCACAAAAAAACCGGCTGC
>DKCH01000031.1:24546-27475 GCA_002449135.1 Caryophanales bacterium UBA6879 | reverse complement strand
TGGTGGTATACACTGTTTATGGAATTCTTTGTAATATTTAATGTAATCTTTAAAAGCTTTTTCACCATAAAATGGCCCGAAAGCTTTTAGACAAATTCCTTCTTCAGAAGGTCCTAAAAAAGAACGAAAGCCATCACTAGGTATTTCTTTATGAAAGTCATTAAAAACTTTAGTAAAACAAACATCAATAATTTTAAAAGAATCAACTAAAGTTCCATCGAAATCGATAGCAATTAACTTCATTATTATAAATTGACGTTAGTATAAACGTTTTGAACATCATCAAGCTCATTTAAAGCATCGACAAAGTTCTTATATTTTTCAGCATCTTCACCAGTAAGTTCAACAGTTAAATCTGGAACTAAAGTAACTTCATTAAATAAAAAGTCTTCTACTCCATTTTCTTTTAAAATAGCATCAGCTTTAGCTAAATCATTTGGAGCAACTTGAACAGAAATAACATTTTCTTCTACTTGTTTAATTTCTTTTAAATCAACATCACCCATAATTAAAGCATCAGTATATTTATCAACATCAGTGCCATTAAAATCAATTTCACCTAAACGCTTAAAATTATAACTAACAGCACCAGAATCGCCTAATTTACCACCACGATGAGTAAAAACTGCTCTAACTTCAGAGAAAGCTCTTTTAGCATTATCAGATAAGGTTTCAACAATAATCATTGAATTACCTGGACCAAAGCCTTCATAAGTAGCGGCAACATAATCTTCAGAGCCTTTACCCATAGCTTTATCAATAGCTCTAGAAATAACATCTTTAGGAATTGATTGACCTTTAAATTTTTCTAAAGCAGCTCTTAATTGTAAATTATCTTTAGGATCTGGAGAACCACCAGCCTTAGCTGCCATATAAATTTCTTTACTAGCCTTCATATATAAAGCAGATTTAGCTTTACCTGTAGCAGCAATGGAGGCTTTTCTAACTTCGTACGCTCTTCCCATAATTTTCTCCTTTTATAAAACAAAAAATGTTTTTACCGCGTAATATCATAACATATAAAAAAGTTACTAGTAAAGATTAAAGAACTAATAAAGCTAAAAGAAAATAGTAAAAGTACTGCCCTTATTAAGTTCAGAATCAAGAGTTAATTTAAAGTTATAAATTTGAATAACATGTTTAACAATAGCTAATCCTAAACCTGTTCCACCTTCTTTTTTGGACTTAGCCTTGTCAACTCTAAAGAAACGTTCAAAAATCCTTTGTTGATTTTCTTTAGCAATACCAATACCAGTATCAGAAATTTTAAAATATTTTTTAGTTAATTCAATTTTAACTTCACCATTGTCTTTATTATAATTAATAGCATTTTCAATCAAATTTTTAAAAAGATAATAAGCATCATCGCTGTTCATTTTCACTTTAATATCTTCTAAATTAAACTCAAATTTTAAATTTCTTTGTTCAATTTTCAATTTCATTTCATTACAAATTTGTATAATCAAATCTTTTAATTTAATATCAGTTAAATTTTTTAGTTGATTTTCAAATTCATAGTTTGACAAGGTAAGCATTTCTTTTACAATCTTAGACATTCTTTCTGCTTCAAAAATAATACGATTAACAGCTTCATCTTTCTCTTTTTCATCAGAAATGAATCCTTCATTTAATAATTGAGAATAACCAATAATAGATGTTAATGGAGATTTTAATTCATGTGAAGCATTTGCAAAGAAATCCCTTTTAACATTTTCAAGCTGTTTTAAAGGAGTAATATCAATAAAACAAAGGCATACCCAAAAATACTTATGAGTATGATTAAGCCCAGAATCAATAGTATAAACATCTACTATATAGTCTTTATTATCAGCTTTAAAATCAATCTTAAAAGAAGAAAGTTTTTCACTTGCTTTATCACAAGCTTCTAAAAGAGAAGGATAATTAGTTAAATATATTAATGAATCAGGTGAAGAATCTTGAATGTGAAAAATTTGTTTAGCAGCTTGATTAATTAAAGCAATCCTTTGATGATGATCAATTAATATTAAACCTTGAGCCATTTTGTTTATAATATAATCTAATTTATCATTTTGAATTTGAAGCTTAATTTGTCTTTTTTCAATAGCAGTTAAGTCTTTATCTATAATTTCAAAAGGTTCATCTTTACTTGGAAGCTCATCTTTAGCTAGTATTCTTAAACGATCAAACAAGGATATATAAGGTTTAATTTCAACTTTATTTAAATATCTTAAAAACAAGAACAAAACAAAATAAACAATAGTAAAAATCAAAAACAAAGTTAAAGAACAAATCAAAAAATACATCCAATAATTTGTTAAATTATTAAAGCAAAAAAATACAATAAGAATCGTAATTAAAAACAAAGAATATACAACAATAAAAAGGCTGATTTGAAACTTTGTATAAATTTTCATAAGCCTAAATAATATCCTAATCCGTATTTAGTTTGAATAATTTTATTATTAGTATCATTAATCTTTTTCCTAATTGATTTAATATGCATATCTAAAGTTCGTGATTCAACAGCAATGCTTGCACCATAAATTTTAGCAAATAATTCATCACGAGTAACAATTTGGCCTTGATGCGCAATAAGATAAGATAAGATTTCATATTCCATATTAGTTAAATCAACAGGTTGACCATTTTGATATATTATCTTTTTTTCTAAATCAACAGTTAAATTTTTAAAAGTTAATTTAGCTGAATTATTTTTAATGCTTCTTCTAAACTTAGATCCTACTCTAGAAAGAAGTTCTAACAAGTTAAAAGGCTTCTCTATATAATCATCAGCACCCAAATCCAAACCATCAACTTTATCTATATAATTCTTTTTAGCCGAAACTATAATGATATAAATGTCATCATTGCTTTGATCTTTTCTTATTTCTTTTAAAATTTCTGTTCCAGAATAATCAGGTAACATTAAATCCAATAGAATCATTTG
>DKCH01000031.1:15470-24456 GCA_002449135.1 Caryophanales bacterium UBA6879 | reverse complement strand
GTATTGATAATATGAGAAATATCTAAATCATCTTCAACAGAATATATTAATTTTGGCATATTTAAATGATTTGAGTATCTTTGTAGAAACCTGTATTAATAAAAATAACCCATTCAGCTATATTAGTAGCGTGATCAGCTAATCTTTCCAAATACTTATCAATTAATGTTGAATATAAAGCATAACTTGAAGTAATTTGATTATTAGAATCTTGTCTAATTAAGTCATTTAATATTTCAACATAAGTTTTATCTACATAATCATCAGATGAAATTACTTCACTTGCAAGTTTAGCGTCTTCATTTTTAAAGGCAAGAGTCGCATCTTTAACCATTTTATAAACAAAATTTACTAAAACATTTAATTTTGGAAATTCTGAAACTTTAGTATTTTTTACCTTTAAAGCAAACTCCATAATATCTTGAGCATGGTCACCTAATCTTTCTAAATCCTCAACCATGCACATAACTCCGGAAACTAAACGCATATCAGTAGAGAATAGTCTCTCAGTTAACATTAAATGTAAACATTTTTCTTCTATTGCTCTTTCATAAGCATCAACTTTTAAATCATCAATAGGTTCATATTTTGTATTTGGGTCATAGTTTACTAAAGTCTTTAAAGCGTACTCTAAATTAACTAAAACTTGACCTTGCATTTCTAATACTAATTTTTTTAACTTACTAACTTCTAATGATAATTCCATAGTTTACATCTCCATTCTTTATGAAAAACGCCCTGTAATATAATCTTCTGTTTTCTTATTCTTAGGATGAGAGAAGATTTGCTCAGTCTTACCATATTCTACCATTTCCCCTAACATGAAGAAAGCAGTATAATCAGAAACTCTAGTAGCTTGTTGCATATTATGAGTAACGATAATAATAGTATATTTTTCTTTTAAGATTTTTACTAAGTCTTCAATCTTCTTTGTTGCAATAGGATCAAGAGCTGAAGTAGGCTCATCCATCAAAATAACATCTGGACGCATAGCAACGCATCTTGCAATACATAATCTTTGTTGTTGACCACCAGATAAAGCCATACCGGAATCTTTTAAACGATCCTTAACTTCATCATAAAGGGCCCCTTCTTTTAAAGAAGAAATAACTAAATCATTAAGATATCTTTTATCTCTAATACCTTGGCATTTAGGACCATAAGTAATATTGTCTTTAATAGACATTGGGAAAGGATTAGGTTGTTGAAAAACCATACCAACTTGGCTACGAAGTAAAATAGGATTTATTTTATTAACATCAGTTCCTCTAAAAGATAATTCACCAGTAATATGACAATTATCAATTAAATCATTCATTCTATTAAAACAACGTAAAAAAGTTGATTTACCACAACCAGAAGGGCCAATAAAAGCAGTGACTTTATTCTTATAGATTTCAATATTTATATCCTTTAAAGCATGAACATCTCCATAATATAAATTTAAATCTTTAGCCCTAAAAACAGCTTCTGTTTTTTCTTCAGGAACACTTTTCTCTATTTTTTCTAAATCTTTTTTGATTATTTCTTCTCTATTTGACATACTTTCTCCTTCTTTACAAAGAAACTTTTAATTTTATTTATATAAGTCATAAATTCAAATGGTTTCTTAGGTGTAAATTTATCTAACTTATAAGCAACAATCTTTACTAAAATATTTAAAACTAAAACTACAATTAATATCAAGATAGCAGTAGCTGCTGCCGCTTGGTAATTAGGATTTTCTCCTTGCATAATTGACCAAATATAAACTGCTAAACTTGCTGCAGGTTGTCCTAAACTTGGAGTATCAGTAATTAAAGAACCAGTAGCAAAAATTAAAGCGGCTGATTCTCCAATGATTCTTCCTAAAGCTAATAATGAACCAGTTAAAATACCAGGTAAACAGTTAGGTAATATGATTTTAAAAACCGTTTGGGTTGAACTAGCTCCCAAAGCTAAAGAAGCATCCTTTAAAGAACGCGGAATAACTTTAATTGATTCTTCCGTATTTTTAATAATAGTTGGTAAAACCATACAAGCTAAAGTAAAACCACCAGATAAAATATTACCAACACCACCAAAAATCGGAATAAAAATAATAGCCCCAGTTAAACCGAAAATAATTGAAGGAATACCGGCAATCATATCAATGATTGTTCTAATACTTCTGGTTAAGAAATTGTTTTTAGCATAATAAGCTAGATAAATAGCCCCGCCAACACCTAAAGGTAAAGAAACCAATAAAGCAATTATAATAAAGTAAAATGTTGAAATTAAAGGACCTTTAATACCATTAGATCTAAAAATTAATGTTATATAACTTAAAGATTTTAATCTATCAAAACCTTTAGCCATTTCGCTAGCTTTTTTGTTATAATTTAACCTTTCCCTTCCACCATTATCATTATATCCAATGGCTTTTAATAAAGAACTTCCCTCAGTAACTTTAGTAACGGTGAAATTATTATTATCATCAAGAATACCTAATTGAAAAATTGTAGAATTTTTATCAATATGAGTGAAAATAACTTCCCCAACACCATTAGTTTCTTTATCAGTAAAAGCTATCCCCCAACGAGATGAAAAATATTCTCCTTCACTTGGTGTATATGAAAAATTCGAATTTTGATTAACTTCAATTCCATTCTTATTTTCAGGATTAGCATTTAAATTTTCCTGAGTATTATAATTAGAACCTGTTATAAAATCCCAATTAAATGATTTACTCCCTGTTGAAAAACAATAAATAATAACACCTACTAAAACAACAATGGAGAAAATAGAACACAAATATGTAAAAGAATTTTTAACAATATCAAAAAAGATTCTTATTTTTCTACGTTTATCAGCATTCTTAGAAAGTTTAGCTAAATATTTATTTTTTTCTTCTTCGGTATAAACTTTTAAATTATTATTCATTTTACTTACTCCTAGAAAATTTAACAAAGGATTTTTTAGTAATCAAATCCTTTATTTTTGTAAATAAAGAAGGCTGAACTCTTCCTGTTTGAGCTTGATAAACTTTATTTTTAACAGTATTTAAAGAAATATCTAACAATAGAATTAAAATTATAAGTAAAATACCTGATGAAAATCTAATATCATAGTTAAGCGAACCAACAACAGCTTCTCCCATACCCATTAACATTTGACTAGTTAAAGTAGAAGATGCATCTAAAGGGTTAGAAGTAATACCACCAATAGCACCACCAATAACCATTTGAACAGCAGTGGCTTCGCCAATAGCACGTCCAACACCTAAAATAATACCAGCAAAAATACCAGATAACGCGGCTTTAATTACAATTTTAAAATTAGTTTGAGTTTTACTAGCTCCTAAAGCTAAAGAAGCATTAAATAAGTTAGGATCAACACTTTTTAAAGCAGTATTATTCATCATAGTCATAGTAGGAATTGACATAATGGCTAAAATAATACTTCCTGCTAATAATGAACGACCGCCAAAAGTAGCATAATTAATAGAATTACCAAAACTAGCTATAACTTTGGTAACATACCCCATACCAAATAAGCCATATATAACAGATGGAATGCCGGCTAAAAGTTCAATACCTGTTTCTAAAACTTTTGCTAAAGGTTTAATAGCAATTCTAGTAATTAAAAGAGAAGTAAGCAAAGAGACAGGAATAGAAATAAGCATTGATAAAAATGTTGCATATAAAGTATTAATTACCAAGTAAAAAACACCATATTGATGATCAGACGAATTATAAATAAGCAAAGTAAAAAATGAAGAAAGTTTCTCATTAAATGAAACTATTTGTCCATCATCTCCTGTTTCAGTATAAATTTTTACAAATGGTGTAATACCTTTAACCAAAATAAAAATAACAATAAAGAAAATAACACTAGTACAAATCAAAGCGATAGCTAAAAAAATGTATTTGACTACTAAATCTATTTTTCTTTTTTTCTCAGTTTTTTTAATTAAATTTTCAATATTCGTTTTTATTAAATTATTATTCATATTTCTCTCATTAAATTACAAAAGGCTCTTCTTAGAATTTCTAAGAAGAGCTTTAAGATTAATTATTATAATAATTACTATTTAAGGAATTCCCAAGTAGTAATTTGATTTTCTTTTGAATAGTCACCTTGAGTATAGCTAGAAACTTTTTCTTTTTTGAAATATATATCTCTAACTTGTTGGGTGGTTAAATCTTTAGCAGGATTGGCATTATTAACAATAACAGCAACAGCATCTAAACACATAGTGCCAGAATAATTAGTATCAAATGCAGTTAATTCTTCCTTCTTCCAAGCTCTAGAAGCAAAACCAACATCACCTGTACCATTACTTAACTTTGTTAAAGCATCACCAGAACCAGTGTGATTAAAATTAGTAACACTTTCAGCAGTTTCACCTAATCCTAATATTTTTGTGAAGGATAAAGTTGAAGCCTTAACAATTTTTTCAACAGAAGTAGAACCAACAGTGGTAAACTTGTCTTCAGCATTAATAGTACCTAATTTAGACTTACCAGTAGTTTCATCAATTTTTAAAGTTGTAACCCAACTAGAATTTTTATTTTCCTTAACAACATCAACCCAATCTTTAGCAGCATTTTCAGCTTCTTTAGTAATAATACCATTTTCACCGCCGATATCATCTAAACCTTCATTGGATTTAGTTAAATAAGTAATATAAGCTTCTGATAAAGCCCATTTAATAGCAGATCTTGTAGCACCTAAATTTTGTTCTTTTGGTAAAGCATAATTAAATGGTCTTTGAATAGAATAAGTGCCATCTAAAACTGTAGCTACACTTGGCATGACACCATTAATTTTAACTGCATGAACCTTTTCATTACCAGTTAATGAATCTAAAGAACCATAGCCGATTGCATATGGAGCATCTTCAACAGCTTTATAAACTTCACCATTAGAAGCAACTTTTTTAACTGAGCCATTTAAAAAAGTATCATCTTTCGCAGCTTCTTTAATACCAATTTTTTCAGTAAAAGCTTCTCTAGTACCAGAATTAGTATCTCTAGTAACAGGAATAATGTTTTGAGAATAATCAAAATTGGCATCAACTTTTTCACTAGAAGCAGGAGTAGTTGAAGTACCAGCGCTAACTTTTTCAGAAGAGTCACTGCTTTCACCACAACCAACTAAACCAACTAAAGTTAATAATGATAATGATAATGTAATAATTTTTTTCATTTTCGTAAAATCCTTTCAGTTTTCTTACAACATGATTGTATATTTTTCATATTTTTTAAAAAACCAAAGAATTGTAAATAATTGTAAAAAAATTGTAAATTTCAAGATACCTTTTTAAAATCTAAATGATCAATTACATTCAAATCATATTTTTTAATTAAATCTAAAGCTACAAAATTAGCCTCCTCGTCATCTAGTTGATTTGGTGCATGAGCATCTTGGCCGATTATAACTTTGGCATTGAATTTATGTAATGTTTGTAAATAAAGCTCTGTTGGATAATAATAACGATAGGAATCTCCAATTTGATGTTTACCACTTCTAATACCAGCAACATTTAATTCAAGAGGTATATCTAAATCCACAGCAACCTTTACAAGTTCCCTCATTACTTTTTTACAATCATTATCTATATTTTCTATAGATGATAAAAAATAATCAGGATGAGCAAAACAAGAAAAATAATTTGTGGATAAAGCTGAAATTGCTAGATCTCTATATCGGTAAATCTCACTAGCAGTTTTAGCTTTAAAAAAATGTGTAACTAGTTTTTTAGAAGAATTCATTTCATAATGATTACCTAAAATAAGATAATCAACTGCCTTACTTGCTAAAATAGAATGATAATAATCATAATATAAAGGAAAAGCTTCCGCTTCAAAACCCAGAAAAATTTTTAAACGATCCTGATAAAGAGAAGAAAGTTCTCTAATAGAAGATAAATAATTATCAAATAAAGAAAACTCTCCACGTATACCAGGTTGAGAAAAATTAGGGAGAAAAATATGGTCCGAAAAGCCTAAATTTAAAAAACCAGCCCCCAAAGCCTCTTTTACATAATCAATATCCTCTCCATATGCATGCCCACATCTTTTAGTATGTGTATGATAATTACTTTTTAACATTTTAATACTCTACCTTATATAAAATTAGACCTTCTGCCGGAGCTTTATAATTCTTATATTCCATTTTATTTCCGTTTAATCTATCAATAATATCATTATAGTTCATTTTATTTAAACTTACTTGTATTGCCGCTCCTATCATATATCTAATTTGATATCTTCCAAAGGCATGACCTTTAATTTTAACTTGAAGATAATTACCTTTTTTAATAACTGTTACTTTCTTAACTTCTTTTAGAGGTAAAGTCTTATCATCAATAGAATAAAAGGAACTAAAATCATGTTTTCCTTCAAAGGCTTTAATAGTTTTAATAAAAAGAGCACAATCAATATTAAAAATAGGTTTAAAAGCAAAACGATCCTTAAGAGGATTAGCTTCGCCTATATTTATATTATATAAATATGTTTTATATTTAGCTAACTTCCTACTATTAAAATCTAGGGGAACAATCTTAATAAAATTCAAATGAATATAAGAAGGAAAATACCTATTTAATAAATAAGTCAAATAAGCAGCAGTAAAAATTTCTTCTTCAATAAAATTAATATAATAAGATTTAGCAGAAACTTTACTATCGAGCCTAGAACAACAAATTACTTTTACATCTTTTTTATAAATTTGATCTAATTTATTTTTTAAAATTCCCACTAATGTTAATTGATCTTTTTGATATTGTGTTCCACAAAAATATTGCCCATCAAAAGTCAAATTTAAAAGATAATTAAGCATTAATAAAACCTCTAATTAAGGAAATAAAATCAAATTGAAAATAAGCTAAAACAATCATACCACCTAAAAAAACTAACAAAACAAGAGAAGAAAAAGTATCAGCAAGATCCCATTTTCTTCTATTATATTTAGTTCTCTTGGCTAAAGGATCATAGCCTCTAGCATCCATTGCATCTGCTAATTCACCAGCATGAATTATACATGAAGCAAACATTGGAATCACTAAAGAAACTAAACCTTTTAAGCGGTCTTTTAACTTGCCATTTTTAAAATCAACACCTCTTGAAGCTTGAGCTTTCATAATCTTATCAGCTTCTTGAGCTAATGTAGGAATAAATCTTAAAGCCAAGGATAAAACCATTGCAAAAATATGAACAGGTATTTTTATATAATTTAAAGGAGCTAATAACCATTCAATAGCAAAAGTAAGCTCCATAGACTTAGTAGTTGAAGTAAGAATAAATGTTAACATCAACATCATAACCAATCTTATTACAATATAAACAGTACGATAAATTCCTTCATCATATATAGGAAAAGAACCTATATAAAACAAAACATTACCACTAGTAACTAAACAACAATTTAAAATAAGTAGCATAATCATCATTAGCCACAAAACCTTAAAAGATTTTAAAACTCTAACAAAAGAAATTTTACCTATAATCATAAGAATAAGGAAAATAACAAAGAAAAAACCGTACATTATAAAGTTTTGAAAAGTATTTCCATAACTTAAAAAAATAGATACCAAAAAAGTAATAAAAGCTAATAACTTAATACGAGGATCAAGCCTATGCAAAGGTGTATTATTAGGGACATAACTACCTAAAACTATATTATCCATTATAATTCTCCTTAATTTGTAAAGCTAAAGACTTAACATCTTTTACCTTTTTTAAATCGATATTAAAACCAGCTTCTTTTAATTTAATAGCTGTTAAAAAAGTTTGAGGTAAATCTATTGCTGTTTTCTTTAAAACTTCTTCATTTTGAAATAATTCTAAAGGAGTAGCAGAAATTATAAGCTTAGAGTGATCTAAAACCACTACTTTTTCAGCATATTTTAAAACAATATCCATATTATGAGTTACTAAAATAATTGGCTTTCCATCTAAATGGATTTTATTAAACAAATTCATAATAAGTTGTTCACCTAACGGATCAAGTCCAGCAGTTGGCTCATCTAAAATTAAAACATCTGGATTAAGAGCTAAAATACCAGCAATAGCAACTCTTCTTTTTTCACCACCAGATAATTCGAAAGGTGAACGAGAATAATAAGAAGAATCAATACCGACATCTGTTAAAGCCTTTTTTGCCATATCTTCAGCTTTTTTAGGCTCAATTTTATAATTTAAAGGTCCAAACATTACATCCTTTAAAACAGTTGATTCAAAAAGTTGGTATTCAGGAAATTGAAAAACTAAACCAGCTTTTTTTCTTAAAAGTTTTAAGTCAAACTGTTTTCTTTTTTTATAGTTTTTTAAATTCAAGTCTATAAAAGCCCATTTTTTCCTTTTAAATGGCTTAACTAAAAAATTATCTATTTGTATCGAACCACTTGTAGGTAACAATAAAGCATTAAGATGCTGAACCAAAGTAGATTTACCTGAGCCAGTTTGCCCCACAAGAGCTAAAAAGAAATTCCCATCTAAATCAAGATTTATATCATTTAAAGCAGCGGCAGCAAAAGGAGTTTTAGCTTGGTAAGTGTAACTTAAATCTTTTATTTTAATTTGCATAAGTTCTCCTTCAATTCATCAAAATTCTTTGCACCACTTACATCAATTCCTAGTTTTTTTAATTCATCATCTAATCTTAAAAAGAAAGGTATTTCTAATTTTAATTTTTCTAATTGATCCCTATTATTAAAAACAACATTAGGTTTATCATCTAAAACTACTTTACCTTTTTCTAAAACAATTACATGGTCAGAATTATAAGCTTCTTCAACATCGTGTGTTATGGAGATTATTGTTAATTTTGGTTCTTCTTTTTTTAATTTATGAATAAGATTTAATATTTCTCTTTTTCCTTTAGGATCTAACATACTAGTGGCTTCATCCATAATAAAAATCGATGGTTTTCTAGCTAAAACACCTGCAATAGCTACTCTTTGTTTTTGGCCTCCTGATAAATTAGCAGCCTGACGATCTAAGTAATTATACATATCAACTTC
>DKCH01000031.1:12478-15385 GCA_002449135.1 Caryophanales bacterium UBA6879 | reverse complement strand
CCAAAAGCAATATCTTCTTTTACTGTTGTTCCTACAAATTGATTATCAGGATTTTGAAAAATAATACCTAATTTTTTTCTTATAGAATACAAAGAAGAGTCAGTTAATTCTTCATTAAAAATATAAATTTCACCTTTAGATTGAATCAAAAGACCAATTATTAATTTGGCAAGTGTAGATTTTCCTGAACCATTATGACCAATTAAACAACAATATTCGCCTTGTTTAACTTTAAAAGAAATATCATTTAAAACCTGTTGAGTAGGACTATATTCAAACGAAAGGTTTTTTAATTCAATGGCAATATTATTTTCCATTTTTGTTCTCCTCTATTTTGCAGTATTTAGATTTACCTTTTTTCTTTTTATAGTATCTTATAAACCCATATATCCAATATGCGAGTAAAATAATACCACATATTGAAAAAAAGACTATGTAAAATACAACTCTTTGCTTTTCTGGACCAACAATAATTCCAAAGCAAGAAAGTAAAATCAATGAAAAGATAATTAAAAGAATAAAAGTTCCTCTTAAATAATACTTAAAGCCCTCAATTTTCATTTTCTTTAAATTCAATAATTGGTAAACGTCCTGTATATTTAATTAATTCGACCTTTGCTAAATTAAACATTTTTTTAGAAGCTATAACAGAAAAATCATCTTCATTTTTAATAGTTAAATAAATAATCTTTTTAATACCAGCTTGAATACATGCTTTAGCACATTCATTACAAGGAAATCTTGTTACATATAAAGTTGAACCAGTTAAATCCTTATTAGCATTTAAAATAGCATTAAGTTCAGCATGAACAACATAAGGATATTTAGTTTCTAAAATATCAGGATTAGTTTTTCCCCAAGGCATATTTAAATCGGAACATCCCCAAGGCATGCCATTATAGCCCAAAGAAAGTACACGATAATTTCTTACAATACATGCTCCAACTTTACAAGATGGATCCTTAGAACGCAATGAAGAAATAAAGGCAATGCCCATAAAATATTCATCCCAACTAATGTGTCTTCCTTCTTCCATAAACTAAACTCCTAACTTGTTTTATTTTATCAAAACTCAGACATAAAATGTTAATTTATTTCTTGACAAGTTAAAAACACTAGTATATGATTAATAGCGGAAATAATTCCGAGGAAAGTTGAGCGCCCTGCTCCACCTGAACTATATGTTTAGTTAGGTAAAGTGCCAAAGATAATAATTTGAACTTTTAAGCGGGCGTAATAAAACTTTATACGCTCGCTTTTATTATCTACAGGAGGACAGGATTATCAATACTACACCGCAATTTAAACGACCACCATTACCAAAAGTAAATAAAGACTTAGTTAATGAATATATTCCATTTAAACAAGTTCTTGTTATCGATGAAAATGGAAACAAGGTCGGTATAATGTCAAAAGCCGAAGCATTAAATATTGCTGGCAACAAGGATTTAGATCTATTTTGTATCGCACCTAATGGTAAACCACCAGTGTGCAAAATTCTTAACTTTTCAAAATATAAATATGAAAAGAAAAGAGCAGAAAAAGAGGCTAAAAGCAAACAAGCTAAACCTAATCAAGAAAAAGAGATTCAAATCACTGCTTTCACAAGTCAGCATGATATTGAAACTAAAGCTAATCAAGCCATTAAATTAATGGAAAAGGGTTGGAGATTAAAGCTTGTTGTTTTTCTAAAAGGAAGAACAGTAGACAAAATTGATGTCGCACAAGCTGCATTGCAAAAAATGATTGATATCTTAGCTCCGTATGGTGCTATTGATAAACAACCAACAAAAGAAGGTAGACAATACTTCTGCTATATGTCCCCAAACAAAAAATAATAGGAGGAAATTATGAAAGTTAAACAAAAGTCCAAAAAGGCTGTAAACAAACGTTTCCACATCTCTGGATCTGGAAAAATTATGAAGAATGGTAACACCAATACCAGTCACTTAGCTCTTTCTAAGAGTCATAAGAGAAAAATGCATTTAAGAAAAGCTGGTGAATTAAACCGTGCTGATAGAAGACGTTTAAATCGTCTCATCGCTAGATAAGGAGAGCAATTATGAGAGTAAAAGGTGGAACTGTAAAACACGATCATAGAAAAAAGGTTTTAAAATTTGCTAAAGGCTTCTTTGGCTCTAAACATACTTTATATAGAACTGCTAATGAAGCTAGAATTAAAGCCTTAGCTTATAGCTATGTCGGTAGAAAATTAAGAAAAAGAGATTTTAGAAAACTTTGGATTACTAGAATCAACGCCGCTTGCCATAGTAATGACATTTCTTATTCAAGATTCATCAATGGCTTAAAATTAGCTAAAGTTGATCTTAATAGAAAAATGCTTTCTGAAATTGCTATTACTGATCCTAATGGATTCAAAAATTTAGTTGAAACTGCTAAGAAAGCCTTAGCTAAATAAGTAAACTAAATAAAAATATAGCCTAGATAACAAAAATTATCTAGGCTTTTTTATATTTTAATTTTTATTAACTGTTAAAATTCTTCTTCCTTTTTAACTTCATTAGTAATATGCTCAACTTTAATTTCCCTAAATGTTTTTTCAACAAGTGAATTAAAATCAAAGCGTGATAAAAACTCATCTACTTTATCAAAATGAGGACGAGTAGTTGGATCTTTTACTGTAAAAATTGTGCAGCAATCTTCAAAAGGACGAATAGATATTTCATAAGTTCCTATCTTTTTAGAAATATTAATAATTTCTAATTTATCATATGTTGCCAAAGGACGAATAATAGGAATATCAATTCCTCTTTCAATTGCTCTAATAGAATTTAAAGTCTGACTAGCAACTTGCCCAATAGATTCACCAGTAGCTAAAACAATATCTTTATGACTTGTTGCAACTCTTTTAGCAATTCTTAACATCATAACACGCATAATAGTAAT
>DKCH01000031.1:0-12337 GCA_002449135.1 Caryophanales bacterium UBA6879 | reverse complement strand
GGAGGCGCAGCAAAATGAATCATTTCGAGTTTAACTCCTCTTTTCATCATTAAAAATGAAGCTACAGGAGAATCAATACCACCAGAAATCAACATTAAAGCTTTACCAGCAATACCAACTGGATAACCACCTAAGCCATCTACTTTATCAGCATAAACATAAATAACATCTTCTCTTACATTAATATGAATTTCTAATTCAGGATTATGTACATCTACTTTAATAGAATCAATTTTATTTAAAATTACAGAAGCAACCTCTCTATTAATTTGATCAGAAGTGTATGGAAATAACTTATCGCTTCTTTTAGTAAAAACCTTAAAAGTTTTTTTATTAGATTTTAAAGCCATTTCCAAAGCAAATTGCTTTACAACATCCAAATTACGTTCAAAAGCATGTGCATGAGAAAAAGAAAGAAGACCAGGAACTAAACTAAGTGGTTTCTTAACTAAATCAAAATCTGTACCATTTAAATTAATATAAATATGATCATGTCTAATATCATAAGTAAGTTTATCAAAATCTCTTAAAGCAAGTTTAATATTACTACCTAATTTTCTAATAAAGTCCTTCATATTTTTCCCTTTAGTAGAAAGTTCACCAAAGCGGACAATAATTAAATCAGAATTATTCATAATCTTTCCTTTCTATTTGTTCTAATAACTCAAATAAAATTTTAATAAATTCCTCGCCGACTTTTACATCTTCAAAACCTGAAAAAGAAAGACGAATAGAATTAGAAGCTAATTCTTTACTATATCCCATTTCATAAATAACTTCTGAATATGAAAGATGCTTTTCAGAACAAGCAGATTTTGTAGAAACATAAACGCCCTTTTTAGATAAAGCTTCTACTAATACACTTGCCTTATGCCTCTTTAAACAAAACGAAAGAATATAATAAGAAGTATTAGTTAAATTAGAAATAACTTGAATATCATCTTTTTTAGTTAAAAGTGCTGAATAAATATAATTATAAAGTTTTTTTACATTTTCTAGACGTTTGTCAAAAGAAGATAAGTAAACTCTAATAGCAGTCGCTAAAGAACAGTTTAAAGGAGCATTAATTGTACCAGCCCTATATGAATCTTGCTGAGTTCCCCCAACAATTAATGGGTCAATTTTTAAGCTCTTTTTAAAAATCGCTAAACCAGAAGATTTTAAGCCTTCAATCTTATGACCAGAAAAGCAAAGGCCATCTAAAGCATTAAAATTAACATTTATTTTACCAAATGATTGAGTTAAATCAGAAATAAAATAAGCATGAGATTTATTTTTTATCAGTTTACTAATCTCTTCTAAAGGAAAATTAAAACCAACCTCATTATTGGTTCCCATAATAGA
Source organism: Caryophanales bacterium UBA6879 (assembly GCA_002449135.1). GTDB lineage: Bacteria > Bacillota_I > Bacilli_A > RFN20 > CAG-288 > Scatoplasma. The sequence continues at coordinate 10,993 of DKCH01000031.1, read as the reverse complement.
AACTAAAGTAGTTTTATCATTTAAAACTTGTCTTAATTGAGCTAAATCAAGGTTTCCATTTTTATCTACATTTAAATAAATAACATCAAATCCTTCAGTTTCTAATCTTTTAAATACTTCTAAAACAGAAGGATGCTCTACCTTAGTAGTAATAATTCTTTGACCATACTTAATATTTCTTTTAGCGATACCTTCAATTAAAAAATTATTAGATTCACTAGCTCCACTAGTAAAAATCAATTCATATTGGCTTTCATCTAAACCTAAGCGTTTCAAAATTTGTGACTTTGCCTTATTTTCCAAAGCTAAAGCTTGATAACCAAGGTCATGATTAGAAGAGGGATTAGCGAAAGTTTCCTGATTTAGTTTTACAAAAGTCTTTAAAACTTCGCTATTAACTGGACTGCTAGCAGCATAATCAAAATATATCATAATTAATTATTAATATTAGAACCAGAAGTAATATTTTTCTTTTGATTATAAAGTTCACTGGCTTGCTTTATTGCATTGACATACTCACCTTTATTAAATTCATTTTCAATGATTTTTAAAGTTTCAGCTGCCTCATGTAAATCTGCTCTAAAAACATTATCGTAAACTATTAAAATTTCGGCTTTTTCCATATTAGAAAATTCGATATTAAGATCATCAATTAAAGATTTTAATTTAGAATTACTCTCTTCTAAAATACTATTTAAAGTTACAACATTAATTGGAGCAGTATTTAAAAGACTATTCATTTGTAAAATATAGTTATAAATTTCATTTACTCTTGGTAAAAAAGCATTATTTAAATAGTCTAAATTAGCATAATGTAATCTAGCTTCAATCTCTTTTATTTGTTCAAATGAAGAACGAATTGTTTTATAAGCTAAATCACAAGAGCTTTTTAAATTTTTTAAATGATTCATAAAAGTCTTAAAAATTGAATCACAGTCTTGAATAGCTTCTTTTAATTTTCTAATGTTTTCCACAACAGAAGAATAAGCTATTGGAGTTGGAGAATTAATATTTGCATCTATTCTTCTTTTCATTGCTAAAATTTGATTAATCTTATCTGGAATCTCACTTATTTGATTAATATATGACTGATTAATTACATAAGTCTTACAATACAAAGGAAGATTCTTTTCCAAGTCAGCCTTTTGTTCATCAAGTTTATAAATAGAAGTATAAGCAATATTTTTGTTTTGCTCAAACTCCACTTTGGCATTTTCTTCATTAACAAATGTAGCTTGCAAACTATTAATTTGATTAATAATATCATCTAAATCTTTGCTAACATTTGAAATATTTAAATCTGCTAAACGAGTTCTAACATCAGATAAAATTTTATTAAATTCTTCAATTTTTTGTGGAACATAATATGTAGCTAAAGGATAATTTTGACTAACTAATAAATTGTATTTATTTTTGACCTCTTCAATTTTATTTGGAATCACTGATTCAGCTAAAGTATTTAAATAAGGGAGATCATTCATTACTAATAAAGATGCATCAAGCAAATTATCAATTTGTGGAATTAATTTATCAGCTAATTCATAATTCGCATGATCCAAAGCATTATTAAAATCAGCAAACATATTTGTTAATCCAGTAAAAAGTAAATCAAAGCTACTATGTAAAGAAGTTAAAGCCTCTACATTTTTGTCATATTTCTCTTTTAAAGTTCTAAATCTCTTTTGCGGACCTGTAATTCTAATTCTAAAATCATCATCCTTCTTTAAAAGTCCCTGTAAATTATTAATAAAATCAGTAGCTTCTTTAGAATAAGCTTCTAAAGATAATTTAGTAGCATTAATAACTTCGTTTAAATCTTTAAATTTCTTTTCTAACAAAAATTCTTTACAAGACTCGACAGACAAATGGCAAGATTTATCTGTATCTTTTAAAATATTTTGATAACGATTATAAAAGTTTTGATAGACGGGCTCATAATTAGAATTATTTTTTTGAATAGTATCAATTCTAGTTAAATAATTACTTCCATCAGCAGAAAATTGGTCGTGAATATCTTCATATCTCTCTTCAATTTCTTTAACTCTTCTTTTATAAGAATGACGCTTAGCAAAGAAAATAAAGAAACCTAAAAGAATAATTAGTATAACACCAGCTACAATTGCACTAATAATTAAAGGTGAACCAAGCGAAATATTAAAAAATTTTATCATATTTAAATTTGACTTTTATTACTACTTTTTAGTAGAACCACGTACAACTAATTTAGACTTAAAATCATAGACTTTATTTTCTAATTGTCCTTTTAAAAGTTTAGTTAACATTCTCATAGCAATAGAACCAACTTCAAAAAGATCAATTTCTAAAGAAGAAACTTCAGGTCTTACAATATAAGAATATTTAGTACCAACAACAGAAATAACTTCAATATCATCTGGAATTTTTATTCCCTGCTCTCTAGCAGCATTAATAACTGCACAAGCTAAGGAATCTCTAGGACATATAAACAATCCTTTTTTATGTGAAGATGATTCAAAAAAGACTTTCATATCAGAATATAATCTTTGATATGAATCTTCAGAGTGAATTAAAGATATCTGCCTATTATTTAAATGAGCATAATTTAAAATATCGTCTCTTAAACCATCCATCATATTACCAGCCATAGAAACATCTAAATAATAAACATCTTCATCAGGATTTCTAGAATTATAATCTTTTAAGAAATTTATTAAAGTAGAAGAATAATCTAATTTAATTGATCCCAAATTATCTCCTTTAAGCTCATGTCCAATAACAACTAAAGGAATATTGTAATTTTGCATATATTTAATTTCATCAATAGCTAAAACATCATCAAAAATTACTGCCCCATCAACGTGACTTGAAATAAGCTTCTCAATAGCAGATTCAGCATCCTCTTTAGAACGTTTAGCGATAAATAAAGTTGTTTGATAACCATATATTCTAGCAATATCAGTCATTCCAGCTAACATATTACAAATATAAACATAATTAACACCTGGTAAAACAATACCTATGTTAGTTGACTTATTAGTTGCTAAACCCCTAGCCAATGCAGAAGGACGATATCCTAGCTCTTTAATTGCATTTTCAACTCTTTGCTTTGTTTTTTCAGTAACATTATCTTTCCCATTGATAACTCTAGAAACTGTAGCAAGGGAAACTCCAGCTCTTTTTGCAACACTATAAATTGTCGCTCTATCCTTTAAATTTGGTTGCATAACACATTCCTCATTCTGAATAAATTAAATGTTTTATTCAGTTCTTATCTTACAATAATTTTACTAATTTATAAAGAGAGTTAAACAAATTTTTGAAAAAAATGTAAATGTTTACAAAATAAAAAGATAGACCTAAATTAGTCTATCTTCAAATTAATTATAAAATTTTAATTAATAGATTTCGTAAGGATTTTCTTTAGATGCAACCTTAACAAAATAAGATTGATCATGTTTACAAACTGGGCAAGTTTTTGGAGCTTGTTTACCAACATAAATATAACCACAATTCTTGCATTTCCAAACTTGAACATCATCAGAAATAAAGACATGATTAGTATTTAAGTTTTCTAATAATTTCTTGTATCTTTCTTCATGAGTCTTTTCAACTTCAGCAACGCCTCTAAATTGAGCAGCAATATCTTTAAAACCTTCTTTATCAGCTACTTCAGCAAATTCTTTATACATGGTTGTCCATTCATAATTTTCACCTTCAGCAGCAGCTTTTAAATTATGAGCAGTATCGTTAACACCACCTAAAGCTTTAAACCATAATTCTGCATGTTCTTTTTCATTTGCTGCAGTTTCTAAAAAGATTTCAGAAAATTGAACAAAGCCTTCTTTTTTAGCAACAGAAGCAAAGAAAGTATATTTGTTTCTAGCCATTGATTCACCCGCAAAAGCAGTTTGTAAATTTTTCTCAGTTTGAGTACCTTTTAACATTTCATAAGTAGTTGCCATATTTATTTACCTCCTAAGTAATTACAGCATAATTATCATAGCAAAATATTTTTAAAAAACGAAAAATATGCTTAACAAATTAAAAGAGTAACAAATATATAAAAACTATTATTAAATAAGACTAATTATTTTTGGGCTTTTTAAAATCCAAAACAATAGCATAAACTAAACAAACTAACATAGAAATTACAGCAATAGCTAATAAAATATAAGAAAGAATAGCTAGTGAAAAAATAGAAGTCGCATTTAAAGCCTCAACTAAAATAAAAACAAAATTAAAAAATAAAGTCACTAAAACAATAACAATATTAATAAAATTCATCGCATTGTTTTCCCTTAATGACCAATAAAAAGAAAAAATAGATAAAACCATAATCATCATATAAAAAGGTAACATATAAGGAAAAATAAGATTCTCACCAGAACTTATTTTATTGCCATAAGCTAAGAAAAAGCTTAAAACTAAAACAACAATTCCAAATAAAACACCAACATTCTTAATAATTTTTCTTTTCATAATTCCCCCATATTATTTCTTTTTTCCAAAAAACTTAAAAGTTAATAAAATCAAAAAAATACCAATGCAAAAACAAGGTATCGATAAATATTTTACCCAATCTACGGAATTTTTTAAATTCAAAGCTGGAATAAAAATTCCACATACAATAAAAATCGCTCCAATAACAATCAAAGAATTTTTTAAAATAAGTTTAACAACATATTCCTTACGATATTTATCCATTAAAGAAACAGCAAAATTGATTTGTTCCAAATAATAACTTTGCCTATTAGTTAAAACAACGCCTTTGAAAATTTCATAAATTTGTTTTCTTAAATTCAGATTTTTAAATTTATTAAGTTCATCATTAAACCTTTTAATATATTCCTCTTTTGAAATTTGAGTTTGATATTTAGCAGATATAAAACTATCATTCTTAAATAAAGAACCACAATTTAAACAAATGTATTGGTCATCAATTTTTTCAATATGATTAGAATCACAATAAGGGCATTTTTTCATCGATAAAATTATACAAAATCTTAGTTTCTTTTTAAATACTTAAAGCATAAAAATAAATTAAATTAAATATTTATATTATATTTAGCAATAACTATAATAACAAAAAAAGAAGTGAAAAGAGTCACTTCTTAAATAATTATAATTGGTGGCGGGGACAGGATTTGAACCTGCGACCTCCGGGTTATGAGCCCGACAAGCTACCACTGCTCTACCCCGCGATATTCACACTTTATTAACGTGCTTTATTAATATAGCGCAATAATTAATAAAAAGCAAGTTTAAAATATTTAGACACGTTAAAAATAAAAATGATTATTTAAAAGACATTAAACAAGAAAAAATTTAAGTAATTTTTGCATAAGCGCTTACATTTATTTATTTTAATTGTAAGATTTATTTAAAATTGATAAAATGTTGTATAGTTTTTAAATATTTTTCATATTAAAAACTATATAAAATCTATAAAAGATTTATAAAGGAGATTCTAGTGATTGTAGTTACTGGTGCAAGTGCTAGTGGAAAAACAGAAACCGCTAAAGAATTAGGTAGACTCTTTAATATCAAAAGAGTTGTAACCCATACTACTAGACCAAAAAGACCTGGTGAAATTGATGGGGTTGATTATCATTTTGTAACTCGTGAAAAGTTTTTAGAATTAAAAGCTCAAAATTTTTTTGTTGAAACAACTGAATATAACCATAATTTTTATGGAACTTCTCGTCCTGAAATAGCTGATAATAAAGTGTTAGTTGTAGAAACAAGTGGAGCTAGAGTTTTTTTGAATCTTCACGATAAACATATTTTACTCTTTAGATTACTATGTTCACAAAAAGCACGTGAACAAAGAATGATTGACCGTGGAGATGATCCAACAATTATTAAACAAAAATTATTAAATGATGTTACTCGTTTTGCTGATGCCCAGTTTAAAGATGAAAACATCATTGAAATAAACACTGAAAAAAATAACATAGAAGAAGTCGCTAAATTTATTTATAACACTTACGAAAACTATTTAAAAAACCTCTAGAAATTAGTTCTAGAGGTTTTCTTTATCTTTTTAATAATTCTTTATAAAGTTCAATATATTTATTAACTTGTCTTGACCAAGAAAAATTAACTTTCATTGCCCTTAAAATCATTTGTTCAAGAATAGGATCTTTTTCTTTATACATTTTAGATAATAAATAGATAGAATAATCAAAACAATTTTCATCCCAATTTGCAAAACTTAGACCAGTTGCCTTAGCACTATCCTCATAATATGAGATAACAGTATCGTTTAAGCCACCTACTTTAGAAACTAAAGGTAAAGTTCCATAATGCATTGCGATAATTTGTCCTAGACCACAAGGTTCAAATTTAGATGGCATTAAAAAGAAATCAGATCCAGCATAGACTAAATGCGATAAAACTTCATTGTAGCCCAAATATATTTTTATATTATTTGGATAAAGTTCAGAATAATGCTTTAAAGCTTGTTCTATTTCATTTTCCCCTTGTCCTAAAACCAAGAGAATCGCATCTTGCTTCACAATATTTTCAATATTTCTTAAAACTCTATCAATACCTTTTTGATTTGTTAAACGAGAAACAATTGAAAAAACAGGTCTATCTAGATCATTATTAGTTAAGCCAAAAGATTCTAATAGAGCTTTTTTATTTTTCTTTTTTCCAGTCTTATAATTTTTATAAGAATAATCTTGTGGAATAAGTTTATCTTTACTTGGATCAAAAGCTTGGTAATCAATACCATTAACAATACCAAATAAATCTTTTTCTCTATTATGTAAAATATAACCTAAACCATTAAATGATTTATAATCAGAAATCAATTCTTTAGCATGAGTTATTGAAACAGTAGATATAGCATCACAAGTAGTAATTCCACCTTTTAATAAACTTACTTGATTATTAAATTTTATAAGTCCAGAATCGTAATAATACTGAGCCAAATTAAGATAACTACCTAAATTATAAGGATTAAAATAGCCTTGGAAAGCAGGATTATGAATAGTTAAAAGCGATCTAAATTTTAAACCAGCATCAGCTAATAAAAGAGGAACAATAGCAGTCTGCCAATCATGAACATGTACAATTTGTGGTCTTAAGTTTAATCTTAAAATAGCTTTTTTAACAGCTTGAGAGAAAAAAGAAAATCTTTCTTCATCATCAGGATAAGAATAGAAATTTTCTCTTTCAAAATAGGCACCATTTTCAACAAAATAAAAAGTAACACCATTTTTTACATCTTTTAAAATATTTGCTCTAACCATTCTAGAACCCATAGCAACTTCAAAAGAATCAACAAATTGATAATTATCCAAAACTGTCCATTTAGTCTTTAAATAAAAAGGTAAAAAAACAGAAACCTTTTGTCCTTTTTTAACTAAAGCTTTAGAAAGCCCAGAAACAACATCTCCTAAACCACCAGTTTTAGAAAAAGGAACTGCTTCGGAAGCTGCAAATACTATACGCATTAGGCAATATCTCCTCTCTTAATAAATTCTACATTATCCTCTGTACCAATTATGGATTTAACATGAATAACTCTAGCTTGTTTATCACAAACAACATTCTCTAAATGAGTTGATTCAGAAATATAACTATTAGATAAAATAACAGAGTTTTTAATAACAGCACCAGCTTTAATTACAACATCTCTAGAAATAATAGAATTTATTACCGTACCATCTATTTGAGAGCCATTAGCAACATAAGATGTTTGAATCCTAGAATGAGGTCCAAATTTTGCAGGTGGAGTATCATAAGATTTAGTATAAATTGGCCAATTAGAATTGAAAAATTCTTCCTGCAAACTTGGAGACTTAATAAATTCAATAGAATATTCTAAATAGTGTTTTAAAGAATCAAAACATCTAACTGTTCCATTGTAATTGTAACAATGAACAGGAATTTGACGAGAAACCATTAATAAAACATCTCTAAGATTATATAAAGAAGAAGTCTTTTTACCAAGCTGAATAAAACCACGAAGAACTTCCTTATCTAATATTAATGTTTGCAAGAAAATATTTTCTTCATCCTCAACTCCTAAATTAGGTGTTAATTTAGTTAAATTATGATTAATATCAAAATGAATAACATCTTCACCAATAAATGTTGATTTAGCATGATGAGTGCGATGATACAATACAGAAATCTTATTTTGATTTTTAACATGCTCCTCAATTAATGGCCTAAAATCATATTTATAAATTATATGAGCTGGGGCTATAACTACTACATCAATATCATCAGGTATAGAATCTAAAAACCAATGATTTTCAATCAAATTATTAATATCATGGTTATAAATAGAATTTGTAGCAAATGGTTCATCATAAAGTAAAGAAAGACCACCAAGTTTAGAATTCAAAGTGAAAATATGATTTTCACCAACATGTTGAATAATTGAACGTAAATGTTTTTTTACTAAAATTGCATTACGATCAATACCTGAATTAACAAAATTTGATAAAGGAAAATCCATAAAAGCAAAACGACCTAATACGGAAGTAGAAGCAATTCCTCTAGTAGAAGTTAATAGACCTAACTCACCTGCGTAGTGTAAATTTAATATACCAATAGCTTTAGCCATAATATTCTCCCTCTTTTATTCATTAATTAAGATAATTTCATCTTCACTAACACCATTTTCAGTTATAACTAAATTTGGTCCTACAATAGCTCTTTTTATATGAACATTTCCTTTAATTACAGTATTAGGCATAATAACCGAATCTTCAACAAAAGCACCTTTTTCAATAACGACTTTATTAAAAATAACAGAGTGATTAACCTTTCCATCAATCACAGCGCCTTGATTAACAATTGAAAGACTAACATCAGCATCTTCACCATAATAAGAAGGAGCAGATAAATTATCTTCTGATAAAATCTTAAAATTCTTATCATAAATATCTAAAGTACATTTTTCATCAAGAAGATCCATATTTGCCTGCCATAATGATTCAATAGTTCCAACATCTTTCCAATAACCTGAAAATGGATAAGCAAAAAGTCTCTTTTTTGAAGCTAGCATAGATGGAATAATATTTTTACCAAAATCATTTTCAGAATCATGATTTTTATGATCTTTAATTAACTCACTTTTTAAAGTCTTAACATCAAAAATGTAAATACCCATACTTGCCAAGTTAGATTCAGGTTTCTTTGGTTTTTCAGCAAATGATTCAATTTGATAGTTACTATCAGTTTTCATAATGCCAAAACGCTTAGCTTCTTCCATACTTACTGTTAAACAAGCGATAGTTAAATCTGCTTTTTTAGCAATATGGAATTCAAGCATTTTATCATAATTCATTTTATATATATGATCACCTGATAAAATAATTACATATTCAGCTTGAGTATAATCTAAAAATTCTAAATTTTGATAAATAGCATCTGCAGTTCCATTATACCAACTAGCGCCTTCTTCAGTTTGTCTTGGAGTTAAAGCGACAGTTAATGCCTTCTTACCATCTAATCCCCATGTAGAACCATTAGAAACATATAGATTTAACATAGTTGATTCATATTGAGTCATAACACCAACAGTTGAAATTCCTGAATTAGCACAGTTAGAAAGTGGAAAATCAATAATTCGGTACTTTCCTCCAAAAAACACAGCCGGTTTAGCTAATTTCTTTGTAAGTGATTTTAATCTAGTACCTTTACCACCTGCAAGTAGCATCGCAACCATTTTGCCCTTAACCATAATCTACCTCCTTAATATGTTAAGATTCCATTACCTTTTTCTTCTTTGGCAAAGCTAACTTCATCATTTAATGCGTTAATAAGTAAATTAATTAAAGAAATTAAACCAGTAATAGATTCTGATTGTTTTTCAATTAATTCTTGTTTGATATTATCATGAAGATTTCTTTCCAAATTAAATTTAAAGCCATCAAGAAAAATAGCTAAAGTATCCTTATAAACATAAATAATCATGTCGGTTTTAATATAATAAGATAAATTCGAAATTGCTTTTATAACTTTTTTATCTAGAATTAAATAAATTTCTTGACCTAAAGTAGTGTAACAAGTGAAATTAGCTAAAGAAGATATATTTTCAAAACCATATTTATTAATCATCAAACCATTAAATTGATGAAATGAAATTTCACCAAAAGTCCTTAATTCAATCAAAGCATGAGTTCTAATCCTATTTAAACTAGTGAGAACTAAAAGACCATTACGATTTTCATTATTATTAAAGTAAGTATATTGGTTCATTACAATATTATTTGACATTGATGAAAATTCTAATGAATATTTAAAATCTAATTTAGATAAAGACATATTATTAAAAATTTCATTTACCTCGTTTTCTCTTGTTTCTTTTTCTTGATGATTAATAATAATTCCATTAATCTTGACTTCATTAGATAATGTTTCAAAATATTTTTTTCTAAATAAATTATTGTCCTTAAAAGAACTAAACTTAAAAAATAAAAAGCTGCAAAAGGCACTAAATAGAACAACAAGCAATAAAACGATAAAACGATAAACAGAATCAATAGAAGAAAAATCAAAAAGACTAGAGGTGGTTGAAAAATAATAATGACCCTTTAAAAAATTAACATTTCCTAAAAAAGAAAAGTTTAAATTAGCATAGCCATTTCCTAAAGCATAAATAAAAACATAAATTAAATAAATAAATAAAATTCCTAAACCCACAAAGCTAGATAAAAAACCACGTTTTAATTTTAACTTCTTCTGAAGCTTGATAAGGTTATCAGTAGGAGAAATTATCGCTTTGTTATCCATAAGAATCTCATCTCTATATGTTTTTATTATATCAAAAAAATTATTGTTTTTAACCTATAAATTTAAATTAGATTAATAATTAAGTATTAATTTACAATAAATTTACAATTAAAAAAAGGAACTCCACAAAGTTCCTTCATTTTTAAGCTTGAATATTGTTGTTAACAAGTTTTCTTTTATCTTGATATCGATCAATTCTAGAACGATTATGCTTTTGATCATGCATAACAACAAGTGTTAAATCAACTTCATTAAC
>DKCH01000046.1:2311-4676 GCA_002449135.1 Caryophanales bacterium UBA6879 | reverse complement strand
ACACCCTCAGGATGATACATTGTTCCTGTGATTTTAAATGTTAAATCAATGTTATCTTTAATTAATATATTATCTTTCTTAACAAATAATGATAAAAAATCAAATAAAGAAAGGTTTTTTAAAGATTCAGGTAAAAAATTAAATTTATTATTTATAAAATCATTTAGAGTGATTTTTTTAAAGTAATTAGCAAAAAAATTATTAAATGTTAAACTTAACTCATCTCCTATTTTTAACTTTTTATTATTTAATTTCTGTTCCAAAAAAGAGTCAGTAACTAAAAATCCATCTTGACCATCAATAATTGTCGCTTTAGTCAATTGATAATTATCTGCAACACCAATTAAATAGCCTGATTTTGTAGAAAATGAGTTATTATTAGGTAAATAAATTCTTTGTTCATATTCTTTAATTTGATTTAAATTATTTATCATTTCTAAATCATCTTTTTCTAAATAAGATGTAGTAACATAAACATCAGCAAAATTAGACGAATTATATAAAACATCTTGTCTTTCTTTTAAATTGTTAGCATTGGAAGTTAAACCTGTAAAAAGACAAATAGATAAAAAAGAAATAGCTACAATAGAAACATATTGTTTCCAATTTAATTTTAAAGCTCTTAATAGTTCTTTAAAAAGTAAAGCAAAACTTGAACTCATTTTTACCATTTAAGTTCTCCTATTTTATTTTTCTTTAAACTTTTAGTATTCTCAATAATTTTACCATCTTGAATACGAATAAGACGATCCGCAACTTTAGCTAAGGAAGAATTATGAGTAACAATAATAACAGTAGTCTTATTTTTTAAGCATAGAGAATATAATAATTCAATAATTGATGAGCCAGTCTTTGAATCTAAAGCCCCTGTTGGTTCATCACACAACAAAAGCTTAGGGTTTTTAGCAACAGCTCTAGCAATAGCTACTCTTTGTTGTTCTCCACCTGAAAGTTGACTAGGAAAATTATTAAATCTATTTTCCAATCCAACTTCTTTTAAAACTAGTTTACTATCTAAAGGATTACTAACTATACTTGCAGCTAAACTTACATTTTCTAAAGCAGTTAAATTAGTCATTAAATTATAAAATTGGAAAACAAAACCAATATCTTCTCTTCTAAATCTTTCTAGTTCTTTATTATTAGCTTTAGAAATATCCTTATTATCAAAAAAATATTTACCTGAAGTGGGATTATCCATTCCACCCAATATATTTAATAAAGTTGTTTTGCCAGCACCAGAAGCACCAAGAATAACAACAAATTCACCTTTCTCAATGTTAAAGGATACACAGTCAAGAGCCTTTACTAATGTCTCATTAGAACCATAAAATTTAGATAAATTGCTAACTTCAATAAAAGCCATAACTTTTTCCTCAACTTTATTAAATAAATAGTATACTTTTATACCTAAAATATTTTACAATATTAAGGCCAAGTTTTATTTAAAAAGTGGTAAAAAATTTATTGACTACTAAAATTAAACTTGATATTATTAATAAGACGCTTTCAGAGATTGGACGTTTAGCTCAGCTGGGAGAGCATCGCCTTTACACGGCGGGGGTCATAGGTCCGAGTCCTATAACGTCCACCATGTGTCAACAAAAAATTGGAAGAATAGCGAAGTGGCTAAACGCGACGGACTGTAAATCCGTTCCTTCGGGTTCGGTGGTTCGAATCCACCTTCTTCCACCACTGGTCTTGGGGTATAGCCAAGCGGTAAGGCATCAGACTTTGACTCTGATATGCACTGGTTCGAATCCAGTTACCCCAGCCATCATCATGACTCATTAGCTCAGTCGGTAGAGCACTTGACTTTTAATCAAGGGGTCTGGGGTTCGAATCCCCAATGAGTCACCATTCTGTTTGAAATTATATCTTGTTATAGATTGCTTTGGACTCACGATACATCCATGTAAATCTATGTTCATTGGTGATAATTACAAAATCATAGAGTCTCAGGGAAACCTGAGATTTTTTTATTTTGTTTTCGTTAATAGTACTAATATCTTCAAAATTATAGATTCAAAATTAAAAAGGCGATAAAGAATCAAAATTTTTATTTTGAATTAGTGAAGTTTATGGCTTAACAATTACAATATAAACTTTATTAATCTTAATGTATTTATAAGTATATAAATATAACTCTAAAATAAAACAATATCATTTTAATAACTAAAACTAATTATAAATATAAGCAAAAAATATCTTAACTAGTAAAAATATTAAGTATTTATAATAGATTTTTCATTATTAATGCATTTTAAAATTTTTCAAATACAATACCTTTATAACCATCTTTTAATTTAATCACACCGCATTCTTTAAACCCGTTTTTTAAAATTACATGTTGCATAATTTTATT
>DKCH01000046.1:0-2196 GCA_002449135.1 Caryophanales bacterium UBA6879 | reverse complement strand
ACCCCATAAGATGAATTATCATAAAAGCTTCCAATAATTTTTTGATAATTTTGTTCTTCTTCAATAGCAAAATAAAAAACTGCATGTATACAATTATCTTCACAAATTACATATAATTTTTTATCTAATATGTTTTGATAAATCAATTTAGAAGGTGGATAATCTTTCCCCCATTGAAAAGGATTACCACTTTTAATCATAAATTCTCTAGCTAAACTATAAATTTTTAAAATACCATTAAAATCATCAATATTTGCTAATCTAATCTTCATTAAAAATTATTCCATCAGAAACTAAATCAAATTTTTTAGAAAAGAATTTCTCAACTAAACAAACCATGTCATTCAAATCAGAAACTGAGCATAATTCATTTGAAGAATGCATGGCTAATTGAGGTAAACCAATATCTACAGTAGTTAATGAAATTTCACTATTAGATAAATTGCCTAAAGTAGATCCACCTCTTAAATCACTTCTATTTGTATATTCTTGATACTTTAAATTATTATCAATACAAAGTTTTTTTACTAATGAGCTAGAAAAAGAATCAGAAGTATAAGATTGATTAGCATTATACTTAATAACTATACCTTCTCCTAAATTTACTTTAGTAGTTTTATCAGCAAATTCCATGTAATTTGGATGGTTAGCATGCCCATTATCAATAGAAAGCATAAATGAATTAGCAGCGACTTTCATATAATCTTTTAAGCAAGAAGAAGCAAGAACAATTCTTTGAATAATTTCTTTTAAGAATGTAGAATTAGCCCCTTGCTTAGTTAAAGAACCAACTTCTTCATTATCAAAAGCAGCAAATAATGGCAAACGATTAAAATCACTGCTTTTTAAAAATCCTAAAAACGAAGAGTAGCAAGCAGAAAGGTCATCTAAACGTGGAGAAGATAAAAATTCTTTATTAATACCGCATAAACTAGCTTTATCTTTGTTATAAATATATAAATCAAATGATAAAACCTCATTTTTATCTTTAGTTTTTATTTCTCCTTTTTGACGCAAATAATTTAATAAATATTCATTAAAGTCAAAATTATCACCAATACCTATCACAGGAATTAAATCTTTAGCAGGACTTAATTTACAGCTATTATTAACATCTCTATTCATATGAATACATAAAGAAGGAATTGTAAAAGAAAGATCATCTAAATCAACAATATAAGTCTTTATTTCCTTATTGTTACTTACAATAACTCTACCGGCTAAAGATAATAAACGATCTAAAAAAGAATAATATATTCCCCCGCCATAAGGTTCTAAATTTAACTGTATAAGATTATTTTTTATTAAAACAGGCTGAGGCTTTAATTTAAAAGAAGGGGAATCAGTATGGCTAGCAGCTATATTAAAAGCTAATTTATCTAATTTCTTATATTTAAAAGCAATTAATGAAGAATTATTACGAATAACAAAATAATTCTTATTATTTTCTAAATTAAAGTTTTCTTTTTCATCTAATTCAATAAAGCCATTTTTTAATAATTCTTCTTTTAAATTATTTACTACATTAAAAGCAGAGTGTGATTTATTAAGCAAATCAATTATCTTTTCTTGAAACATTATCGTCCTCCTTCATAGGTCTACCATCTTTTGAATAGTTATTTTTAGTTTTCTTATTTGGATCAATTAAAATTACACTTTTTACTTTATTAATAAAAGCATTAGTTTTTTCAGTAGCCTTAATAATTTTATCATTATTAGATAAATTATCTTTTAAATTATAAGTTTTAAAGAAGTTTAACCTAGCATTTTTAATCAAACCTTTTTGCTTATTTCTAACATTTTCATACCTTAAGACCAAATTTCTTTCTTTAGCTAAACTAACAATCTTAGCAAAAAGATTAATAGAAGTAGAAAAATCAATAAGCATAATTCCGTAACATAAACCTAAAATGAAAATAAATCCAAAATGTGGTGAACTTAAATTAGTTCCAAACATATATGCAAAAGCCTTATTAAAAAGTAAAGCAACATAAGGATAAACAGCATAATAAAAAATTATTCCTATAGCAAACCAAATAACTGAAAAGACTGGACAAATAATTCCAAGAATATTTCCTCTCATATTAGAATAATCCCAAAGTTTAACCCTAAATCCTTTAACAAAGATAATACCTGCTAAAAATTCCAGTAATACTAAACTCGAACCAATAATAATTAAAGGTATTAAATCATAAA
>DKCH01000008.1 GCA_002449135.1 Caryophanales bacterium UBA6879 | reverse complement strand
AAAAAAGTTTTGGATAAGGAAAATCAAATTCCTCCTCTTTTTAAGATTTAAATTATAAAAGAATTTCCTTTTTAAATATATATCTAATAAAGGAGATGTTATGATTTATAATACACGTGATGTTTTAATTTATTTTTCAAATAAATATAAACAAGATTACAAGAAAATTACTGATGCATTAAAAGCCAAAGAAAAGATTGATCAGGATCTTTTAGATCAATATAAAAGTCAAATTAAATCTAATTATGTTTGTTTACTTGATGATAATTATCCAGAAGTTTTAAAAAATGTTCCATGTCCACCATTAGTTCTTTATTATTATGGTAATTTCGATTTAATAAATAGTAGAAAAAAACTAGCAGTTATTGGAACTAGAAATCCTAGTAATTATGCTACAAGAATTACTAAGAAACTTGTAAGTGATACTTTAATTAATTCTAATAATGAAGTTACTATTTTATCTGGAATGGCTTATGGTGTTGACTCTATTGCACAAAAGGAAGCTATTAAAAATTGTGGTAAAGTAATTTCTATTTTGGGTTCAGGGATTGATTTAGCTTATCCAGAGTCTTCTTTGGATATTTATAATTATTGTAAAGAAACTAATAATGGTTTAGTAATTTCTGAATATATTGGTTTAGAAGAACCTAAAAAAGAGCATTTTCCTATTAGAAATAGAATTATTTCAATGCTTGCTAATTGTTTATTAGTAATTGAAGGAAAAGAAAAATCAGGGACTAGTATTACTACGCGTTATGCTTTAGATTTTGGAAAAGATATTTTAGCTGTTCCAAATGAAATTGATTCTCCTTATTCATTAACTAATAGTTTAATATCTTCGGGTGCTAATATTTGTCAATCATATAAAGATATTTTGTCTTTATTATATAATTAATATTTTATTTAATATTTTTATTTTATGATAATTTAAAGAAATTTTTTTAAAGTTAAGTCCTTGACAAAATCATTCATTTTACACATAATCGGTAAGAGCAATTGGAGGAATCAAATGAAACTTGTTATTGTTGAATCACCAAATAAAACTAAAACTATTTCCCAATTTTTAGGTAGTGAATATAAAGTAATGGCCTCTAAAGGTCATATTAGAGATTTAGCTATTTCTGGTAAGCAAGGTTTAGGCGTAGATATTGAACATGGTTTTAAACCAACTTATAAGGTTAATCCAGATAAAGTTAAAATTGTAAAGGAATTAAAGAAAGCATGTAAAGAAGCTGATGATGTTTATTTAGCAACAGATCCTGATAGAGAAGGAGAAGCTATTGCATGGCATTTAGCTGAAGTTTTGGGCTTAGATATTAAAACAGCAAAAAGACTTTCTTTTAATGCCATTACTAAAAATGAAGTTTTAAAAGCTATAGAAAATCCGGGACATATTAATATGGATTTAGTAGCTAGTCAAGAAACTAGAAGAATTTTAGATCGTATTATTGGTTTTGATTTATCTGAGCTAATGAAATCTAAAATAAAAACTAGATCCGCTGGTAGAGTTCAATCTGTCACTTTAAGAATGATTGTTGAACACCAAAAAGAAATTGATGCTTTTGTTCCTAAAGATTATTACGATATCAAGGGTTTATTTTCTCCTGTTAAGTTAGAAGCTGATTTGTATTCTTTTAATGGAGAGACTTTTAAACCTTATTCTATTGATTCAGAAGAAAAACTTGAGAAGATTAAAAATGAATTACCTAATGATTTTTTGGTTAAGCCATTAGTTTTTTCTAAACGATTAAATAATCCTAAACCACCTTTTACTACTTCTACTTTACAGCAAGAAGCTTTTAGCCGTTTTGGCTATAGTGTTAAAGCTACTTCTTCTTTGGCACAAAGATTATTTGAAGGTGTGGATATTAATGGAGAATATAAAGCTTTAATTACTTATATTAGAACTGATTCTACAAGACTTGCTCCTGAATTTATTGCAGCTGCTAAAGAATTTATTTCTAATAAATATGGTAAAGAATCTTTATCAGGTATTGTTTCTAGTAAAAAAATCAGTAAAAAAGATGCTGAGTTAATTCAAGATGGCCATGAAGCTATTCGTCCAATCGATTTGTCATTTACTCCAAGTATGGCTAAAGAAGTTTTGGATCATCAGTTATATAATTTATATCGTTTAATTTATGCTAGAACTGTAGCTAGTATGTTAAAAGCTAAAGTTGATGAAGTGACTTCAGTTAATTTTGAAGGAAATAATTATGTTTTTAAAGCTGATGCTAGTAAAACAACTTATAAAGGATATACTTTAGCTTATGAAGATGCTGGATTTACTTTGGATAAAAATTCAAATAGTTTACCTGAGGAAATTATTAATGCTAGTAAAAATGGTGAAAAAGTCAATTTAGAAAAATTAGAAGTTACTAAAAAGACGACTCAAGCACCTTCTAAATATAATGAAGGTACAGTAGTAAAATTAATGGAAGAAAAAGGTATAGGACGTCCATCAACTTATTCTTCTACCATTTCTACATTAATAGATCGTGATTATGTAACTAGTGAAAAGAAAGTATTAACTCCTACTGATTCTGGTAAATTAGTTGTTTCTTCTTTAGTAGAGTTTTTCCCTAAATTAATGGATTATTCATATACTAGAGAAATGGAAGCTAGTTTAGAAGAAGTAAAAGAAGGTGGAACAAGTAAGGTAGAGCTTTTAACTAATTTTTATACTTCATTTGAAAAAGATTTAAATAACGCAAAGGAAAAAATGGAAAAAGTTAAAGATGTAGAAACTGGTGAAGTTTGCCCATTATGCGGTTCTCCTTTGGTTATTAAAAAGGGAAGATATGGTTCTTTTATTGCTTGTTCAAATTATCCAAAATGTAAATATATTAAAAAAGAGCCTAAAGAAATCGAATATGTTGAAGGTAGAGTTTGTCCATTATGTGGTAGTAAATTAGTTTATCGTACATCTAAAAAAGGTGAAAAATTTATCGGTTGTTCAAATTTCCCTAAATGTCATTATATCGAAGGCTTAAAAACTACTACTAATAATAAAGATGAAGAATATCAAAAACAAATTGAGAATAGAAAATGTCCAAAATGTGGTGGGAATTTAGAAATTAAGCATTCTCGTTTTGGTATTTTTATTGGTTGCTCTAATTATCCAAAATGTAAATATATGGAAAAAATTAGGAAAGAAAAGACAAAAGATAATGAGAACAATTAATATAATTGGTGCTGGCTTAGCTGGAACTAGTGCTGCTTATTATTTAGCTAATAGGGGATATAAAATTAATTTATATGATCAAAAACCATTATTAGAAGGCCCGTTTCATTCTACTAAGTTTGGAGAATTAGTTTGTTCAAATTCTTTAAAATCTAATGAAAAAGATAATGCCTGTGGACTTTTAAAAAGTGAATTGGAAGTGTTTGATTCTTTATTTATGAAAGCTGCTAATTTTAATAAGCTAGCTTCTGGAAGTGAATTAGCTGTAGATAGAGAAGGTTTTTCTAGTTTTATAGATAATGCTATTAGGACTAATCCTAATATTAATATAATAAGTCAAAAATTTTTAGACTTTAAAAATGATGAAATATATATAGTTTGTACTGGCCCTTTGACTGATAAAGAATTTTTAGATCGGTTCAAGCTTTTAACAGGGGAAGAAACATTCTCCTTTTATGATGCTGCAGCACCCTTGGTATATTTTTCTTCGTTAGATACTTCTAAAATGTATTTTAAATCTCGTTTTGATAAAGGAGAAGGAAAATATTTAAATATTCCTTTAGATAAGGAAGAATATGACAAGTTTACTAATGATTTAATAAATGGTGAAAAGGTAATTTTGCATGATTTTGAACACTTTGAAGGATGCTTGCCTATTGAAGTTATTGCTTCAAGAGGACCATTAACATTAAAATGTGGACCTTTACAACCCAAGGGTTTAGATTTTAATAATATAAAACCTTATGCAGTTGTACAATTAAGAAAAGATGATGCCGCTAATAGTCTATATAATATGGTAGGATTTCAGACTAATTTAACATTTAAAGAACAAAAAAGAATCTTTTCTAGTTTACCAGGAATGGAAAATGTTAAATTTGCTCGTTTTGGTTTGATGCATCGTAATTCTTATTTAAATGCTCCAAAAGTTTTGAATCGAAATTTATCTTTAAAAAATCACCCTAATATTTTTATAGGTGGGCAATTTTCAGGTGTTGAAGGGTATGTAGAATCTGCTGCTACTGGTTTATTAGCTGCTATGTATGTTACTTTATATTTAGAGAATAAAACGAGTTATATTCCTTTAGAAAGTATGATGGGAAGTTTAGTTAATTATTTAGTAATGTCTTCTCCTAAACATTTTGCACCTATCAATGCGTGTTATGGTATTTTTCAATCTCCTTTAAGAAGGGAAAAATTAAAAGCATATGAACTTTCTATTAATTCATTAAACAAGTGGAAAAAAGACAATAATTTATGATTAAAGAGATAGAAGAGTTTAGCAATTATTTATTAGCTAATCGTAACTTTTCTAAATTAACTAATAAAGCTTATTTACATGATTTAACATCTTATTTTAATTTTTTGAAAGAAAATAAAATAGATTTTAAGAAGGTTACTATTGAAGAAGCAAGAGCATATTTGCTTGAACTTAATACTAAAGGTTTAAAGAATTCTTCTATTAAGCAAAATATAGCTGCATTAAAGCATTTTTATAAGTTTTTATATTCTAATAATTATATAAATGAAGATGTTTTTGAATTTATTTCTTCTCCTAAAATTGGATTAAGACTTCCAGATTTTTTAACTGATAAAGAAATAAAGCAACTTTTTAAAGCTAATAAAGAAAGAACAGATGAGTTAGTTAATAGGGATCAAGCTATAATAGAATTATTATTTTCTTCTGGACTAAGAGCGTCAGAATTAGTTAATTTAAAATTAAAAGATGTTGATTTTGCTAATAGAATTTTAATGATTTTAGGAAAAGGAAACAAAGAAAGAGTAGTTCCTTTTACTATTTCATGTCAAAATGTATTAAAAAAATATATAAAAACAACAAGACAAAATTTAATTAATAAAATTGCAAATAAAAATAATGAATATCTATTTTTAAATAATAAAGGGAGCAAATTAACTACTCGTGGTTTAGAATTTATTTTAAAATCAATTGAAAAAAAGAGTGGCTGTTATATGAATTTACATCCACATAAATTAAGACATTCTTTTGCTACAAAACTTCTTTCTAATGGTGCGGATTTAAGAATGATTCAAGAGTTATTAGGACATGAGTCAATAGGAACAACACAAATATACACACATGTAACTTTTAATGAAATGCAGAAAACTTATAATGAAGCTTTTCCAAGAGCTAAGATAGTTAAGAAAAATGACTCTTAACTTGATTATAGAGTGTAATTATGATTAAATTAATACGGTTTTAAAACTATGGCCTATTGGAGAAGTGGCTTAACTCAGTACCCTCTCAAGGTATCATTCATGGGTTCGAATCCCGTATAGGTCACCAATCGGTTTATTGCCGAACTTATTCCTTGTTGGAGATTGCTTTGG
>DKCH01000016.1 GCA_002449135.1 Caryophanales bacterium UBA6879 | reverse complement strand
TATAAAAGATTTTTTCTAAATGTAATTTGTAATTCACCATTTTCTAAGTTTAATTTGTTAAATTCAAATGAAAATATATATCCAGAATTTATCAATTCAACCTTCAAGTTTTTTATGTAATTTTCATCATTTTTTATGTTAGTATTGAAAAATAATATTAATCCTAGAAAAGCCTTAAAAATCCTTAAGCCCATATTTTAGATAAAATGTAAAAATCATCTATGGCTTTTGCACGTGCCTTATAATATACAGCTGGAGAATATTGTAAAGCCCACCACTTTTTCTTTTGTGGAAAGAAAAAATCACCATTAAGGATTTCTTTTTCTTTCTCTCCTATTGCATCCAAAGTGAGTTTTACTAAAAATAAATATTTAGTTTGTTCATCTAAATTAGCTGGTAAATTTTCTAAGGAATAAGCGTCACTTGTTGCAGTTAAACCAAATTTTAAATTTTCATAGTTTTTTCCATCTTTAATAAGTTTAGATAAATTACTTTTGTATTTAAAAGCAATTTCTTTTATTACTTCGCCTTTTTGTTTCAATGTTTTCATTATTTTGTCCTTTCAACAAGTATATATTTTATTTTTATTATTTTTTTATAATTTTTTTAATTTTGATTTTTAAATAATTTTATTACATAATATAAAAGAAAGAAGGTAAAAGAAATGAATTTTGTTTTTGTCTCACCACATTTTCCAAATAATTATTTTCGTTTTTGCAAAGCCTTAAAAGAAAATGGAGTCCATGTTTTTGGTATTGCCGACCAACCTTATGAACTCCTTGATCCACGTTTAAAAGATTCATTAGATGATTATTATTGTGTTTCTGATTTAAAAAATTATGATGAAAAATATCGTGCTGTTGCTTATTTTATTTCTAAACACGGAAGAATAGATTTTTTAGAATCTAACAATGAGTTCTGGATGCAAGATGATGCCCACCTTAGAGAAGATTTTAATATTAATAGTGGCCCAAAGCTTGATCAAGTTAAATATTTTAGACATAAATCTTTAATGAAAGAAAAATACAAATTAGCTAATATTAAGACTGCTCGTTTTACTCTTTTTAAAAATAAAGATGATTGTTTAAAATTTATTAATGAAGTCAATTATCCTGTAATTGTTAAGCCTGATGATGGTGTTGGTTCTTCTTTTACATACAAAATTTCAAATGAAAATCAGTTAGATGCCTTCTTAGCAAAAAAAGAAAAAGAATTTAAAGATCGTCAATATATTATGGAAGAATTTATTGATGGTGAATTAATTTCTTTGGATGGGGTTTGTGATTCGCATGGAAATATTATTTATCCTACTCATCATGTTTTTCCTTTACCTATCATGGATGTTGTTGTTGAATATACTGATGTTTATTACTATACTTCAAAGACTATTCCAGAAGATTTATTAAAACAAGGTCAAGCAATTATTAAAGCCTTTGGTGCTAAATCACGTTTCTTCCATCTTGAATTCTTTAGATTAACAAAAGATTCTCATTTGGGCAAAAAAGGTCAACTTTATGGTTTAGAAGTTAATATGAGAGTTCCAGGTGGTTACACACCTGATATGATTGATTTTGCTTATTCCATCGATATTTATAAAATTTGGGCCGATATGATTGCTTTTGATAAAAATAAAGAAGATTGTTCATATCCTCCATTATATTGTGCATACATTGGAAGAAGATTTGATGCTGATTATAAACATTCAATGGATGAAATAAATAATAAATATCATAATTATATTTGTTATGAAGATAAAAACCCACCAGTATTAGCTGATGGGATGGGGGATTATTTTGCTATGGCAAAATTTAAGACTCTTGATGAAGTTTATGATTTTTTCCATTTTGGCTTAGAAAGAAATCATAAAGCTAAATTAGCTAAATTATAACTTAAGATTATTTTACAAACCAACAAAGCCCAGTTGCACCTGGACCAACATGAACACCAACAGTAGGACCAATATTAATTATTTTGGCTGGTTTGATACCAGTTTCTTCTACTACTAAATTATATAAAGTTTGTGCTCTTTCTAAATCGTTAGTATGTCCAATATATATTGGTAAAGAAAAATCTACATTTTCTTTCTTAAAAGTATCTACAATACATTTATAAGTTTTAGGAAGACCACGTAATTTATCAGTAGGAACTATTAAATTTTCACCAGTTTTAATAACAATTTTAAAATTCAAAAGATTACCTAAACTAGCTGTAACACCAGAAATTCTACCACCCATTTTAAGGTAAGTTAAATCATCAATATAAGCTCTCATATGAATTTTAGGAACCAAAAGATTAATTCTATCTGCTATTTCCTTTAAAGTGAGCTTACCTTCTTTAATTAATTTATCAGCTTCTAAAACTAAAGCTGCATAGGGAAAAGTAACATTTTGAGAATCAATAATTTCTATTCTAGAATTTATTTCTTGCCCTAATTCATCAACTAATTGATTTTTAGCTAAGCAAGCTACATTATAGGTAGAAGAATGACCAGAACCCATAAAAATTGCTAATACTTCATTACCTTTTTCTATATTAGATTTAAAACAATTAAAAGCATCAATCATAGGAACCGCTGAAGTATGAGGCAATGTTTTAGCCTCTTTTTGGAATTCGAAAAATTGTTCAGGTTGCAAATTCTTAAAAGGAATATATTCCTTTCCATCAATATAAACTGGAATTGGTAAAATATCTGCTTCTGGTAAATCTTTATTTGAAAGATCTGCACATGTATCAAATACTAATTTTATTGGCATAATGTCCTCCTATTCTAATTCGCTATTTGCCATAATTTCATCTAATTGTTTTAAAACTTCTATAGTTGATGAAACTTTTTCTAAATCAAATTTTTTAATCAAAATATTATAGAGCCTTAATTGATACAAATTAATTTTATTAATAGTTTCAACTGCCTTACTTGAAAGATATAAATAATTGTTACGGCGATCTATTTTATCTTTTTTTATATAAATATAATTGTTTTTAATTAATTTATTAACTGATAATGAACAAGCAGCTGGAGTGATAAATAAATAATTAGATAAATATTTTATTTGATTTTCTTTCTTCTCAAGTAGATAACCAGTTGCATACAAAATTTTTACATCATTAATTGTCAATTTATTTTTAGTTACTATTTGAACAATCCTATTTTCTATAAAAATCGCATTGTTTAGAAATCTTGCTATAAAAGCACCAGTATTAAAATAATTATTTTGTTTTTCCATAATTAGTTAAGCTCATTAACAATTAAAATTATATCATATTATTGTATAAATCAAAAATATTCTATGAAAACGCTTATTTAATAACATTATTTTAATAACTTAGATTTGATTTTTTGATATAATTTTTTAGGATAACAAAAGTTTTATATATTTATTGAAAGAAGGATTTAAAATGAAACAAATTAGAAACGTTGCAATTATTGCTCATGTTGACCATGGGAAAACTACATTAGTTGGTCAATTATTAAAGAACTCAGGAACTTTTAGAGATAACCAAAATGTTGATATTGATGTAATGGATTCTAATGATTTGGAACACGAAAGAGGAATTACTATTCTTTCTAAAACTACTGCTATTAATTATAAAGATTATAGAATTAATATAGTTGATACTCCGGGCCATGCTGATTTTGCTGGTGAAGTTGAAAGAATTATGAATATGGTCGATGGTGTTCTACTCGTTGTAGATGCTTTCGAAGGAACTATGCCTCAAACTAGATTTGTTTTGAAAAAAGCATTCGAATCACATTTAAAACCTATTGTTGTTATTAATAAAGTTGATAGACCTAATGCTAACATTCAAAAAACACTTGATGATGTTTTGAACCTTTTTATTGAACTTGGTGCAGATGATGAAATGCTTAATTTCCCTGTTGTCTACACTTCAGCCTTAAAAGGTACCTCTTCTTATTCTGATAAAGTAGAAGATCAAAAACCTGGTATGGATCCAGTTTTTGATATGATTATAAAATATATTCCAGCCCCTAAAGTTGATGTTAATGCGCCTTTACAATTTCAACCTTCCTTACTTGATTACAACGATTATGTTGGAAGAATCGGTATTGGTAGAATAGATAGAGGTAAAGTAAAAGTTGGTGAAGATGTAACTTGTTGTCGTTTAGATGGTTCTACCAAGAATTTTAAAATTACTAAATTATATGGTTTCCTTGGCTTAAAGAAAATTGAATTAACAGAAGCCTATGCAGGAGACATTGTCGCAATTGGTGGGTTAGCAGATATTAATGTCGGCGAAACTGTTTGCGATAAGGATCATATCGAGCCTTTAGAAAAATTAAGAATCGATGAGCCTACATTAAAGATGACTTTTTCAGCCAACCATTCACCATTCTCTGGTAGAGAAGGTAAATTACTTTCTGCTAAGCAAATTGAAGAAAGATTATTTAAAGAATGTCAAAAAGATGTTTCTTTAAGATATGAAAGTATCCCATCAACTGAATCATTTACAGTAATTGGGCGTGGCGAACTTCATCTCTCAATTTTAATTGAAACAATGCGTAGAGAAGGATTCGAACTATTAGTTTCAAAACCTGAAGTTATTATTAAGAAAATTAATGGCGTTGATTGTGAACCATTTGAAGACTTACAAATTGATGTTCCTGACCAATATGTTGGTGCAGTAATGGATATGATTGGTAGAAGAGCTTCTGAATTAATTTCAATGGAATCAACAAATAATTTAACTAGATTAACTTATGTTATCCCTTCTCGTGGTTTACTTTCATTTAACACCCCATTTATGACTATTACTGGTGGTTATGGTGTTGCTAACCATTCTTTTAAAGAATATCGTCCAATGATTAATGCTAGACTTGGTGAACGTTCTTTAGGTGTTTTAGTTTCCGTTGATACTGGAAAAGCTACAGCTTATGCTATTAAATCGACTGAAGAAAGAGGAACAATGTTTATTGGTCCTGGCGTAGAAGTTTATGAAGGTATGATCGTCGGTGAAAACAAATACAACATGGATTTATCTGTTACAGTTACTAAACAAAAATCTTTAGGTAACCAACGTTCTTCAAATAAGGATTTTACAGTTGTTTTAAAAGCTCCAAGAAAAATGTCACTAGAAGCTTGCTTAGATTACATCAACTCTGATGAATTAATTGAAGTTACTCCTAAATCTTTAAGAATGAGAAAGAAGATTTTAGAAACTGCTTTAAGAAAGAAATACGAAGCCCATCACAAAGATCAATTCTAATATGCTAAAATATTTATATGGCAAATATAATAGCAATTGACTTTGGAAGCTCCAATACATTAATTAAATCAAATAATTCTAAAGATATACTCTTTAATGAGCCAACATGTTTGATTTTGGATACAAAAATCAAAAAAGTTGTCGAAATAGGATACTTAGCTAATAAATTGATAGGTAAAGTTCCTCAAGATTATTCTTTAGTTTTCCCTGTTCAAGATGGTGTTATTAGCTCTGTTGAGCAAGCAAAATCATTTCTTTTAGAAGCTTTTAAAAATAATCATTTAGATGGAAAAATAAAACATTCAACTGTCATATTTTCTACTCCAAGTAATATTACAGATGTAGAAAAAAATGCTATTTTTGAATTAGCCAAAAGCTTAAAAATTAAAAAAATTTATTTAGCTGATGCCAGTAAAATGGCAGCTATTGGTGCTGGAATAAATATTTACTCAACCAAGGGAACAATGATTGTTGATATTGGTGGTGCTAAAACTAATGTTTCAACTTTAGCCCTCGGAAAAATTGTTAAATCAACTTCCATAAATATTGCTGGTAACACATTAACAAATGAAATAAGTAAATACCTTAGAAGAGAACATCATTTAATCGTTGGCTTTAAAACTAGTGAATATTTAAAATTAAAAATAGGAACTTTATTAGAAAACTACGATAATAGTTTATTAGAAGTAAATGGTAAAGATTCCCTTACTGGTTTACCGACCTCACTAATTATTTCTACAAGTGAAATAAATCAAATTTGCTATAAAGTTTATGATCAAATATTAGATTTAATGATTGATGTTTTAGAGACTTCTCCGGCTGAAATATCTTCTGATGTTATACAAGGCGGGATTACTATATCAGGTGGTGGCTGTCTTTTAAATGGTGTAAGAGAATATTTTCAAAATAAACTTTCTATTCCTATTCACATTGCAACTAATCCAATGCAGGCAACTATTGATGGTATGATTATTTCTGGTGAAAATAATAAGAAAGATAATTTATATTTATAGTTATTTTTCAATTTTTGCAAAATCATCAATATTAAAATTGAATTCTTTAGCAATTATTTTCTTTATTTTTTTCATTTTAAATTCATTAAATTTAGATGGTTTAACAACTATTAAATCTTTTCCTTCTTTATGCTCATTAATTGCTAACTTAAAAACATTTTCTAAAGCTTTAACTTGAGCTTCTAATCTAAATTTTTTTGAATAATCTAAATATTTTTTAGATAATTCTTCTTTAATCTCAGGATGCTCAATAAAATAATCAATATGTTTAGCTAAATCTTTATAATTACCATGTTTAAATAAACAAACTTTATCTAGTGCAAATTGATTTGTAGCAGAATTGGGATTATTTGAAATAACCGGTACTAAACCACATGTAAAAGCTTCAATACAAGCAATCGCTTCAGATTCAATATCAGAAGCATGAACATATAAATCAGAATAATTAATTATATTTCTTAATTCTTCTTGTTTAACAAACCTTACAAGTAAAGGATTTTTTAAACATTTTGTTGATAAATGTTGCAATTTATTTAATGTAGGACCTTGACCACATAAAATCAATTGAATTTTATCATTATACTTAGAATATTTAATTGCTTTAATTAAAACATCTTGTCTTTTTTCTTTAGATAAACGACCAATCATGAGAATAACAAATTTATCTTTAAATTCTACTGGTTTATCTGCTTTTATGGGTTTAAAGAAACCAGAAACACCATTAGAAATTACATGACAGACATTATTTTTATATCCGTATTTTTTTAATGTTTTAGCCATCATTAAAGAAGGACAGTGAACATGTCTAATATATTGATAAAAATAAAGATAGAAAAATCTATATAAAGCCCTATTAATGAATTTAACATGTCCTAAATTAGCCGAATAAGTAATATCCTCACATTGTAAATGAAAGGCAGTAGTTACTGGAACCTTAAGAGACTGAGCAATAATTCTTGCACGATTTTCAAGCGGAAAAGGTAAAAAAAGATGAACAATATCGCATCCTTTTATCGCTTCAACAATTTTTTTAACATCATCACATTTAGCAAATGCGAAGCCTTGTTTATCAATCAAAGGTTGAAAAATAGGAAAATAAAACTTTTTCAACCCATAATAATATGGGTCATTTGATGTTTCAGGACTTTCAACACCAAGAATTCTAACAATATTTCCCCTTTTTCTTAATTCATTAGCAAAACGCTGTGCTGTTGAGCTAGTCCCATTATTTAAAAGTCCATAAGAATCCATTACAAATAAAATAGTCATACTCTAATCCCCTTGGTTTATAGTTTCGTTTTCTTTTGAAAAATCATCTTCATCATTATTAATAACAATACTATTTTCTTTTAAAAATTTAATTGCTTCATCTAAAGTGATAAAGCTGATATTTTTATTAATCAAAAAATCTTTTATTTCATTTTCATTCAAAGAATTATTTTTGGATTTAGCAAAATCTAATAGTAATTGTTTCTCTTCACTTAGTTTATCATTTTCTATTTTTATTTTTGTTTGGACATTCTTATTATCATTTTTATTTATATAAGCAAAATCAGGTATTTTAGTAATATTTGTATTAAAAAATCTATATAAAAATTCAAAGAATGGTTCTTTTCCTTTATGTTTAGCTTTATAACAATTTAATTTCACTTCATGCTTTTCTTGCTTTTGCAATTTGGCTCTAAATGCTGCCCTTTGTCTTAAAACCCTGGTTAATTTGCGATTATTTATTTTATTAATATTTCCTACTGAATCTACAACAATGTTATATATAGTGGAAATTCTTTTTTTATTAAAATTATTTTTTATAACAAAATCTTCAACACGTAATGGATCTACATGAAAATTAATATATGAGCGTGCAGGAATAACTGGAGTATCTTTTAATTCTAAACTATCTTGATATTCTTTTATAAAGTCAAAGATTTGGCCTTTGTATTGTAAACCAAAAGAAGAAATAATAACATCACGGAAATTTGTATTATAAATTTTTATCTCTAGTATTTCTTTATCTTCATTATTAGAATTTCTAAAAATATTTACTTCTTCTTTTAAAGGTGAAATTATTGTATTTTTTACAAGACAATTAGTCTTTTTCAAAATAAAGAAAATAATACAAGTTATAATAAAAAGAATTATTAAGATAATTATAATAAAGACACCTATATTTTCTTTTAACCATTCCATATATTTTTCATCCCTTCAACAATTAAATTTTAACATTTAAAGCATTAAAACACTAATAAAAGCCATTTATCTTAAATAAATAATCTTTATTAAACTTAGTAATATCTAATAAATAACTTCTTAAATACATTCTTTTTCCCTTTTGCTTAGAGTATTTTGAATCATTTACAATAGGGCAGTTTATATTAGCTAAAGCAATACGAATTTGATTTTTTCTACCAGTTATAATTTCAATATCTAGCAAATATCCCTCTTTAACTTTTTTTATAAATTTATATTTAGTAATAGCTTTTTTGGCATTTGGATGATTTTTTGTGGAATTAAAAACATTTCCAAATTTATCAATAACTAAATAATTTATTAAAACATCTGTTTCTTTTGGTGGCTTATTAGTTGTGATAGCTTGATATTTGCGGATAACTTGACCTGTTTCAAATAATTTTTGTAATTCTTCTTTTACTTTAAATGATTTTGCAAAAACAATTAAACCAGATGTTTGAAAATCTAAACGATGAACAATAAATACCTTATTCATCTTATTTTTTTGCTTAACATATAAAGATAAATAGTGATATAAATTATCAGTTTTATTTTTCAAATTCGCAATAGTTAGCAAATTACTTGGTTTATTAACAACGATAATTTGTGCATCTTCATAAATTATTTCAATGTTCATCTTTTAGAAATTTTTCTTAAATAGTTTAAATAATCAAAAGTCTTATCTTTATATAAGTGAGTAGTAGCGTAAATCCAATTATTGGAAGCAACACCAGGAGTGTTAATTCTTCCTTCTTTTCCTTCGAAAAGTAAATCTTGTAAGGTTAAAATAACCAATTTAGATTTAGAAAGAACAATTCTTTTAAGCATTTCTTCCTGGGCATCTTTAATATTATTTACTTTCAAATCTTTAAAAATATGTTCCTTTAAAGGTTTAGAAACTGTAGATAAAAACTCATTAGTAGTCATATTATCATGGGTTCCTAAGTAAGCCACGGATTTAACTTTATAATTTTGAGGTAAATAACTTGATTTGAAATGTTTATCTTCTAAAGAATAACCAAATTGATAAATATTTAATCCACATAAATTAGCGTCTTTTTTTAATTTATAAACAGCTTTAGTAAGTTGACCTAAGTCTTCAGCAATAATTTTCATTTTACCAGCTGCTTTTTTTATAACATTAATTAATTTTAAACCCGGTCCTTTTTTCCAATGCCCTACTTTAGCATTTTTAGCACCATAATCAATTTCATAAAATGATTCAAAACCACGAAAATGGTCTAAACGTAATAAATCATATATTTCCTTACACTTTTCAATTCTTCTTTTCCAAAAAAAGAAATTGTCTTTTTCCATTTTCTTATAATTATAAATAGGATTACCCCATAATTGACCATCAGGAGAAAAATAATCAGGCGGGACACCTGCTACTTTACTAGGTTTATTATTTTTAAATTTAAATAATGAGCGATTAGCCCAAACATCGCTAGAATCTAAGGCAACATAAATAGGAAGATCACCTAAAATCTTTACATTTTTTGCTTTGGCATAATCTTTTAATTTTTTATATTGAATTTCCAAGACTAATTCAATAAAAACAAAAAAGTTATAATCATCTTCATGTAATTTTACAAATTCTTTAATGTCTGATTTCTTATGATTTGAGTACTCACTAGGCCAGGATAAAAAGCTAGAAAAATTGAAATTTACTTTTAATGTCATAAATTCAAAATAATTTTTTAAATCTTGACTTAGATTCTTTTTAAAATTGTTTATATTAAAAACATTTAAATCTTTATTGCGATTATAAGCTATCCTAATTACATTATAAAAATTCTTAAAAAGTACACCATATTCAACATGATTAGATATTGAAATTAAAGGCTTAATTTCTTCTTCAGTTAATAAGCTTAACTCTTTTAAATTATCTAGATCAATAAAATAGGGATTAAAAGCAAAAGAAGAATAAGCTTGATATGGAGAGTCACCATAGGAAGTAGGATTTAAAGGCAAAAGCTGCCAAACCTCTACCCCAGCTTCATTTAGATAATCGATAAATTCATATGCTTCTTTACCAAAGTTTCCAATTAAATATCTATTTGGTAAAGAAAAAATTGGTAATAAAATACCTAATTCTCTCTTCATTTATTTTCCTTTTCTATTGCTTCAACAACTCTTCTAGCTAATTCTTCAGGGGTGAATTTAAAGAAATTAGTAACATCTTTACCAGGTGCTGAACGTCCAAATTCATCAAGACCCATTACATATTTACTATATCTATATAAGCCATAAGTTGAAAGCATTTCAACAAAGATACGATGAGAATAATCACCTCCAAGAACTTCTTCTTTTTTATTCTCTTCTAATTCATTAAAACTATTTAAACTAGGCATAGAAACTACACGAGTGTCTATTCCTTTTTCTAATAAAATCTTTTGTGCATCTAATGCTAAGTTAACTTCCGAACCACTAGCAATTAATGTAAAATCTAATTTTTTTATTTCCTTGGAAACAATATAACCACCATTTTTAACTCCCAAATAATTAGTATTAGGAACTTGTCTTACATTTTGTCTAGTTAAAATCAAAACAGTAGGAGTTGAAGTAGATTCAAAAGCTAGTTTTAACGCAGCAAAAGTTTCTTTTGAATCAGCAGGTCTAATAACATTAACATTAGGAATAGATCTTAACATTGCTAAATGTTCAATTGGTTGATGAGTTGGCCCATCTTCACCTAAAGCAATACTATCGTGAGTAAAAATATAGACCGCAGGCAGTTTTGATAAGGCGGCTAATTTAATAGCGGGTTTTAAATAATCAGAAAAAACTAAGAAAGTAGAAACATAACTTCTTAAGCCTTTATGTAAAAGTAAGCCATTTTGAATACATGCCATACCAAATTCACGGATTCCAAAATTAATGTTTCTACCATTAGGAGTCTTATATGTATAAGTAGGAACATCTTGCATTTTTGTTTTAGTTGAAGAAGCAACATCAGCAGAACCACCCACTAAGTTTGGTAATTTACTTGCAAAAAGATTTAAGGCATGCCCAAAAGCTATTCTAGTAGCTTCGTCTTTATCAAATTGTATTGAATCAATATCCTTAATTAAAAAACTTGATACATCGTTATTTATTAATCCTTCAATTTGTTTAGCTTGTTCAGGATATTTTTCTTTATAAGCTTTATAAGTTTTTACATATAAATTATAAGCCTGAATACCACGAGAATAAATTGAAGATTTAAAAACCATATAGACTTCATCAGGAACTTCAAATGGTCCATAATTGTATTTATAAAATTCCTTAGCTTTTTCAGCATTTTCTAAACCAACAGGGGAACCATGACATTTACATGTTCCTTGCAATGGAGTACCATAGCCAATTATTGTATCAACAATAATGACACTAGGTTTATCTAATGATTGTTTTGCTTGAATAATAGCTTGATCAATTAATTCACAATCATTACCATCAGTTACTCTAATAACGTTCCACCCTTCAGCTTTAAAACGTAAAGAAACATCTTCTGAAGAAGAATCAGACAAAGGTCCATCTAAAGTAACTTTATTATAATCATAAAATAAGATTAATTTATTTAAATGATTTTCACCAGCAAAAGAAATAGCTTCTTGTGAAACACCTTCTTCTAAACAACCATCACCACATAAACAGTAAGTATAATGATTAAAAAGCTTATCACCTTCAGGATATGAATTTCTTAAAATTGATTCAGCTAAAGCAACACCAACGGCTTGACCAATACCTTGACCTAAAGGACCTGAAGTATTATCTACTCCGGAAGTGTGACCAACTTCAGGATGACCAGGTGTTTTAGAATTTAATTTTCTAAAGTTCTTCAAATCATCTTTACTAACATTAAACCCAGATAAATGCAATAAGGAATATAGTAAAATTGAAGCATGGCCTGCAGATAAGATAAATCTATCTCTATTAACCCATTCAGGATGAGTAGGATCACTATTTAAATGTCTTGTATATAAAGTATAAACAATTGGCGCTGACGATAAAGCCATTCCAGGATGACCTGATTTAGCATTGTTAGTACCATCTAAACTCAAGGCTCTTAAGCAACTGACACAGAGATTATCGTATTTCATTTTTAGCTCCAATCTTTATATTGATTTTAATAAAAATGCCCAAAGAACTTTTTAGATTCCCTTGCTTACAAGGTGGGTGCATAAAATTAGACTTTAGGACCCTAGCAAAGCTAGTACTCAACACCATCTAAGATACCCGCTCCCAAAATTAAAATGTCGGAAACGCATGTCGTCCTTTGGACAATTTAATTTTACCAAAAGTATGAAAAATTTCAAATAATACTACTCAAAATTGAATCTTTTATTTTGAATTAAAACTAAAAATCATTCTTAAATTTTACAAATTAAAAAGCTTCTATCAACAATTAATAGAAGCTTATTTATTTTATTTAAATATTAGGAATAGTTACATCTCCTCCGCAGGCATAAATGTAAATAACCTTGTTATTCCAGTAAATATTAGCAACACCAATATAGTAATCTGTTCCAGCTTTTTGATATAAATCTATTATTTCTTTTTCATCTACTAATTTTGCACTTGTAAGTTGATAACCTTTACTTTTAATAAGAGCAATATATTCATTCATAAATGAATTAGCATCATCTTCTGTATTAAATACCCCTGTTTTAATATAACTACAATTACTGCTAACATCAGTTTCTTTACCATCAATATTTAATTTATATCCATTTTGAACTTTAAAAACCGAATTATTATAACCAACACTAGGTAATAAATAAGGTAATTTATCATCCATATGACATTCTTTCATATTTGATAATAAAGTAGATAAATCAGGATTTGTTTCCCAACTATCTTTACTAGGTGTGTTTAATTTAGAAAAGTCAATGTCAACCTCACTAGAACCAACATCAGTAAATTCCATAGTTACATTAACATTTGTTTCATAAGTTAATGAATATAAAGCACCTTTAATTTCTTTAATATTATCATTTTCAAAACTAACAACACCTTGGCTAGCTCCATTTACCATACCTTTTAAATCTTTAGTAAGGTAACCAGAACACTCTATAATTTCACTTCCAAATGTTTGTTGTGTTTTATAACTTCCATTATCATCGTAGAAAATATCATTAGAAAAATCGAAGGTAGGATATTGTTTATCTATTGTTCCTTCTAAGTCACTAACTTTGGTTACAACTTTTGTAGAATCATCATATTTATATGAAATTAATTTATTATCAATTATGGTTAAACCAGAGTGAGCTGAAGCATTAGTTTTATTATCAGTAACAATTTGATCTATGGTGTTTTGTGTAAATATTGATTGTATTTTTTTATCTACTTCACCATTGTCACTTTTTATATTTGTAACGCAAGTATAATTTTTTCCATCTATAAGATTCTTCTTAGCTTTTTCTAATTTTTCATTAACTGCATCACTAGCTTTATATGGCTTTAAATGATCAATTTTTGCTGTATTTAAATCACTAAAAGTGGCTTTTAAGGTTGTTGAATAATATGTTGTATCCGATTCTTTACTCTTAAATGGGGCAACAACGAAATTTAAAGAAACAATTTGATTGTTATCAACTTCAAAATATATATCATCTGGATAAAAATCCTTATTCATTGTGAAATTGTAAGCTAAGTCTTCCATTCCCACATAGCCGCCAATATAGTGATAAGTTTTATTGTTATCATATGAAACAAATTGATTATGATCAAATTTCTTTAAGAAATTAATATAATAAGAATCATTAAATTTAAATTTTTCACCTTCATTATTGGTCACAGGACTATAATTCAATTCGTTATAAATATTTATCTCTTCAACAGCAGCATAACCAACACCAGTTGAACTTTTTATTCTAGATTGATTAATAGTTATTTTATCTTTTAGTAAATCTTTTTCTATTAATTGATAAGCATCTGTATAATTTGTTTCATTACTAGTAGGAGCAATATTTTCTTCAAAAATAGTAGTAATTTGATAAGTATCTTCATCAGTTAATTGTTCTAATTTATTATTGAAGGTTTTAGTATTTTCTATAGAAGTTGCTTTTAAACTAGATGTTACTGAAGAATATAAAGTCTCATCCATTTCTGAATAATTATCATCTAAACCTAATTCAATTGAAGATTTAATATTAGTGCCTTCCAAAGTTGCAGTAATAGTGACTTTACCTGTCTTTTTAGTCCAAAAAGAACCTTCTGTTTTAAAATCTAAAGAACTATCATTAGGATTCTCTGTTGAGCTTCTAGAAGTGATAGAAATAATATTAGGATCAGAAGATTCCCATTTAACTTTTCCTTCTAGTCCATCTTTTAAAACAGCAAAAATAGGTAATCCCATATTTAAAACTGGTTTAACAGGAACTACAATTTTTAAATTTTCATTATTATTTGAACCACTATCATTAGAATTACTACTAGATACACTACTATCAGTTTTTACACTATCAACGCTGCTATTAGTAGTAGAATCAACTGAGCTAACAACATTGCTATTAGAAGTATTTTCCTTTTCACATCCTCCTAATAGTGGTAAAACTAAACAAGGTAATATTAAAAATAATCCTTTTTTCATATTTATTAATCTCCAATCTTTATTTATTATCTTTAAATATTAGACAACTGTCAATGTTTTATAAAAATAAAGAAGAAGAAATTTTTAAAAAATGCCTTTAAAATAAAAAAAGCACTTCATAGAAGTACTTTGTGAATATTCATAATAATGGTGCCTCGTGCCTGAATCGAACAAGCGATTGATCCTTACCATGGATCCGTTATACCACTTAACTAACAAGGCAGCAGTTAACAAATCAAGCTGCACTAGTAATCATAAAGACTACTATAGGTTTTGTCAACTGTTTTTTTATATTAAACAAAAAATATTTTATAACTCTAAGTAATTTTTCTAAATTAAATTTTAAAACAATATCATTTGACAAATGTAATCGGTTACATTATAATAAAAATACTCGTTAAGACGAGTTTCGTAAGTCATTTTTTCTTACCATATGGTAGATAATCAATCCCCCTGTATTATCAAACCATTTATATTAGAGTGATTGCTAAGTAAAGTATATTAGATACGTCTGCTTAATATATCACTCTTTTATTTTTATATAGGTATAACTTTTTATTGATAATACCTATTAACAATGTTAAAATACTTAAGATTTAATTTAGTAAATCAATATAAAGATTAAGGAGTCTAATTTAATGAAAAAATTACTTGATAGAGTTTGGGATTGGATTAAAACCACTGCTTGGTTCCAAGTTGTTTGTTTAGTCGGTGTTGTTGTTGGAATTGTTTTGTGTATTGCTCCTATTACTAAAGCAATTACTAGTGGTATAACAGAAGCTGAAAGAACTAAATATTTAGAAAACAATAGAATCAATTACAATAGCTTAATTAATAAAATTAAAGAACTTAACAAAGGTGGTGAAGAATTCGCAGTAATCTTCGGAACTGATTCTTCAGTCTCAAGTGATTTGCAAAAAGGTTTACAAGCTTATTCTGAAAGAGATAACGCTGTTAAAGTTTATTACTTAGATGTCAACATAAATGAAGATAACAAATCCACTTATAATGTTGATGAAAACTACTATAACTATTACCAAGTAACAAAAGATCAATTAGAAGGTTTGAATTACGCAGTCAATAGAAACCCACAAAACGGAACAAATATTTATCAGACTTGGTATCAATATTCAGAAAATCATGACAATGATGATCAAGAAGTTAAACAAACTACTGTTAGTTTAAATTCTCCTGATGGAACAATTTCTGGCGCTTTACCTGTTTCTTCTAATCCATTATTAATGTGGTTCAGAGCTACTAAAAATATTGATGAAAAAATCAAGGATGCTTCTATAGTTAATGACTTTAATTATCATATTGCTAAAGTTTATGCAACAATACAAGATACTAAATATACTTCTTCTAATGTACCTCAACAATATGAATCTGGCTTAGTTAAGTTCTTCCGTTCTTCCTCATTAAGTGATTAATTAAATAATAAAGATAATAAAAAACTTGGATTAATTTAAGTGTACTTCTTTCCTGTTAGTCCTAGGATTAAGAGTACCCTTCAAACTCCAAGTTTTTTTATTTATTTTTTCTTAATTCTTGTTCTTTATTCTAAAAGCTTCCAAGACAGGTGATGGTACTAAATGAGCAACATCTTTTGTGTAATGATAAATTTCTTTTACACGGGTTGAAGAAATAAATGAAAATTCTTTTCTTGCCATTAAGAAAACCATATCAACTTCTTTGCATAAATATTGATTAACTTCTGCAAATTGAACTTCAAATTCATAATCTGAAACCATTCTTAATCCTCTAATTATTGCTTGACAATTAAGTTTTTTAGCTTGATGAGCAGTTAAGCCTTCTTGAGAAATAACTTCAATATTTTTGTATTTTTTAAAAACTTCTTTACAAATTTGTATTCTTTCTTGTTCAGTAAAATAATAATGTGTTTTTTCTGAATTATTAGAAACTATTATATAAAGTTTATCAAACATATTTAAAGCTCGTAAGGCAATATCAACATGCCCATTAGTAATTGGATCAAATGACCCTGGATAACATGCAATTCTCATAAATTTTCCTTTCTATATATTCCAACTCTTTTATATGAATATTTGTATTTTTTTAAATTAAATCCTTCAATTTCAGTAATTTCATCTTCTTGTTCACAAATGACAATTGAATTTTTATTAAGTAAATCAAATTTAATTAAATATTCAATGATTTTATTATTAACGTTTAATTTATATGGAGGATCTAAAAAAACTAAGTCAAATTTTATATTCGTATCTTTAAAAAGATTAAGTGCTTTTAAATAATCAAGATTATATACCTTAATGTTATTAGTGATATCTAAATCTGTTGCTGACTTTTTTATTGCGTCAACGCATTTTCTATTACTATCATTAAAATATATATATTTAGCCCCACGTGAATAAGCTTCAAAGCCCATGGCACCTGAACCTGCAAAAAGATCAAGACAAACCTTATTTTCAATTTCTTTACTTATAGCAGAAAAAATTGCTTCTCTTACTCGATCTTGAGTTGGTCTTATATCAATATTTAATGGTGGTAATATTAGTAATCTTGAACGAAATTTTCCACCGATTATTCTTATTCTATTCATATAGCTTTTTTAATAATTTGTCTTCTATTAACTTTTTTATTTTTAAAAGATTATTATAACTTTCAATGTATTCTTTTACTGTTTTTGATTCTTTTAATTTATTTAAAATGTTTTGATAATCAATAAGCTTTTGTTCAAATTCTTTGGATCCAGGGATAAGATATTTAATATCTTCTTCTATTTTTTCTTTTTGTTTAAAGTATGGTAAAAGATTTTTATCTTTATAAAGGGCAAAATCTTTTTGTTTTAAATCCAAATACTCTTTTGATTTTTTAAATTCTTCTTGATAATTATTAATTTCTTGTTTTACTTTTTCTAAATTATTCATAGGTAAGCTATTCTCTTTTATTATAAATATAAATTATGGTAAACTACAATTGAAACAAAAAGGATATATTAAAATGTTACATATTTTTACAGATAAAGACAAAGTTTTAAGAACCAAATGTTCAGAATTTCCAAAACCCTATACTAAAGAAGATAAGGATCTTCTTATTGAAATGGTGAATTATTTAAAATTATCACAAGATGATGAATATGCTAAACAACATAACATTCAATCAGGTATTGGTCTTGCTTGTCCTCAAATAGGTGTTTCTAAACGTGGATTTGCAATCTATTTAACTGATAATAATAAAACTTACCAATATGCTTTACTAAATCCAGTTATTTTAAAAACATCAGTAAAAAGGGCATATTTAAATGGAGGAGAGGGCTGCTTATCAGTTAAAAAGAAGCATCCTGGTTTAACTATGCGCTATTATAAAGTTGTTTTACAAGGTTATGATGCATTAACTGAAAAAGAAGTTACTATTACTGCTTTTGGTTATTTAGCTATTTGCATTCAACACGAATACGACCACTTAGATGGTATTTTATATTATGATAGATTTGATAAAAATGACCCATTTAAGATTGAAAATGGCGCTGTTAGCATTTAGGTTTGACAATTTTTAAAAATAGTGTAAAATTAATTGAATTTAAAACATAATTAAATAAAACTCTATAGGAGTTTTGTTTGTTATCTTAATTAAAATTGAATTAGGAGTATTTTAAAAATGGAAAAGAACGCTAATAAAGTTGCTGTTTATGCTTTAGGTGGTTTAGGAGAAGTAGGTAAAAACTGTTATGTAATAGAAGATCAGAATACAATGATTTGTATTGATGCTGGTGTTATGTTTGCTGATAGTGGTTTACCAGGGGTTAATTATATAATTCCCGATTTTACTAGATTAAAAGAAGCTGGAAATAAATTTAAGGCATTATTTATCACACATGGACATGAAGACCACATTGGTGGTATTCCTTTTTTACTACAAAGAGTTAATGTGCCTGTTATTTATGCTCCAAGGTTAGCAATTGCTTTAATTAAGCATAAAATTGCTGAAATGAAAACAAAAGTTAATACTAAACTTGTCGAATATGATGATAGATCAGTAATAAATGCTGGTTCTTTTAAAGTATCTTTTTTCCATGTTACACATTCTATTCCAGATTCATATGGTATTAAAGTAGAAACTCCTGAAGGAACTATAATGACCACTGGTGATTTTAAGGTTGATTTAACTCCAGTTGATCATGATTTTGATTTGGATAGATTAGCTAAATTCGGCTCTGAAGGGGTCGATTTACTTTTAGCTGATTCTACAAATGCTGAAAAAGAAGGCTATACTCAATCTGAAAAAAGTGTTATTCACGCTATAAATGAAATTTTTAGAAACACTGAAGGAAGATTAATAGTTTCAACATTTTCTTCAAATATTTCACGTATACAACAAATTATTGAAGCCGCTAAACATTACGATCGCAAAATAGCAATCTTTGGACGTTCAATGGAATCAAATATTCAAGCGGCTAGAGAATTCGGTTATATTGATTTACCTGATTCTTATATTATTAAGAATCCTGATGAATTAAGAAAGACTACTCCATCTCAAATTTTAATACTTTGCACTGGAAGCCAAGGAGAACCATTAGCTGCCTTATCTAGAATTGCTTATAATACTCATCGTCAAGTTAAAATAGCTCCAGGAGATACAATAGTTTTATCTTCCTCCCCTATTCCTGGAAATACTGCCGCTATTAATAAAGTTATTAACCAATTAACTAGAGATGGTGCAAATGTTTTAGTAAATTCAATATTTAATCAATTACACGCTTCAGGCCACCCATGTAGACAAGAGCTTAGACTTATTCAAAAAATTGTTAGACCTAAATACTTTATGCCAGTACACGGGGAATACCACATGTTAAAATTACACGCTGATGTTGCTGTTGAATGTGGATTAGCTAGAGAAAGAACTTTTGTTTGCTCTAATGGTGATGTTGTCTATTTACAAAACCACCATTGCTTTGCAGGTGAAAGAATCAAAACTGATGTTGAATATTTAGAATCAACTGAATCAATCGGCATTTCAACTAACTGCATTAAGGAAAGAAGATGGCTTTCAACTAATGGTGTAGTTTCTATTGCTTTTGCAACAGATAATCATAAATTAATTGGTAAACCAAATATTACTACCAAAGGATTTTCTTATTATGTTACTAGTGAATCAAGTTACGTTAAGGATTTAGCAAATAAATTAGCTGAAATTATTTCTAATTCTAAAGCTAAATATGAAAGTGACTTAAAAGAAGAAATTAATAGCTTTACTAGTCAATATTTTTACAAAGTTACAAGAAGAAATCCTTTAGTTATTACTTCTATAGCCCATTTATAAAATGTTAATTTTAGCTTCAAAATCTCCACGTCGTCAAGAACTAATTAAAAAAATATATACTGGTGATTTAAAAATATATCCTGCCAATATAAATGAAAGAGCTGTTAAAGCAGATTCACCTTTTGATTTACCTTATAATATTGCTAGAGAAAAAGGATTATATGTTTCTAAATTATTTCCACATGACTATGTATTATCATGTGATACTTTAGTTTTTATTGATAATCAAATTTTAACCAAACCAAAAGATGATCAAGATGCTATTAGAATGCTTAAACTGTTAAATGAAAAAACACATGTAGTTGAAACAAGTTATTTTATTATTAAAGATTCTAAAATTCTATCTTCAAAAAAAATAATGACAAAATTAGTCTTACATAATTTAACAGATAAAAGAATTGAAGCTTACTTAAAAACCGGCTCACCATTTGATAAAGCCGGTGCATATGGTATTCAAGATAATAATTATATAAATTCCACGATTATTTCCGGAACTTATTATAATGTAATGGGTTTACCTATAGAAGAAATTAAAAAAGACTTTGAAAAATTAAATATCAAATAAAAAATTAAATCTTTCAAAATTTCTTAATTTTCAAAACTTAATATCTATTAAATATCAAAGCCTTATATATTCCACTTGTTTTGACCTTTTTATGCCGAAACAAGGGGATTTTTTATTTTATCTATTATCTAAAACTTTATCTAAATTTGTTCTTTTAATAGAGTTAAAAAAATCTTTATTGTAATAATGACATCAAAATGTCTAAGAAGTTAATAAATATTGTTAAATTTATTACCATAAGAAATTAGAGCACATTATAAAGCATCTATATGAGATAAAAAATACTATTAAACTTAACTACTCTAAAACAATAAGAAAAGTATATAAAAAGAGTTAATTGTTAATTATTAAAAACCACACTTATAGTTTTGCTAAAAATAACATATATACATAATAATTAACGTATAAAAAAATTTTTTAACCTTATATTAGTTTTATAATCAAGAAAAAGCATATTATAAATCTATCTTTTCAAAATTTTTAATAGACCAATGTAGTGAAATAACACTCAAAAATATAAAAATAATTGCACCTGTAAAAAGTACACCTATCTGTAAACCTATATGCGTAAAACTAAAAGCATTCAAAGAAGAAAGGCCAGGAATATGGAATAGTGTTTCACCAATACCAACAACTAAAAAAGA
Organism: Caryophanales bacterium UBA6879; assembly: GCA_002449135.1. Classification (GTDB taxonomy): domain Bacteria; phylum Bacillota_I; class Bacilli_A; order RFN20; family CAG-288; genus Scatoplasma. The sequence continues at coordinate 15,019 of DKCH01000016.1, read as the reverse complement.
AGCAATAGTAAAGATGACAAATGGCTTTGCAAACTTATAGGCGGTCTTAAAAAAACCACCAATAAATATTAAATTAAATAATCCTAAAATCAGCAAAACAAAGCCAAGATACACAAAATTAGCATTCATTAAAACATTATTTCTATATACAGCAACTTCTGACAATACTGTCATCCGAACTAACACAGGTATGGATGTTAAAATAAAATAGAAGAATTCTATCATAATACAAAACAAAAACTTTGCTCTTACGATGTCAGATTTAGCAACAGGCAATAAAGCAGTATAGGTAATGTCGTTAGCTTCTCTCATACATTGAAATGACTGAAAAAGCCCCAGGCAAACGAAAAATGAACCGACCAATATTGGATAACCTGGTAAAAATGCCATCAATCCAAAAGCAATAAATATGTACGAAAGAGGAGAAGCTGCAAGCTTCATTTCTTTTTTTAACAATTTTCTCATATATTTTTTTCCTTTTCCATGCGTAATATAGTTTCTTCTAATGTTTTACCATCTTTACAATAAGTTTCAACAAATTTATCTTTAGAACAGTTAACAATAAGTTTTCCTTTTTTTATGTACATAATATCATCGGCACATTTTTCTAGATCTGAAGTAATATGCGTTGAAAATAATATAGCAACTCCTCTGTTTTTTAGTTCAATAAATAAATCAAGAAGTTCATCTCTAGAAAACGGATCAAGTCCACTTGTGGGTTCATCTAAAATCAAAATTTCTGCCCTATGTGAAAGAGCGAGAAGAAGATTAAATTTCACTTTCATTCCATCTGAAAGCTCACATGGCATTTTATTTTCATCCAGTGCAAATAATTCAAGATATTCCTTATAAGCAGCTTCATCCCAAGTTTTATAAAAGAGTTTGGTTATAGCAACTATATTTTTAATTTTTTTCTTTGGATAATAGTTAACTGCTCCAGTAGAAAATCCAATACGCAGCTTTATTTCTCTTTCATTTTCTGAAAATGGCAGTCCGAAAAAACTAATTTCACCACAATCAGGATGAACAAATCCCAAAATAGACTTAATTGTTGTCGTTTTACCTGCGCCGTTTCTACCAATAAAGCCGATAATTCTCCCAGCGTTCAACTCAAAAGAAATGTTTGACAACACAAAAGAAGAATAAGATTTACACAAATTTTTAATGTTACAAAGCGACATTATTTATCATCCTCAGTAGTTTCAAATATAGCAGCAGCAAACTGAGAAAATATTGTTTTGGGAGGAATTGCAATTCCTCTTTTTTCATCTCCTAAAATAACCAATGTGTCACCAGGTTTAATATTGAATATTTCTCTTGCCTGCTTTGGTATAACAATTTGTCCTTTTTCACCTACCGTAACAGTCCAAGCATATTTTCCTTTTAGTTTTGACAAAATAATTCCTCCTAATTAAGTATTCTTTGTTATACAAATCATACTTTACTTACTCCTTTTTGTCAAGATAATTAAGGCAAACATCTAATTCTTTTCACCAATAACATCTAAAGTTATTTAATTGCATCTTCCTTATCCTTTATTAATGCAACCAATTATAATAATGCATAACAAAAGATATATTGTTATGAAACAATATTTAAAACACATAAAATCATTTATTTTTAAAAATTTCTAATGACTTTAATAAAAAAGTATGATTGGTTAAAAAAACTGTAAAATTATGAAATTTTTAATTAGTCAACAAATGATTTTCTAATACGAGTATATTTGTCAAAATCTGTAGAATGAGCTAAAGCAAATTTTTCTTTAGATTTGAATAAAGTAAATTTATTTCCCTTTAAATTGATTAAAGGCTGCATATCACCTGAAATATATGAATCAACTTCATTTTTTCTTTCAATAGTAATTTCATCACCTTCTTCAATTACTAATGAATTTATTAAAGGATGGATAGTCTTATTTCTGATAGGTGCAATTAAAGATAAAACTAGCCCTTTATCACCAACAAGTAAAGATCCACCTAAAGAGTGATTATAACCAGAAGAACCAAATGGTGTAGCAATACAAATACCACTACCTTTAACCATCATAAAATATTTTCCATTTATAAATACATTTAAATCAAGAGTTGTAATTGGAGAAGACCAAATAAATTCATTACAAGCTAGAGCACAGTTTCCAAATTCATCTTTAATTTTTAAAAAATGATGTTCCTCAAAAGTTAATTTTTTATAATCAAATTCAGCAAAGAATTTATAAACTTCATCAACATTGTATTCCTTAAAAAATCCTAAAGTTCCTGCATTAATCATCATAAATGAGCATTTAGGATTTTTATTAGCTTTAATGGCGTTTAACAAAGTACCATCTCCACCTGCTACAAAACATATGTCTGGATCTTTATCAGTATAAATATTTCCTTTACCAGTAAAGTAATCTTCAATTTGTTTAGCTAAATTATCTGCGGCTAACATTTTAGGTTTTATAGCAATATTAAATTTAAACATATTTTTTCCTTCCTAATAATATTATAAGAAAAAAGTAATTAAAAATCCAAACTCAAACGAATAGGACAATGATCCGAACCATAAATGTCATTTAAAATTTCTGAATCTTTGACATCTTTAAATAATCTTTGAGAAACTACAAAATAATCAATTCTCCAACCAATACCTTTTTCTCTAGCTTTAAAACGATAAGACCACCAAGAGTATTTAACAGTATTAGGATATAAAGCTCTAAAGGTATCGACAAAACCTAAATCTAATAATTTAGTAAATTCATCTCTTTCCTCTTTAGTAAAGCCAGCCGAATGTGTATTTGTTTTAGGATTTTTTATATCAATTTCATTGTGAGCAACATTTAAATCACCTGTATAAATTACAGGCTTTTTTAAATCTAAATCATGAAGATATTTTCTTAAATTAGTTTCAAATACAATTCTAAAATCTAAACGCTTTAATTCTTCTCCAGAATTAGGAACATAACAACCTACTAAATAAAATTTTTCAAACTCAAGTGTAATAACTCTTCCTTCATCATCATAAAGGTTGTTTTCTAAGCCATAATGAACACTTAATGGTTTAATTTTAGAAAAAATAGCAGTCCCCGCATAACCTTTTTTTACTTTAGAATATGTATAAAAAAGATGATAACCTTCAGGTTGAAAAGGAAATTCTTCATTTTCTTTTGGAAAAAACTTAGTTTCCTGTAAAACAACAATATCAGAATCAAGCTTTTTGAAATCTTCAACAAAATCTTTTTTTAAGATTGCCCTAATTCCATTAACATTAAAAGAAGATATTTTTAACATAATTATTCATGATGATGACATTCACAATGGTCTGAACAACAGGTTTCATTTTCATGATGTTCACCATGCTTTTGACATTCACATTCACCATCTTTAGTTTCTTCATATTCATTTAAACCATCATCATCTTCAACTGGTTTTAAATCACCATTTTGAAATGCTTGTAAAGTGTCATCTAAATATTCTGTAAGTTCAGGATCATTTGTTGAATCAACAGTGAAAATTTCATCTGGTTTATCATCAGTAGAACCTAAAACTAAAACTGAATTTTCATCTTTATCTTCTGGATCATAAACATAAATATAAGTAGTTTTTCTTACATCCCAATGAATAGAAAATAAAGCTTTAAAGGTGTGCTTTTTTCCTTCATCATCTGTAAGTTCTAAATCTTGTGTATCAAATTCTTTCATTTAATAGCCCCTTTCTAATAAAGTTTCAAGAATTATTTGTGCAGCCATTTTATCAATAACTTTCTTTCTTTTATTTCTAGAAAGATCAGACTCCAATAAACTTCTTGTTGCTTGCTTTGTTGACCATCTTTCATCAACTAAACTTAGTTTAACACTTGGAAGTGCTTTTTGAATCATATTTGCAAAGTTTCTAGAATTTTTAGTCATTTCAGAATCTGTTCCAGTCATATTTAAGGGAAGACCTAAAGCAATAACATCAATTTTTTCTAAATTTACTACACGAATAACTTCATTTAGAGCTTGTTCCCAATTGGAATCATCAAAGCGAAATTCTTCATAACCTGTGGCAAAAATACCTGTACGAGAAATAGCAATACCTAAAGTAACTGTTCCTAAATCTAAACCTAAATAACGCATTATTTTATTAACTCCTTAAAATGAATTTTACCTGATTCTAAATTATCTTTATTACTAAAACCACCAAAGGCCATATCATTTTTACCGCCACCAGAACCTAATAAAATTTTAGAAACATCTTTTACTAATTTACCTGCACTATAAGTATTAATTAAATCATTAGAAACACCAACGCCTAATTCAGATTTACCATCTTTTAAGTTAAAGACTAAAGTGAGAACATGTTCTTGATTTGTCAAATCTTTTATTAAAGAAACCATTTGATTGTGTTGATAATTATTAACTTCTAAAATGTATACTTTTTTAGAATTAATAATTTCATATTTATTTCTTAATTCTTTTAATGAATAAGATAATAACTTATTAGAAAATTCTTTATTTTCCTTAATAAGTTTATCTTTTTCTAACAAATTGGCTTTTAATTTAGATAGAGCTTCTCTATCAGATTTAACTTCTAAAGCAAGTGAAATATCATCAAGTTCACCTTGTTTTTCTTTCATAAACTTATAAGCGTTATAAGAAGTATAACAAGTAACTCTTCTTACACCATTAGATATTGCTTGTTCATTACCTATAATAAACAATCCAATATCTGCTGTATTTTTAACATGAGTTCCAGCGCAAAATTCTTTTGATACATTACCAAAAGAAACAACTCTTACTTTGGAATCATATTTTTCATTAAATAAGTGCATAGCAGAAGTCTTTTTAGCGTCCTCTAAACTCATAATTTCAGTTTTTTGTTCAATACCTTGACTAATCCATTGATTTACTTGATCTTCAATTTCATTAATTTCATCCTTAGTTAATTTACGATCCAAAGTAAAATCAAACCTCATAACCTTATCATCTTCATAAGATCCGGCTTGATGAGCGTCTTTAGAGACAATTTTTTGTAAAGCGGCTTGGAATAAATGCGCAGAAGAGTGATTTTTTCTAATTTTATTTCTTCTTTCAAAATCAGGTTTTAAAGTAAAAGTATCACCCATACTAACTTGGCCATACAAAACTTTAACATGTAATAAATGTTGCTTATTAGGAGCAGTAACAACATTAACAACTTCTAATGAGGTTTTATCATTTTCTACAAAACCAGTATCATAAATTTGACCGCCAGCTTCAGCATAAAAATTAGTCTTTTCAAAAGCAACATAGCCTTCATCATCAAAAGATTCAACTTTTAATCCATCCTTAAATAAACCAATAACTTTTGAAGATAATATTTCATCATCATAAACAAAAGTTGATGGAGTAGTAAATTCCATTAAATCCTTATCTTGTTTTTTAAATGATTCTCTTTCACCTCTAGCATCTCTTGCTCTTTGTTTTTGTTCAGCTAATAATTTGTTAAAGCCTTCAACATCAACATCCTTACCTTTTTCCTTAGCAATTTCTATAGTTAACTCTAAAGGAAAACCATATGTATCAGAAAGCTTAAAAGCTTCTTCAGCCTTTAAAATCTTATCAGTATTAGCTAAATAACTATTTAATAAATTTTCACCTTGAGCCAATGTTTTTGAAAACTTAACTTCTTCAGAATATACCATTTTTGAAACACGATCTTGTTCTTTTAATAAGTAAGGGTAATAGTGAGACATACAATTAGCGCAAACATGAACTAATTCAGCCAAGCTACCAACTTTTAATCCTAAAGTATTAGCATATCTTACTGCTCTTCTAACTAATCTTCTTAAAACATACCCTCTTCCTTCATTAGAAAATAAAGCACCATCTGATAAAGCGAAGGTTACACTTCTAATATGGTCAGAAATAACCCTATAGGCTAATTTATTTTCACCTTCATATGGTTTATTTGTTCTTTTACTAATCCAAGAAATAATAGGAGTAAATAAGTCTGTATCAAAGTTTGTTTCAGCATCTTGCATAACACAAGCGATTCTTTCAAGACCAGCACCAGTATCGATATTTTTCTGAGGTAATTCTTTATATTGAGTACGTGGTAATTTACCAGGTTCACACATATATTGAGAAAAAACAATATTCCAAATTTCTATATAACGATCATTATCTTCATCTTTTCTTAAAAGTTCTTCACCTAAATGATGAGGATCATATTTTTCACCTCTATCAAAATAAATTTCTGTATCAGGTCCACCAGGTCCTTCACCAATTTCCCAGAAATTTGAAGCTAAAGGAATCATATGATTTTCTAATATACCATTTTCAATCCACAATTTCTTAGTAGCTAAATCATCAGGATAATAAGTAACATATAACTTTTCTTTTGGAAAGCCAAAATATTTTTCATCCATTAAAAGTTCACAAGCCCATGGTATAACCTGGTCTCTAAAATAATCACCAATGGAAAAATTACCTAACATTTCAAAAAATGTATGGTGACGAGAAGTATGTCCGACATTTTCAATATCATTAGTACGAATGCACTTTTGAGCATTAGTAATTCTTCGATGTTCTGGTCTTACTGAACCATCAAAATATTTCTTTAATGCCGCAACACCAGCATTAATCCATAATAAAGTTGGATCATTTTCAGGTATTAAATTAGCAGAAGGTTCAATGTAATGCCCTTTAGATTTAAAGAAATTCAACCAGGTATCTCTTATTTCATCAGCCGTCATTTTTCTCATATAAATTCCTCCTAAACAAATAAAAAAGCACTAAACTCAGGAACGGATTATAATCCGCGGTACCATCCTGATTCACTATTGTGCTCTTATTTTCAGTCGATTGTTGTTGACTAGACAGTTCCTAGGAGAGTGGCTTGAATTTCTTCTTCTTTCTCCATCAATAGAACATTTATAATATAAAAAAAACATTCCAAAATTTCAATATGTATATATTAAAAAATTAAAATAAGTAATTATCCTAATTGAAATTTATAAATTATAATATCTAAGGAGGTAAAAATATGCCACAACTAGATAATTTAATACAAAAATTAAATGTTGATATTAATAATGCAAAGAAAATCGTATTTTTTGGAGGAGCAGGAGTTTCCACAGAATCAAATATACCTGATTTTCGTTCTGCTCATGGGATTTTTACAAACAATTTAAGTGCTGAAGATATTGTTTCTCATGATTTCTTTTTTTCTCATCCTGATAAGTTTTATGAATTTTACAAATCAAAAATGGTATTTCCTAACGCCAAACCAAATATTACACATATTAAATTAGCTGAACTAGAAAAGAAAAAAGATTTAACAATAATAACTCAAAATATAGATGGTCTTCATCAAATGGCTGGTAGCAAAAATGTTATTGAACTACATGGAACTATCCATTCAAATCACTGCATAAAATGTCATCAATTTTATTCTTTAAAAGAAATTATGAATATGGGCTTAGTACCATATTGTCCAAAATGCGGTGGTTTAATTAAACCAGATGTGGTTTTATATGGGGAAGAATTAAATTATAAAAATATCGAATTAGCAATTAAAAAACTAGAAGAAGCTGATCTTTTAATAGTCGGGGGAACTTCTTTAAAGGTCTATCCAGCTGCTTCCTTTATAGATTATTTTAATGGGGATAAGAAATATTTAATTAACTTATCTGATTGCCCGGTATCTAATTTTACTTATTTAAATTGTAAATTAGGTGATGTCTTTTCTAAATTAAAGTTTTAAATAGATTATTTTCAATTTTAATTAAATCTTTTAATTCTTGTAAATTATTAAAAGTAAAAAAATTAAAACATGTATTTAAAAGATTTAATAAAACTTCCTCAACTTTTAGAAAATCTTCAAAAGAAAAAACTTTAACATCTTTATAATAAAAACTAAAAGATGTCCCTTTAGATAATTCAATAGAAAGTAAATAAAGATAAATAAATCTTTCACTTTCTTTTTTAAAATATTTCTTAATAGTATTTATAACTAAATTTTCTAAACTGTTCTTTTCTAAAAGAGGATTTAATTCAATTATTTTTCTATTAGAACATTTCAAAAAAGCTGGAACTAAGCTAGAATCAAGTTTTTTTAAATAAGAATCTAAATTAAAATTAATTAAATCATTCTTATCCAAATTTATACTTATATTAGTTAATACTTCTAAATATGAAGAAAAGACTAAAGGAAGATCGTAATCCATATATGTTAAATAGTCTTCTTGAAATTGACTTTTTAAGTCTAATAAAATTAATAAAGTACTAGCAAAAAAGCTTCTTTCAATTTTATTTTTATTTATAAAATCCTCAATTATTATTTTTTTCTTATTTTGAATAAAATATAAATCATCAATTTTTCTTTTAATAAAATGGGAACGAGAAACTAAGGGAGTAAACTTATATTGTTTAATAAATTTAAAAACCAATTCCAAAACCAAATCGTTATATGTTTTATAATAACTATCTAGGTATTTAGAATAATTTACTAAACTTGTTAGATCCTCTAAATTTTTATAACAATTTAATACCAAGTAACCTAAATTTTTTTCAATTTCATCATATAGATTTCTTCCTAAAAGCAAAGGATAGCCGCTTTTAGTAAGCTCATCAAAAGATTGGCACTGAGAATGATATAAATCAACACTTGCCATTAAAGTGAGATTTCTTTTTGCAATTTTAAATTTATTTTGTAATTCTAAATTATTAGAATAATTTTTTTGGACCTTATAATTCAAAATATCAAAAGATGTTTGTTCCAAATTAATATTGTATTTTTTAAAATCAAAATCATTTTGTAAATTTAAAAATACTAAACTAACTATTATTCCTTTAGCTCTTTTGTAATTTAATAAGTCCTGTCTTTTATTTTTTAATAAACTATCTAAAAAAGGTATTTGATAAGTTAAAGTAGAATAAAAATACTTTTCAGAATAAGTAAATTTATTTTTGTCTAATTTACTTAAACTAATTAAATTTCTTTTTAAAATGGATAAAGAAGATTTTAAGGAAGACTTTAAACTGCTTTTATTCATGATAATAAATTAACATAATTACTTTTAATTTAAAAGTGATAAAATTAAGAAGTAAAGGAGTTAATTATGAAAGATAAAAATTGCTGTTATTGTATGAAAGATGAAAATCCAAGCTTATATGAAAAGTTCGGTTATCGTGTTTGTGATTTAAAGGTTTCTACTCTTTTTGTTTTTAAAGAACAATCTCATTATGGTAGAGTTATTGTCGCCTATAAGGATCATGTTGGTGACATTTCTGAATTATCTGATGAAGAAATGGATTTATTTATGAAGGATGTTAAAAACGTTACTAAGGCTTTACACAAAGCTTTTAATCCAGATAAAATTAATTTCGGCGCTTATTCTGATACATTAAATCATCTTCATTTCCATTTAGTTCCTAAATATCATACTGATTCATTTGAATGGGGTGCTACTTTTGCTATGAATCCTAATAGAAAAGTTGCTACTATTGAAGAATGCAAAGAAATTGCTAACAAGATTCTTCCATATTTAGAAAAATAGTATAAATAAAATTAATCCATTAAAAAAGCCTCGTTTACTAATTTGTATTCGAGGCTTTTTACTTTACTTTTTAAATCTTGATTTAATCTTTTCAAAGATTGAGGAATTAGAAGGTTTATTCTTCTCGATTTCTCTAACTTTTTGTAAGCAATCAACTTCTTCCTTAGTTAAGCGAGAAGGCATAACAGGATTAATATGAATATATTGATCACCATTATTTTCATAGGAACGATTGGTTTTTACACCTTTTCCTTTAAGTTTTAAAATGCCATCAGGATTAGTTCCACCTTTAATTTCAACATCTAATGGGCCATATACTGTATCACAAGTGATAGTACATCCTAAAATTAAATCAATGATAGGGACATTAACATTGGTGTGAATATCATTACCTTCTCTTTTGAATGTTTTATCATCTGCCACATTAACTTCAATATACAAATCACCATTAGGACCACCATTATAACCATGACCGCCTTTACCAGAAACTCTAATAGATTCACCAGTATTTATACCAGCAGGAATCTTAATTTCTAAATTGGTACGAACATGTTTATAACCTAAGCCATTACAATCAGGGCATTTTTCAGAAATAATTTTACCTGTTCCTTGACAATGAGGACAAACCGATTGTTGAGAAACTGTACCAAATATCGATCTTTGTTGTGTTCTTATAACACCAGTCCCATTACAATAAGAACATGTAGTAAAACTAGTTCCATTTTTTGCACCTGTACCATTACAAGAAGTACAAGTTTCATCATATTCAATAGGGATATTAATAGTTGTACCATTAATAGCATCCATAAAGGCAAGTTTAATTCTAATTACCTTATCCTCACCTTTCATAGGACCTGCTTTTCTACGTGAACGATTAGAAGAAGTGAATCCACCACCGAAAAATTGAGAGAAGATATCACCTAAATCAACATCATCAAAACCTTGTCCACCATTGTTAAAACCATTAAAACCAGCTTGATTTGGATCAACTCCACCAAAACCAAATTGATCATATTGTTTTCTCTTTTGTGGATCTTTTAAAACTTCATAAGCCTCAGTAATTTGTTTGAACTTTTCTTCAGCGCCAGGCTCTTTATTAACATCAGGGTGATATTTTTTGGCTAACTTCAAATAAGCCATTTTAATTTCTTGGTCTGTAGCATTTTTATCTACTCCTAAGACCTCATAATAATCTTGTTTTTCTGCCATAATCCCCTCCCATAAAAAACCTAGAAGCTAAGCACTTCTAGGTTATATTATTTACTACTTCTTTTCAGTGTAGTTGGCATCATAGACGGTCTTACCATCTTCAGTATGAGGCTCACTACTAGTATTAGTTTCTGTAGTAGAACTATTAGTATTAGCTTGTTGTTGATAGTTACTAGCATTAGCAGCCATCTTTTCAAGTTGATCAAGTTTAGCCTTTAAGGTTTCGATATCATTCTTATCTAAGGCTTGTTTAACTTCATCTCTTAAAGCTTGAGTTTGAGCTTTGGTGTTAGCATCCATCTTGTCACCATTCTTAGCTAATTGATCATCAATATCACCAACTAATTGCTCGGCTTTGTTTCTAATTTCGACATCACCTTTTCTCTTTTCATCAGCTTCTTTATTAGCTTCAGCTTCTTTGACCATTCTATCGATTTCTTCTTTAGAAAGACCAGAGGAGTTAGAGATAGTAATTTGTTGTTCTTTTTGAGTATCTAAATCCTTAGCTTTGACATTAACAATACCATTAACATCAATAGAGAATGTAACTTCAATTCTAGGTTGACCTCTTCTAGCTGGACGGATACCATCGAGTTTAAAGTGACCTAACATCTTGTTATCGTGAGCCATTGGTCTTTCACCTTGGTAGACAACAACATCAACAGCAGGTTGGTTATCTTCAGCAGTAGAGAAGATTTGAGATTTAGTAGTAGGAATAGTAGTATTTCTAGGAATAAGTGGAGTCATAACGCCACCCATAGTCTCAATACCTAAAGTTAAAGGAGTTACATCAAGTAAAACAATATCCTTTAAATCACCAGCAATAACAGCACCTTGAATAGAAGCACCAATAGAAACAGCTTCATCAGGGTTAACTGACATATTAGGTTGTTTACCAGTAATTCTCTTAACTAATTCCTGAACAGCAGGCATTCTAGTAGAACCACCGATTAAAAGAATAGTATTTAAATCATTGAAAGTTAATTTAGCATCAGCTAAGGCTTTCTTGACAGGTTCTTCACATCTTAAGAGTAAATTCTTAGTTAATTCTTCAAATTTAGCTCTAGTTAAAGTAGTTTCAAAGTTGACAGGTCCATTTTGATTGAAAGCGATGAAAGGTAAGTTAATAGAAGCTTCTAAGGAACTAGATAATGTAATCTTAGCTTTTTCAGATTCATCCTTCAATCTTTGTAAAGCCATCTTGTTATCTGATAAATCAACACCAGATTGTTGTTTGATTTGGGCAACTAAATAATCAGAAATAGCTTTATCCCAATCATCACCACCTAAGTTAGTATCACCAGAAGTAGCGACAACTTCATAAACACCATCAGCAATATTTAAAATAGTAACATCTAATGTACCACCACCAAGGTCAAAAACCATTAAAGATTGTTCTTTATCAGTTTTAATACCATAAGCTAAAGCAGCAGCAGTAGGTTCGTTAATAACACGAACAACATCTAAGCCAGCGATAGTACCAGCATCCTTAGTAGCTTGTCTTTGAGCATCATTAAAGTATGCAGGACAAGTAATAACAGCTTTTTTAACTTCGTGTCCAATATTATCTTCTGCATATTTCTTCATATAAGCTAAAACTTTTGCAGAAATTTCTTGTGGAGTAAAATCCTTGTTAATGCAACCAATATGAACTTTATAGTCACTACCCATCTTTCTTTTAATAGAATAAACAGTATCTGGGTTAGTAACCATTTGTCTTTTAGCAGCATCACCAACAATTTCTTCACCATTACTCTTGAATGAAACTACTGATGGAGTAGTGTTATGCCCTTCAGGATTAGGAATAACTTTAACGTTACCATCAGCTTGCATGTAGGAAACTACAGAGTTAGTAGTACCTAAATCAATACCTAAAATAATTTCTTTTGCCATAAATAAAATCCTCCCTATTATTTATTTTCACAAGTTTCCTTGTTACTTTCTTTCTTTTCTTCATCCTTTTTAACTTTGCTTACTTCAACCATCGCTGGACGAATAAGTCGATCGTGAAGTTTATAACCACGGGTTAAGACCTTAGTTACTAAATTGTCTTCTTTACCTTCTTTTGTAGCAATAGCATGCATTTCTTTTTCATTAAACTTGCTTGATATTGCTGGCTCAATAAATGTAACGCCCTCATCTTTAAAAGCCTGGTAAATATTATCCAAAATCATTTTGAATCCATAAGCATAATTCTTAACAACTGGATCATTTATTTCAGCTTTTAAAGCCATTTCGAAGCTATCAAGTGTCGGAATCAGTTTTTCAATGAATGAAACTGAACGATACTTAATTAACTCTTGATGATCTTTTTCCAAAGACTTACGAGTGTTAGAAAGATCAGCATATGCTTCGTAGAACTTATTTTTCCAATTATTTATTTCATCTTTTAACTTTTGATTATCAGATTGAACAAATGATAATTGGTTTTTAAGTTTTTCAACTTCAGTAAGTTCTTTTTCTACATTCTTATCTGACTTTTCTTTCTCGTCAGTTTTCTTTTCTTTATCTAGTACTTTGTCTTTTTCATTTTTCACTTCTTCCGCCATCTTTTACCTTCTTTCTAGAGCTTTGATTTTTATTATCATCATTTGCTTCTTTAAAATACTTGTTAAGCTCATTAACAATATAATTTAAAGTAGAAATAATTTTCTTATAATCCATTCTCTGAGGTCCTACTACTGCTAATTTAGTTGATGGTAAATCAGCAATATTACAATCCTGAGAAACAACGACAACGTCTTTTTTATCTTTTGGAAAAGCTAGAGATACTTTTCCTTCATCACTTTCGTTAACAAGATTGGAAAGTTCAAGTGGATCATGAAGTAAGTCAATAATTGATTGTAACTTTTTTGAATCTGATTCATAATCAGGTAAATCAATTAAATTCTCACTGCCATAAGACTTAACTCTATCTTTAGCGAAACTTACGAATGCTTCAATTAATGAATCAAGAACAATATTGGATGATTTTCCTAAGATACTAGTTAAGATTGGTTTTAAAGCCAAGGTCTTTTCTGATAACTGATTAATTGAAGTGCCTGCTAACCTTTTATTCAAGATTTCAAGACATTTGGAGATATTATTTCCTTCTTCCTGATTTGCAATTACGAATGTCTTATTCTCAACATAACCACGATCAGTAACCATAATAGAAGTCATTGTAGTAGGTGATAATAGAACAGTAGATAACGAAACCAAATGTTCATCTTCTGATCTATTTCCTAACACAACAGCAGCCATAGAAGTCATATCAGATAAAACTTGACATGATTTTTCCATGATGTCTTCTACTGATTGTGATTTTTTAGCTAAGACTAATTGAAACTCTTTCTTAAAAGCCTCGTCAACATCAGTGCTGTTAACATTGTTTTTAATATGTTCCGCATAGTACTTGTAACCTTTAGAAGATGGAATTCTTCCGGATGAAGTATGGGTCTTTTCAAGATATCCTTCATTCTCAAGTTCAGCCATATCATTTCTAATAGTTGCTGAGGAGTATGGTAAATTATACTTCTTAAGTAAGGTATTAGAACCAACAGGTTGAGCAGTGATAACAAATTCTTCAATGATGTATTTTAATATTGCATCTTGTCTTGAATATGCCATAGCTTCCTTTCTTAGCACTCTTTTATCTCAAGTGCTAGTAAAAGTATAACTTATCTTTTAGCAAAGTCAAGGCTATAGTGCTAATTTTGTTAATTTTTTTTATATTATCCAATATAAATAATAAAAAAGAATAATATAAAAAATTTTGCTTGCTATTCATTTTTTAATATGTTTAAATAATACTTGCGTTGGATCAGTGGTGTAGCGGTTAACATGTCTCCCTGTCACGGAGAAGATCGCGGGTTCGATTCCCGTCTGATCCGCCAGCGCAATGGCCCGATAGCTCAGCTGGTAGAGCAAAGGACTGAAAATCCTTGTGTCGAGGGTTCGACTCCCCCTTGGGCCACCATTAAAGGTTATTTGTTTGATACTCTTGTTCAGGGTTTCAAACTTTTTTTATTTAGAACGATAAATATGGACTTTTTATAAATTAACGCCATGTAATAGTGATTAAAAAAAGTAAAATAGCCACTTTTTAAGTCCACTCTTACACGAACAGTGTTCACTAATACACGACAACTCACTTTTACATGGTGGCATGCACACCCCCCAAAAAAATCTAATTATTTGATTAACTTAATGTTTTATTTTACCTGATTATTTTGTAGGGGCAAAATAAAGAAATGATTAATTATTGAATCATATATGTAAATATCTTTTCTTGATCTTCAATATCTTTATTCTTGGGAACAGCGTA
>DKCH01000010.1 GCA_002449135.1 Caryophanales bacterium UBA6879 | reverse complement strand
GAAGAGATGATGCTTGATTATCTTTCATTAGGTCCAAAAATAATTAAAAGAGTTTATCTTTTATTAGACTCACGTAGGAAAGTTAGTGAGGATGATTTAGAAATCATTAATTTATTAAATAAGCACAATCTTAAAGTAAGTTTAGTTTTTACTAAAGTGGATAAATTAAATACTCAAGAAAAAAGAGAACTTTTGGAAAATAATAAAAAAATGTTTCCTAAAGCCTTTATTTATTTAACTTCCTCTAGTAAAAAGTTAGGACTTGATGAAGTAAGAAGAGATGTTTCTAATGCAATTAATGAAAGGGAATAATATGAGTTTTGAAAAAGAAATTAATTTAGAAAAGTTAAAAGAAGAAAAAGATAATTACTTAAACGACAGTAAAAATACTATTATTAGACATGGTTTATCTAAGACCAAAATTAATGATTTTGTTTATTCTTTGGATAAAGCAAATAATAGAGATTTTAAATTTTCAATTGATATAAAGACCTTACCTGTTACTAATCAAAGACAATCTGGTCGTTGCTGGATTTTTTCTGCTTGTAACTTACTTAGAGAACATATTGCCAAGAAATTAGGTATTAAAGATATGTTTGAAATTTCTCAAAATTACGTTGCTTTTTATGATAAATTAGAAAAGATTAACTTTACATTAGAAGCTATTATTTCAAACATCGATTTAAAACACGATGACCGTAAGATGATGTTTATTTTACAAAATGGCATTTCTGATGGTGGTCAATGGGATATGTTTGTTAACCTGGTTAAGAAATATGGTATTGTTCCTAAGGCTAATATGGTTGAAACCTTACAATCTTCTTTTACTATGCAAATGAATAGAGTTATAAATTCTTCTATTAGGGAATTTGCTTACCTTGCTCAAAAAGAGTACCAAGAAAGTAAGGATTTAGAAAAAGTTTATGAACTTAAGAAAAAATATATGGAAAAGTTCTATGCTTTTTTAATTGATAATTTTGGTGTACCTCCAGAAAAGTTTGATTTTGAATATGTTGATGAAGATAAAAATTACCACTGTATTAAAGATTTAACTCCTCAAAAATTCGCTAAAGATTATTTAGGTGATTTCTTAGATAATTATGTTTCAATTATTCATGCTCCAACTAAAGACAAAGAGTTCAATAAAACTTATACTATTGAATTATTAGGAAACGTTATTGAAGGTAAGAAAGTTACTCATTTAAATCTTGAATTAGAACGTTTAAAACAATTGATTATTAAACAATTATCTAAAGGTGAATTAGTCTGGTTTGGCTCTGATGTTTCTAATTATGGTGTTAGGGAAAATGGTTTAGGTTTATGGGATGATCAATCTTTTGATTATCGTTCCGCTTTTGGTTTAGATATTTCTTTTGAAAAGGAACATATGCTTGACTATTTCCAATCTGCCATGAATCATGCTATGGTTTTAACTGGTGTAAATCTTGTTAATGGTAAACCTAATCGTTGGAAAGTTGAAAATTCCTGGGGTGAAGATATTGGTAAAAAAGGCTATTTTGTAATTAGTGATTCCTTCTTTGATAAATTTGTTTATCAAGCCGCTATTGATAAAAAATATCTTAATAAAGAAGAACTTAAAGCCTTAAAAGGTGAACCTACTATTTTACCTATGTGGGATCCATTTGGAACTTTAGCTGACTAATTGAAATATTTAGTTTAATTTGATATATTTTCATTGTAAGAAAAAAAGGCTATTTATCTTTTTCTAATTAGCGAGTCTACAATAGGTGAAAGTAAGACTAGAAAAATTAGCTTAGGTCGCTTATGATGTTTGAAATTGAATCTTGAGTGCGTAAAGTTATTTACGAAGTGGGGTGGTACCGCGTTAAATCGTCCTCAGCTGAGGACTTTTTATTTGTTAAAAAAGGAGAGCTTACTATGGAAATGGAAAAAAATTACGACCATGTGAAGGTCGAAGAAGGAAAATTTGATAAGTGGAAAAATAGTAAATATTTTACTGCTAGTGGCGATTTAAATGATGGCAAGAAATCATTTTCAATGATTTTACCTCCTCCTAATATTACTGGTGTTTTACATATTGGTCATGCTTTAGATACTTCTATTTATGATATTTTTGCTAGATATAAAAAGCTTAATGGTTATGATGTTTATTTTTGCCCTGGAACTGATCATGCTGGTATTGCCACTCAAGCCCGTGTTGAAGCTAATTTAGCAAAAAAAGGTTTAACTAGATATGACTTAGGCCGTGAAAACTTTATTAAAGAAGTTTATAAATGGAGAGAAGAAACTTCCTCAACTATTCATAATCAATGGAAGAGCTTAGGTATTGGTATGGATTATGACCATGAAGCTTTTACTATGGATGAAAAAACTTCCAAAGCGGTTATGCATGTTTTTAAAACTTTGTATGATCAAGGTTTAATTTATCAAGGTGAAAGAATTATTAATTGGGATGTTCAACTTCAAACAGCTTTATCTAATATTGAAGTCGAGCACCTTGATATTCCTGGTAAGTTTTACTATTTTAAATATCGTTTAGCTGATAATCCTCAAAAGTATTTTGTTATTGCAACTACTAGACCAGAAACTATGTTTGGTGATGTTTGTGTTGTTTTTAATCCTAAGGATAATAGATATAAAGATTATGCAAACAAGTATGTTATTAATCCTGCTAATGGTGAAAAATTAATTATGATTCCAGACTTTTATGTTGATAAGGAATTTGGTACAGGTTTAATGAAATGTACTCCTGCTCATGATCCCAATGATTTTAATATTGCAAAAAGACACAATTTAAAAATGCCTGTATGTATGAATAAAGATGGAACTATGAATAGTCTAGCTGGTAAATATCAAGGCATGGATCGTTTTGTTTGTCGTGATAAATTAGTTGACGAAATTAAGGCTAATGGTGATTTAGAAAAAATTGAAGATATAGTTCACTCAGTTGGCCATTCTGAAAGAAGCCATACAATTGTTGAACCAACTTTATCTAAGCAATGGTTTATTAAGATGAAACCTTTAGCTGATAAAGTATTGGAATTACAAAAAAATCCTAAAACTAAAATCAACTTTTTCCCTCCACGTTTTGAAAAACTATTCATTCAATGGTTAAAGAATACTGAAGATTGGTGTATTTCACGTCAATTATGGTGGGGTCATCAAATTCCAATTTATACTAATATTAAGACTCATGAAATTGTTTGTTCTGAAACGAAACTTGATCCTAAAGAATATAAACAAGATGAGGATGTTTTAGATACTTGGTTTTCTTCTGGTCTTTCTCCATTTGTTTTATGTGGCTGGCCAGATACAAATTCACCTTATTATCAAAAATATTATCCTTTATCATTAATGATAACTGGGTATGATATTTTATTCTTTTGGGTAGCTAGAATGGCTTTTGATGGGGCACATTTCACTGGAAAATTACCATTTGAAAATTGCTTTTTACACGGTTTAGTTAGAGATAGCCAAGGAAGAAAAATGTCAAAGTCTTTAGGTAATGGAATTGACCCAATAAAAGTTATTAATGAATACGGCGCAGATTCTTTACGTTATGCTTTAGCTACTAGTGTTACTCCTGGATTAGATATGTCTTTTGGTACAGAAAAGATTAAACAAGCTCATATTTTCTTAAATAAAGTGTGGAATGCTTCAAGATTTGTAATTCATCTTTTTGATAAAGATTATAAGCAAGAAGAATTAGAGAATTTAGAACTTAATTTTTCTGATCAATATCTTTTAAAGCATTTAAATAAAACTATTAGTGAAGTTAGACGTAATTTTGAAAAATATGAAATTGGTCAAGCCGCTACTTATCTTTATAACTTTATTTATGACGTGTATTGTGGAAACTATATTGAGCAGGCTAAAGCTGATTTATTAATTGCTGAAAGAAAAAATGTTGTTCTTAATGTTTTACATTACACTTTAAAGCAAATTCTTTTAATGCTTTTCCCATATGCTCCTTTCATTTCTGATGAAATTTATTCTTATTTACCAAATCATAAAAATTCATTATATGAAGAAAGCTATCCACAAAATTTAAATATTAAATTAACTAAGGCTCATTTAGGTGAAGAGCTTGTTGAAATTATTAAAGAAATTAGAAAATTTAAAGCTGATAACAAATTAGCCTTAACTAGTAAAGTGATCCTTAATATATTTGCTAGTAAAAAAGTTGCTTTAGAGTTAAAGCCATATGTTGAAAAAGTTGGTTTTGTTTCATCATATAATATAGTAAAGAAAGAAAATGTTGATAATTCATATCGTTTCTTTAATAAAAACTTGGCTATTAAAGTAGTAGCTAACGCTCAAGAAGATGAAAAGTTAAAAGAAAGAATTGCTAAACGTATAGAAGAATTAAAAAATGAATTAGCTCGTTCAAATAAGATACTTTCTAATCCAAATTTCTTAGCAAAAGCTAAAAAAGAAAAGATTTTAGAAGAACAAGAAAAGCAAAAGAAGTATCAAGAAGAATTGGATTCATATTTAAAAGCCTAAAAATTTTATAAAAAACTCCTGAATCTTTCATATATGTAAGTGAAAGGAGTTTTTTTATGTTGGGAACAAGGAAAATAAAAAATAATAAATTAGTGGAAATTAATGGTGGTGAGCCTGTTACATTAACTGCAGTAATGGCCATTTTAGCAATTGCTATTGTTACTATTGTTTGTTTCCGCTTGTTTAGATCAGAAGAGGGAAGCGTTAAACTTCCAGGTGGTTTTCAATTTTCTTGGGAATAAAATGGCCTTAAAAAATTTACCAGCTGAAGAAAAGCCAAGGGAAAAAGCTCAATTATATGGATTTAGTAAATTAAGTATAGAAGAGCTTGTTGCATTAGTCTTGCAAACAGGAAACAAAAAGCAAGATGCCGTAAGCTTAGCAAGAGAATTGCTAGTTAAAAATGGTGGGCTTTATAAACTTTCCAAGGCTTCGATTACCGATTATTTTATACCAGGGATAAAAAAAGCTAAAGCGCTTAAATTAATGGCAATCTTTGAAATTGCAAAAAGACTAGAAACGACTAACTATAGTCTTACAACTCATTATTCTACAGTTAAAGAGATTGCTTCAACTTTTGGGAAAAGTCTTGCAAATTTAAATAAAGAAAAATTACGGTTAATAATATTAAATAAGAACGACACACTCCAATTTATTTTCGATTATGAATGCCATTCAGAAAATAGTATTACATTTCCTACAGATTTAATACTTACCGAATGTTTAAAAAGGGAAGGGAAAAAGGTTTATTTTATTCATAATCATCCATCAAATAATATTTTACCTTCCGAAAGTGATGTTTCTAATACATATTATTTAAAAAGAAAATTGGAATTAATTGGTATTAAATTAATCGATCATATCATTGTCGGTAAAAAAGGTTACTATTCAATCCTTACTTCTAATTTTGATACATTTTAATTTTCATTTGTAAATCTCATTTTTATATTTTAAAATAAAAGAGACATGAAAAAGAATAACATGAATTCAGAAGCTTTATTTCTAGAAGCATATCAAATGATGGAAGATGAAAGAAATAAAGCTACATTGGTTGCTGATACTAAATTCTTAAACCCGTTAAAAAAATCCTTTCACCTAAAAAATCCTAAAGCTATATTTTTACTTGGCTATATTTTAGCTGTTGGCTTTAAAGATTTAGAAATGGATGTAAATAAAGGAAATAAATTATTAAAAAAAGCTTATCCTCTATTAAAAGAATTAGTAGATAACAATCAAGATGCTTTAGCTTCAAAATTTTTAGCTTTATATTATCAAGTTCCATTAAGTAATTTTGTAAAAGATCAAGAAAAAGTTGATAAATACTTGAAACTAGCTAAATCATTTGAAGTAGCTAAGGGTGCTGTTTTGGTAAATGAAGAACAAAAAATTGATAATTTAAATCATTTAGATTCTTATCAGTACCTTTTAAAATTAATAAATAGCCTGAATGAAATTGATCCATCTTTAAATAAAGAGAGTATTGCTAAATTGGATAGCTTAACAAAAGTTGGAAATATAAGAGCATGTTTATTTTTGGGTGACTTATATTTAGAAGGAAAATATGTTATTAAAAATGATGATTTAGCTCTTAATTATTATAAGTTAGCTGAAAAGTTAGGCTCTATAAAAGCCAAATACGATATAGGTAAATATCTTTTGGAAGGAAATTATTCAAAAGTTGATATTACAAAAGGGCTAAATTATATTTATCAAGCTGCTAAAGCTGGTTTAAAAGAAGCAGAATTTTATTTAGGTAATATTTATTTTGAAGGCAAACTAGTAGAAAAGAATTTTTCTAAAGCATATTTATATTATCAAGCCAGCTTAACTAGAGGTATGAGTGAGGCAAAAGAAAAACTAAAAATATTAGAAGAAAAACGCGGAGAAGAAATTTTAAATAATTTAATTAATAAGGAAACTAATTAAACTTTGAAAAATTTCCTCAATTCCTTTTATG
>DKCH01000013.1:10453-10888 GCA_002449135.1 Caryophanales bacterium UBA6879 | reverse complement strand
GATTTAATAAAACAAGGTGTAAATCAGGCCTTGGAATCACTTAAAATTAATAATAATATTGAAAAGGTAGATGATAAAGAAAAGTTCAAAATATATGGTGATATTGAAGTTTCTTTACCTATATTTAATTCTGGTTTAAAAAGCGAAGATTTGGAAAAAGTTACTCAAGATCTTTTAGAAACTTATCCTCTTTTGAAATATTCTCAAGCACATTTTTTTGCAAGACATTGCACTGTTGGAAGAACATACACTATTCAAAATTTTAAAAATGAAGAACATACTTCTTATGAAACTGCACGAACTAGTATGGATTTTTTAGCTAGTTTAGGTTTTTATACAAAAAATCAATTAAAAAATAAATTTGTTTATCGTCCTATTCCAAGAAGAAAAAAAATTAATGATGAATAAATTAAAAGATTTATTTAAATATTCGGC
>DKCH01000013.1:1894-10286 GCA_002449135.1 Caryophanales bacterium UBA6879 | reverse complement strand
GGAGGGACACCTTCTAGTTTAAACAATAGTGAATTAATTTATTTACTTTCTTATTTAAAAAGATTTAAAAATGTTAAAGAATTTACATTAGAAGCTAATCCGGAAAATTTAGATTTAGAAAAAATTAATATTTTAAAAAAATACGGTGTCAATAGAATTTCATTAGGTGTCCAGTCTTTAAATAATCAGTCATTAGAAATTTTGAATCGTAAACACAATGAAGGCAAAGTTGCTGAAGTTGTTTTTAATTTACATAAAATAGGGATTAATAATATTAATTTAGATTTTATTTATGGCTTAAAAAATGAAAATCAAAATGATTATTTAAAGCATATAAAATTCGCTTTTGATAATAAAGTCACTCATATTTCTTATTATTCATTACAACTTGAAAAGGGAACAAAATTGTATTTAAGAAATGATTTAGTAAAAAGTGATGATGACATAGCTAATGATTATTTTTATATAGTAAACAAGTTAAAAGAATTTGGATTTATTCAATACGAAGTTTCTAATTTTGCTAAAAAGGGATATGAATCATTACATAATTTAACTTATTGGCTAAATAAACCATATTATGGTGTAGGTATTTCCTCTACAGGTTACTTAAATCATATTAGATATAAAAATACATCAAGGTTTTTACAATATATAAATAATAAAAACTTGTTTTCAGAACTACATAAAGAAAATAAAAAAGAACAAGAATTTGATTATTTAATGTTACATTTAAGACTTATTAAAGGTTTTAAAATTTCTGAATTTAATCGTCTTTTTAAAAAAGATTTTTTAAAAGATTATAAAAATGAAATTGCTAATGTTAAAGATTTTATATTTATTAAGCATGGGAGATTTGCAGTTAAACCAAAGAATATTTATATTTTAGATACTATTCTTGTTGGGCTTTTAAAGGACTTTGAATAATAATTATTACAAATAAAAAAATTTGGTATAAATTTACACCAAACTAATAAATTATTTTAATGGTGCGATCAGTGAGACTTGAACTCACATGGTTGCCCATACGCCCCTCAAACGTACGCGTCTACCAGTTTCGCCATGATCGCAGCTAAAATATTTAAACATAGTTAGTAATATTTTTCAATAGTTTATTTAAAATTAGCACTCAGACCTTGAAACTGCTAATTTCTTCGGTATAATATAAAGTGTCATTTAGGAGGAAAAATATGAAGGAATTAAAAGAATTTCAAACTGAAACAAAAGAATTATTAAATTTAATGATTAATTCAATATATTCAAATAAAGATATTTTCTTAAGAGAAATCATATCTAATGCATCGGATGCTATTGATAAATATAAATATCTTTCTTTAACTAATAGTAGTAAATATCCAACTGCTGATTATGCTATTCAAATTATTCCTAATAAGGAAGAAAGAAGCTTAACCATTGTTGATAATGGTATTGGTATGACTAAGAATGAAGTAATTTCTAATCTAGGTACTATTGCTAAATCTGGTTCTAAAGAATTTTTAAGTAAACTCAAAGATGCTAAAAATAAAAATGATATGGAAATTATTGGTCAATTTGGTGTCGGTTTTTACTCATCTTTCATGGTTGCTAAGAAAGTTGAAGTTAGAACTAGATCTCTAGATGATACTAGTGGTTATTTATTTACTTCTGATGGTGTTGATTCTTATTCATTAGAAGAAATAGATAAAGCTAATCATGGATCTGAAGTTAAGATTTTCTTAAAAGATGATACTGAAGATGAAAATTATTCTAAATATCTAGAAGAATATGAAATTGAAGATCTTGTGAAGAAATATTCTGACTATATTAGATATCCTATTAAAATGGAAGTAACTAATAAAGTTGCTAAAAAAGATAAAGACGGAAAAGAAATACCTAATGAGTTTGAAGAACAAAAGGAAACTAAAACTTTAAACAGCATGGTTCCTTTATGGAAAAAACCAAAGAGTCAAGTGAGTGATGAGGATTTAAATAATTTTTATAAAAATAAATTTAATGATTATGAAGACCCTTTCTTCTCTTTATATATTAAGGCAGAAGGATTATTAGAATATAATGCTTTAATATTTGTACCTTCTCATGCTCCTTATAATTTATATTCTGAAAATTATGAAAAAGGGTTGGATTTATATGTTAAAGGCGTCTTTATTAAGGATCATGCTAAAGAATTAGTTCCTGATTATTTGAAATTTATTAAGGGATTAGTTGATTCTGATGATTTCTCTTTAAATGTTAGCCGTGAAATTTTACAGGCTTCTCCTATTTTATCCAAGATTGCAAATAATATTGAAAAAAAGGTAGTTGATAAATTAAAGGAAATTAAAGAAAAAGATTTTGAAAAATATCTCAAAATTTATAAAGTTTATGGCGAGTATTTTAAATTTGGAATCTACTCTTCTTATGGTCAAAAGAAAGATTTACTCCAAGATTTATTAGTCTTTAAGCATTTAAATGATGAGAAAGAAATTTCATTTAAAGACTATAAAGAAAAGATGGGTAAAGATCAAAAATTCATTTATTATGCAACAGGTGATTCTGTTGAAGCTATTAATTTATTACCTCAACTTGAAAAATATAGAAAAGATAAGATTGATGTTCTTTATTTAACTCAACCTATTGATGAATTTGCTTTAATGGCTTTAAACAATTATGAAAATATTCAATTTAAAGCTATTACTGATGCAAGCAGTCAAGATGATTTATCTGCGGAAGAAAAGAGCAAATTAGATACCTTAAATGCTGAACATAAACGTATTTTAGATGATGTAAAAGAAGCTTTAAAAGATAAGGTTGATGATGTTGTCTTCTCCACTAAGTTAGTTGATTCTCCTGTCTGCTTAGAGAGTAAAGACGGTTTATCATTAAATATGGAAAAGGTTTTAAAAGAACAACCTGGTGCTAACCCTGATCAAATTAAAGCTAATAAAGTCTTGGAAATTAATCCTGACCACGACTTATTTAAAGCTATTGTTAACTTAAAAGATGATGAAGAAATAAAGAAATATGGTAATTTACTTTATGATGAAGCTATGCTTTTACAAGGCATGGATATTAAGGACAAAAAAGGATTTGTTGAAAACCTTAATAGTTTAATGTTAAAGTCTATTAAATAATTACTTATTAGAGCTGATTCTAGAAAAGAGAGTCGGCTCTTTTTTATATAATTCTTTTAATTTAGTGTAAGAAGTAAAACGGAAGGCTAAAAAATATTTCAAAAGTGTGTTTATAGATTTGGAAAATTCATTTTTTTCTTTGGAATTAGCTTTTTGATATTTATTAAACATATTTCTGGCTTTTTTAGAAAAATTTGATGTGAAATCTTTTTGTGTCATAATTCCACATGAAGTTAAGAATGTAAATAAAGAATCAATTAGACCTTTTGTTTGACTAGGAGAATATTCACTTAACCATTTATCAATAGCTAGAGAAAGGGCAATTGCAGATTTAGATAAAAAGTCAACTAATACTAAAGAATGTGTTGTTTTACTAATTTCCCATGAAAAAATTGAATGCTGAGTTACACCATTATTACCACTTGCCTTAATAACTTTAAAATTTTGATTATCAAAAAGTAAGATACCTATTATTGAATCGCTGGTAACAAATTTTTTAATCTTTTTTAGACTTAATTTATAATTTGAAAATTTGGAATATTCTTCACGATTTCCTGGGCCTTCGAAATTATATACTTTATAAATTCTTTTTTGTTCATTTTCATTTAAATGTAAAAATGACCATTGGGCAATATTACCACCCTTTGAATGTCCAGTAATATAAATTCTTGCTGAGGAAGGTATTAAAGTTAAAACCTCTTTTAAGTAATTTAGGCCTTCAATATGAGAAGGAATTGAATCAGAATAAGAAAGCATTAATGATTCATACCAACCATTAATTGAGATATCGGTTCCACGAAAGGCAATAACATATAAATCATTTGTAATCTTAAAGATCATTGAAGCATATTGAATTGAATTTTTTGTAGAAAAAACAGGATGATAATTAGTAATTTCTACGTCTTTAAAACGCTTATTAATAACTAAATATGTCGCAAGTTTTAAACTTTTTTTAGCTTCTAAGTTTGGACTAGTCATATAATTTAAATCATTTAAAGTGGCGTGACTAGAAAATGTAAATTCCTTTTTATTTTCAAAAAATTTATCTAATCGAAAATAACTAATTTGGGCAAAAACAGCTAAATCAGCATCATTAAGATTATCCTTATTTAAAGTTTCATTATAAGTTTTTAAATATTCTATAACTTTCATCCTTTATAGTTTAAAATAAAATAGTTAGTTAAGTAAAGTTTAAATATGAATAAAGTTTTACACCCTTTTTTACCAGTTGTAAATGAAGATTCAAAAGTATTAATTTTAGGTTCATTTCCTTCAGTAGTTTCAAGGAAAAATAATTTTTATTATGGCAATAAAAATAACAGATTTTATAAAATTTTAAATTCTTTGTTTAATCTTGATTATGATTTAAATCTAAAATCAAATGAATTTAAAAAAGAATTTTTACTAGAACATAAAATTGCATTATTTGATGTAGTAAAAAGCTGTGAAATAATAAAAAGTTATGATAATAGCATAAATTCTGTTGAATATAACGATATTGAAAATATTATTAAAAATAGTAAAATTTCTTTAATTATTTTGAATGGCGAAAAAGCCTATAAACTCTTCTTAAATTATTTAGTAACACATAAAATAAAAGTAAAATATATCAAATTACCATCAACATCTTCGGCGAATGCTAAAGCTAGTTTAGAAAGCCTTATTAAGTCTTACGCAGTTATTTTAAATTATCTTTAAAATTCACGATGGTCAATTTCGTATTCGGTTTGTATAGGGGTATCAAGTTTTAAATTGTTTAAATATTCTATGTCTTCTTTAGTTAAAACTATTTTAGTACTTTCTAAATTTGAAATTAACCTATCTTTATGTATCGATTTTACTAGTGGGATAACTTGGCAATTTATTTGGTAAGCTAGTAAAACTTGTGCTGCAGTACAGTTGTATTTATTTGCTAATTTTAAAATTCTAATATCATTTAATAATGGTGGCTTACCTAAAGGAGTGTAAGCTTCCATCATAATATTTTCATTTTTTAAATAGTTATAAAGTTCCATTTTTGCCTGACCAGGAGTTCTTAAAACTTGGTCTACCATTGGTTTTATATTGTAAGTGAGATTTTGTAAATGCTTAATCATGAAATTAGAAACACCTATAGCACGAACTACACCTTCTTTATATAATTTTTCCATTGCACTATAAGTTTCATTATTTATTTCTATATAACTATTTTCGGTCTTGCGATATGGTAATGGATTAGGCCAATGGATTAGTAAAAGATCTAAATAATCTAAGCCTAGTTCAAATAGTGCTTGTTTAGTAGCAGCTATAACGTCATTATATTTTCTCTGATCAGACCACAATTTAGTTGTAATAAATAAATCTTCTCTTTTTAAGTTTGTTTCCTTTAAACCTTCTTTTATACCTTTACCAACTTCTAAGTGATTATCATAAGCAAAAGCAGTATCAATTAAACGATAACCAGCTTTAATAGCCTCTATTACTGACTTTTCACAATCATTACCTTGGGCTTTAAAAGTTCCAAAACCAATATTTGGTATTTCTTTGCCATTATTTAGTTTGTATGTCATTTTTATTTTCTCCTTCTAAATATGCTTTATTTAGTTTATTAGATTGATATTTATAACATGAGTAGTTTTCACTGATTGAAGAATTCTTTTCAATAAATTCCTCATATAATTTCTGTAGACGATGCTCATCAAATTTTTCAACATTTTCTCTTTCAGGATAGATAACATCAGAAAGATATATAACAACTCTAGGTTTTTTAAACTTTTTGAATAATCCTTTAGGTTTTCTAAAAGTTGTACAGGCAAAAACCACTGGAACATTATAGATACGTGGATACTTAAAAGCACCGGGTTTAGAAGGACGTTGAGAAGTATAATAAGGCCAAATGGTTCCTTCAGGGTAGATAATAATAGCTGATTTTTCATTTAATCTTTGTTTTAAGCATTTTAGAAAATTTCTTCCAGCTTTTAAAGATGAAGGGACAGGAATAGCTCCTAAAAAAACTAAAAAATTTGAAGTAAATTTATTTCCTGCTAAAGTGTCTTCTAATGAGACAATATAGCTTCTTTTAGGGGAACAAATAAAAACTTGTGGAATATAACCATCAGATATCATTGTATGATTTGAATATAAAAAGTATCCAGTATTTTTTAATTGACTAGTGATATTCTTCTTGTTAATTACTTTTGTATGGTGAATTAACTTGTCAAAAATAAATATTATCGGGATTAAGATTGTATAATAAAAAATAAAACTAAAAAATTTCCAAAAAACATTTTTATGAATAAAAACAAAATCTGGACTTATTTTTTTAGGATTAATTTTAATAGATGAAAAATCCTCTTTTTTTTCAGGAGAATAGTTAAATTCTTTTTTAGACATCTTTAAAACATGATTTTCCAATAAATTCTCTTAGCAGTGAACAATTAGGCACTAAATCCTCATTTACATCTGAAAAATATTTTAAAAAGAGAATTAGGCGTCTAGCAATAACATAATAAGGCGATTTTTTATCAATTTCAGATAATAATGGTAAAGCGTATTTCTTAAGAATAAGTAATTCATAAGGTAGGAATGAATTGAAAACAAAATCCGCTTGTTGCTGAGTTTTGTATATCCATGTAAACTCCCCTTGTCTTACACTAGGCCACATTTGAATTGTTTCTTCGGCTTTGGAATTTCTAAATTGAGCATCTCTTACTATTCTTCTTATTAATCTTAAATCGGTTAATGAAATCGGTGAATGATCATCGATATTAACTTGAGCTTGTGGAGCAATAAAAATCTTAAATTTATTTTGTTTACTAATTGAGATAGTCATTTCTTCAGTTAAGGCATGGATGCCTTCAATAATTATTGGCTGATGTTTACTTAATTTTAATTTGCGAGTCTTTGTAGCTTTACCAACATTAAAGTCATATATTGGAACATCTACTTCTTGTAAAGAAAGTAAATCTAATAATTGATTATTAAAATAATCTACTCTTAAGCAATCTAAGG
This sequence comes from Caryophanales bacterium UBA6879, assembly GCA_002449135.1. Taxonomy (GTDB): domain Bacteria; phylum Bacillota_I; class Bacilli_A; order RFN20; family CAG-288; genus Scatoplasma. The sequence continues at coordinate 3,189 of DKCH01000013.1, read as the reverse complement.
ATTCATAATCATATTTTCCATTTGCATCAGGTTTAATTTCTTTTTTGTCCTTATAATAATCATCTAATGAAATTCTAATAGGAAATATTCCACGCGAAATTAATTCTAATCTTAAGCGATTAGCAAAAGTTGTTTTACCAGAAGAAGATGGACCAGCTATACAAATTAATTTAATTTCACTTTTTGAATTAGCAATTAAATCACCTAAAGCGGCAAGTTGATTATTATGGTTGGATTCTGACATTTGAATAAAATCATTATCAGAATATTTTTTAGCAAAATTATTTAATGCAAAAATAGTTGATAAGCCTACTTTTGTAGAGAAGTCCCTAGCTTCTTCAAGTGTTTTTTCATAAATTGGTTCAGCTACAAAAGGCGGGATTTTTCCATTTTCTTCACTTCGTGGATATTGGACTAAAAAACCAGGAATACGAGGAATGATATTAAAAGAGGTTAAATAGCCAGTTGATGGTAACATGTAGCCATAAAAATAGTCATAATAATTATCAGCTTGATAAAGATGAACCATATCTTCATTTCGATATGATAAGATTCCTAATTTATCTAATAGGCCTTCTTTTTTATAAATTTCAATAGCTTTTTCTTTACTTATTAATTTCTTCTCAATTTTAATATCTGATTTAATTAATCTATTTACTTCAGTTTCTAAGGCTCTTATATTTTTTAAAGGAAAGTCTTCATTTTCAACAGGCCTAATATAAATAGAGCGTGAAACATCATTAGAAAAAAGCATTTTAGTACTTGGAAAAAGATTATGTAAGGCCATTGCCAAGACAAACATTAAGGTGTTTTTATAAATTAACATGCCTTCAACATCACCAGCTAATTTAAAAAGTTCAATTTTGGCTGGTTCTTTTATTTTATAAGACAATTCACGAAGGCGATCATTTACTTCACATCTAACATATTGAAACTTTTCATTTTCAGGAATTAAATCTTCAATACTTGTTTCTTTTGTACCTTGATAGTTGATTATTTTACAATTTTCTAACATAAATACATACCTACTTTCTAACTTTATTTATAACATATTTAGCGATCATTTGGGCTATATTTTCTCCAGAAATCTTTTCTAATTCATTAAAAAAAGCATTGGAATTAACTTCTGTCAAAATTGGATGATTATTTTTATCAATAAGTAAATCAATTCCAGCATAATCTAATGACAATAAAGAAGAAACTTTTTCAGCTACTTTTATAAACTCATCATTTGGTTTAAGGTATAAACCAATACCGCCTAAAGCAATATTTGAACGAAAATCTTTAGTATTAGT
>DKCH01000013.1:0-1815 GCA_002449135.1 Caryophanales bacterium UBA6879 | reverse complement strand
TTTGAACTTTCAATATATTCTTGAAAGAAATGAGGAATATGAATTAGTTCATGATATTTTTTTTGTAATTCTTCACGATTCTTTACTAAATAGACTTGTAAACCTAAAGAACCATAGTTGCATTTTACAATAAAAGGATAAGAAAATTCGCTTTCCAAATAATTAAAAAATTCTTCTGTTTTACTAGACTCATAATCCTTTGAATAACAAAGAGGAGAAGGAATAGTTTTAATTAAAGGGATATCGTGGTTAACTAATGTTAAGTAAGTTTTTATTTTATCATTACAATTAATTAGAGCTTTACTTGAATTAAACAAAGGGAAAAATTGCTCTAACATGGATGCAATTATTTCATCTTTATCTAAATAGATTCCAAAATCATAATTTTTTAATGGCAAATCTGAAGAAATTGTATTGTTTGTAAAAGAAAGTTTCAAATCCAAAGTAGTAAGAATATCTATATTTACACCAAGAAAATTAAATTCATCTTTTAATCTTTTTGCCTTGTTAAGATTTGCCTGAAGTTTAGAATAGGCATTTAAAATAAGTAAACCACGCATCCTAAATATTTTAAAATGTTAAAATCTTCTTGTCAAAAAGATTAACTTGTGGTAATGTTTATAAGGGTTTGGGGCTATAGCTCAGCTGGGAGAGCACCTGCTTTGCAAGCAGGGGGTCGCGAGTTCGATCCTCGTTAGCTCCACCAAATTATTAATGTTGGATTTTAAAAACCTTTATATTAATTTAACAAAAATAGGTTTAATTAGTTTATATGTTAAGTTAATATAGAGGTTTTTTGTTTGGGAATTTTTGCAAAAATAGTTGCTTACTTGCAGTAAATAAGATAACGTTTTAAAATATGCTCTAGGAGGAGTTACTTATGAAATTAGAGCAGTCATATGGTGCAGTTTTATTTAAAGGTAAAGAAGTATTAATTGAATACATGACATTAGGCCATATTTCTATTCCTAAGGGACATGTAGAGGGAAAAGAGACTCCAGTTCAAACTGCTAAAAGAGAAATTAAAGAAGAAGTAAATTTAGTTGCCGATATTGATACTAATTATGAATATCAAACTGGATATTGTCCAAAAGAAGGTGTTTATAAAAAAGTTTCATTCTTTTTAGGTTTATATAAATCTGGAGAAATTAAATGTCAACTTTCTGAAGTTGAATCCGCTAAATTTATGAGTGTAGGTGAAGCTTTAAAAATCCTTACTTATGAATCAGATAGAGAAGCTGTTAAAGGGGCTTTTGAATATCTTGAAAAACATTATCATGTATGAGAGATTATGTTTATTTAGAGGATTTAGCTTTAAATAAAATTAAAAGAAGAATAGGTTTTTCTTACTTTTATTTTTTCTTTGGGCCTTTTTACTTGCTTTTTAAAAAGTTTGGATTAGGTTTGTTTTTAGTTTTTGTTTATTATTTTTTATTACCTATTCCTGGTTTAGTTGAATTAGCTAGAATTATTAACAAAAGTTTTGATAATTCTTTTACAAGTGTTCTTTTAAAAATTATTGAATTTATAAGGCCAGATTATTTTCATTTATCATTTTATTTGCTTATTGTTCTTTGTTTTATTTTACATATGTTTTTATCTTTTAAAATTGATAATTTTTTACTTAAGATTCAGTTTAGAAAAAGAAGATTAGCTCCTATTTCTACTCAAGATCTTAATAAGTTACTTTATTATAAAGCATGTCCAATAAGTCAAAAACTTGCTTCTGATGTTTTTATCAATAATGATTTGCAGAAAAGAGCAAATAAAATTTGGGATGAACAAAATTTTGAATTAACAGAAATGTTTAAACCA
>DKCH01000054.1:52380-78863 GCA_002449135.1 Caryophanales bacterium UBA6879 | reverse complement strand
CATAAACAGTGTATACCACCAATTGATTCACGTTTGATAGATTTACTTTATAAAATTAAACAAAGCGGTATACATTTAATTTTGCTTACTGGTCGTTCCTTAATCACATGTAAAATTTCATTGAATATTTTGGGGTTAGATCCAAGCATTTTTGAAAAAATTTATTCTGGATCAAAATATGGTGTAAATAAATGCGATTCCTTGGCTCAAGTTTTAAAAGACTATAATTTAAAAAACGAAGATATTATTTATATTGGTGATTCTTTGAGGGATATAGAATCTTGTCGAAATGCTGATGTTAAAATAATCTCTGTTAATTATTATCATACTGCAAATTTAGAAAAACTTGAGGCTTACAATCCTAATATGGTTTGTAAGACCATTGATGAGTTAGTTAAAAAAGTTGATCAAATTATTAAAGATAGTAAAAAATAGATTGACACTAATTAATTTAATTAGTATCATAATACATGGCTAAATTGCAAAACTTAACCCCGGTAAGGTTAGACAATTTGCTTGATTTGAAAGGATGAAAAAATATGCAACGTCAAACTACATTAGTTAAACCTATTGAAGTTACTAGAAAATGGTACATTGTTGATGCAGCTAACAAACCTCTCGGTCGTTTAGCCTCTGAGGTGGCTGTTATCTTAATGGGAAAAGATAAGCCTAATTATACTCCTAATGTTGATTGTGGGGATTATGTCATTATTATTAATGCTGCCCAAGTCACCATGTCAGGAAACAATAAGCTTAGAGATAAGTATTATTACAGAGTCTCTGGATGGACCGGTGGTCTTAAGAAGAGAAGTGCTGGTGAAATGCTTACTAAATACCCTACTGAGCTTATGGAAAAAGTTGTTAAGGGTATGCTTCCTAAAGGTTCTTTAGGCCGTAAGATTGGTAAGAAATTATTTGTTTATGCAGATAATAACCATAAACATGAAGCTCAAAAACCTGAAGTTAAGGAAATTAAATTATAGGGAGGAACAAAATGGCAACTAAGCAAACTAAGAAAACTACTGTTACTTATTATTATGGTACCGGTAGACGTAAGTCTTCTATCGCTAGAGTCTATTTAGCTCCTGGCACTGGTAAGATTTCTATTAATGGTAAAGATGCTAAAGAATATTTACCTTACGAAACTGATGTTATTATTTTAAAAGAACCATTTAATGTTACTAATAACTTAGATAAGTTCGATGCTAAAGTTTTTGTTAAGGGTGGTGGCTTTAAAGGTCAAACCGATGCTATTAAATTAGGTATCGCTAGAGCTTTATTAAAGGTTACTGAGGAATATCGTTCTTCATTAAAGACTGCTGGTTTATTAAGAGTAGATTCCAGAGTCAAGGAAAGAAAGAAGTACGGTTTAAAAGGCGCTCGTCGTGCTCCTCAATTCTCAAAACGTTAATCTATATGTTTTTAAGTCTAAGGTTACACTTAGACTTTTTTTATGAAATAAAAACTGCTAGAAGGTTAGTTCTAGCAGCATTTTTATTTAAGTTTTGTAAATTTAACAATTCCATTTTTTGTTTTAATTTTTATATGTTTTTCTATTAATGGACATATATAAGTTTTTATATTACTTATATTACCATTATGAGCTTCTTTAATTAGTTCTAATGGAACTTTCTTTTCAAAGTCAGCAACTTCATTTAGGTTACATAAACCATATTTAATCTTATATGGTTTAGAAGAGATTCTTTTAATTATTACCATTTTATCGCTAATTCCGTGAACTGCTTTCTTAACAGCATATCTAGCAGAATTTATAGCTTCTTTGGAATCGGTAGTAGTAATTGTTAAACTATCTGCGCGTTGAGCTAAAGAAAGTTCGATTGGTCTAGTTTTATAATTTTCAAAAAGCGAAGTTAAATAGAAGCAAACTCCACCCATTTGCATGTGACCAAAGGAGTCCTTAGGCTTATTTTTTAATATTAAATTACCTTCTTTATCTTTTATACCTTCACTTACTACTGCGACTACGTATTTTTTCTTGTTATAAATTTCAATTACGTCTTTTTTGAATTTTTCAATATCAAATTCTTCTTCTGGTAGGTAAACTAAATCAGGACCTAAATTAGAAAGAATAGCTAAATAACTAGATAAAGTTAACCATCCAGCGTTTCTTCCCATTACTTCAATTACTGTTATTTTTCCTTCTGGATATGATTTTGAGTCAGCTACAATATTAGCAACAGTATTAGCAATATAAGAGCTTGCTGAAGCAAAACCAGGGCAATGATCAGTATTAGCCAAATCATTATCTATGGTTTTAGGAATACCCATAACTCTTAGTTCATATGAATTTTGTTTAAAGAATTTTGAAATTTTATAGCAGGTATCCATAGAATCGTTTCCACCATTATAGAAAAAGTACCTAATGTTATATTTTTTAAAGATTTCTAATAATTTAAAATAAATAGAAGAATCTTCACTTGAATCAGGAATCTTGTATCGACAAGAGCCTAAGAATGCACCAGGTGTTTGTTTTAGTAGTTCAATATCATCAATATCTTTATCAGTGACAAGTTTTTCTTTTAATATTCCTTCTAATCCGTTTAATCCTAAATAGATTTTTTCAATTTCTTCATGTTTTTTTGCTTCGACAATAGTTCCATATAAAGAAGAATTTATTACAGATGTTGGCCCACCTGATTGTGCGTATAGTAAGTTTCCTTTTAATTTTGACATAATTTGCCCTTTCTATTCATATTTTAAAATAAATAGAATTTAAAAGATAGCCAAAAATAAAAAAAGGTATACACCTAAATATATACCTAATAATGGTGCCACTTGGCGAAGTCGAATCACCCTTTACCGCTTACAAGGCGGTCGTTTTACCGATAAACTAAAGTGGCATGATGGTGGACGCTGTAGGAGTCGAACCTACGACCTCTTCCGTGTGAAGGAAACGCTCTCCCAGCTGAGCTAAGTGTCCGCTGCTTTTAATTATTACAAATATAATAATAAGAAGCAACAAACTTTATGAAAAAACCCTCTTTAAGTAGAGGGCCATAGTTTCATAATGGTGGGTCTTGGTGGGCTTGAACCATCGACCTTGCGCTTATCAAGCGCACGCTCTAACCAACTGAGCTAAAGACCCAAGCAACTTAGTGCTTTATTAAGATACCAAACTAAAAAAGGGTTGTCAATAATTTTTTACAATATTTATTTGTTAAAGATATTTTTTATAGAAATTTATTGAAAAGTGCATCGTTTTCTATTCCAATTTATATATTTAAGATTATTAAAAAAGTTAATTAAATTCTTCTTGACTATGATTACTTGTTAGTTTAAGATATATAGGCTGGTCTAATTCCAGTGCGCATTGAAGTGTGAAATTGTTGATACGCCTATAAAGGTTGTCATGGTATCAAGAAAATCACACCGAGCGAATATCTGCCAAATTGACAAGGAGGAAATTACATGGCACAAACAAACAATATCCGTGTTCGTTTGAAGGCTTACGATCACAAAGTCTTAGACTTATCTGTTGCTAAGATCGTTGATGCCGCAACGAAAACTGGTGCGACCGTCGTCGGTCCTATCCCACTTCCAACTGAGAAGCAAGTCTACACAATCTTACGTTCTCCATTCGTTCACAAAGATTCAAGAGAACAATTCGAAATCAGAACTCACAAACGTCTAATTGATATCGTTAGACCTACAAAGGCAACTATTGATACTTTAACTAGATTAGAATTACCTTCTGGTGTCGATATCGAAATAAAGTTATAAGGAGGACGGATTAATGAAATCAATTATCGGAAGAAAAATTGGTATGACATCTGTCTTTACTGAAGACGGAACTCAATACCCAGTCTCTGTCATTGAAGTCTTACCTAATTCAGTAGTTCAAAAGAAGACTAATGAAAAAGATGGTTATGAAGCTGTTGTTGTCGGTTATGAAGAAAAAAATAAAAACGTCAACAAAGCAATGAAGGGAATTTTTGAAAAAGCTAAAGTTACCCCTAGAGCTAATTTATATGAATTAAAGGGTGATGAAACTTATAAATATGAAGTCGGTCAAGACATTTTAGTCTCTATCTTCGAGGCTGGTGAAAATGTTGATGTTACCGGTACTTCAAAAGGTCGTGGTTATTCTGGTATTATCAAAAGATATCACAAAACAATTGGTCCTAAAGGACATGGTTCTGGTTATCATAGACAAATCGGTTCTTTAGCTACTAACGGTAGATGTAACAACCGTGTTCATCCAGGTAAAAAGATGTCTGGTCACCATGGTAACTATACTAGAACTACTTTAAATCTCACTGTTGTCGCTGTTTATCCTGAAAAGAATGCCATTCTTATTAAAGGTTCTGTTCCAGGTCCTAATAAATCTATTGTTAAGATTAGAACTGCTGTTAAGAATCCAAGCTTAAAACACGATGTTAAGCCTTTAGTTAATCACGTTAAGGCTGAAGCTAATAACAGTGAAGCAAAGTAATAAAGGAGAATGATTATGGAAAATAAGAATATCCAATTACCTGTTGTTAACTTCGAAAATAAAGAAGTTGGAAAGGTCACTTTACCAAGCGATTTGTTCGGTGTTACACCTAATGAATTTGTTGTTCAAAAAGCTATCAAAGTTACTTTAGCTAACGCTAGACAAGCTACTAGCAAAACTAAAGGAATTTCTGAAGTTAGCGGTAGTGGTAAAAAACCATGGAGACAAAAAGGCACTGGTCGTGCTAGAGCTGGTTCTAGACGTTCACCTATTTGGGTTGGTGGTGCTACTATCTTTGGTCCTAATGGTCAACAAAATTACAAATTAAAGAATAATAAGAGAGAACATTTTAAAGCTTTATGCTCAGTCTTATCTAGCAAAGTTGCTGATAACAAAGTTGTTGTCTTAGAATCTACTGAATTCAGTTCTCCTAAGACTAAAGATATGGTTAAAGCCTTAAAAGGATTAAATTTAAATGGTAAGGTTTTATTCAATGTTGGTGATTTAACTGAAGAATTATTCAATAAATCTAAGAATTTAATCTTATCTACTGGCAATATTCCAGGATTTAAATTAGTTTCTAGCGATGTTTTATCTGTTTATGACATCTTAAATTCTGATTATGTTGTCTTCACTAAGGACTTCATCGATAGCTTAAATGTTGATGAAGAAAAAGTTGAAACTAAGGAGGCTGAATAACAATGGCTGAAGAAATTAAAAAGGAAGTAGTCGAAGAAGTTAAGGAAGAAAAGCCTGCTAAAAAGACTACTAGAAAAACCACTGCAAAAAAAGTCGATAGTGAAACTAAAAAACCTGCTAAGAGAGTAGCTAAAAAAGCTGAAGGTGAAACCGAGGTTAAAAAGACTACTACTAAGAAGGCTACTACAAAGAAAACTACTACTAAAAAAGCTGCTGCTGAAAAAGTAGAAGCAAAGGTTGAAGAAACTAAGGAAGTTAAGGCTACTGAAGCTGTTACTCCTGAAGTTGTAAAACCTGCTAAGAAGGCTAAGAAAGAAGAAAAGAAAGTTCCTACTTTCAAATTTAGAAAGCCTACTATCGCTGACTATGAACTTTTAAAAGGTTCTTATGTTACTGAAAAGACTCAACAATTATCTGTTAACAATAACACTATTGTTTTAAAAGTTGATTCTAAGGCTACTGCTAATAAAGTTAAATCTGCTGTTCAAGCTATCTTTGCTATCAAAGTTGATAAAGTTAATATTATTAACGTTTTACCAAAGAAGAAGAGAGTTACTAGATATGAAGGTAAAATCTCTGGCTTTAAGAAGGCTATCGTCAAGATTAACAAAGACTTCAACTTAGGCGAAATTAACAAATTAGCTAATGAAGAAAATGCCTAAATTAAACAGAAAGCAAATTATAGGAGAAATTAAAAATGGCAATTAAAACTTATAAGCCTACTAGTGCTGGTACTCGTCATAAGACTTCTACCGACTATAGCTTACTCACTAAAAAAGCTCCTGAAAAAGCACTGTTATTACCACTTTCAAAAAATGGCGGTCGTAACAATCAGGGCTATATTACCTGCCGTCATAAGGGTGGTGGTAATAAAAAGATGTATCGTATTATCGATTTCAAGAGAACTAAAGACGATGTTGTCGCCAATGTTACTGCTATTGAATATGATCCAAACAGAAATGCTTTTATCGCTTTATTAACTTATGTTGATGGTGTTAAGACTTACATCATTGCTCCATCTGGCTTAAAAGTTGGTGATAAAGTTGTTTCTGGTAGAAATAAAGATATTAAAGTTGGTAACTGTATGCCTTTAAGTGATATACCTGAAGGTATTATGGTTCACAATATTGAATTCGAACCAGGTAAAGGTGGACAAATCTGCCGTGCAGCTGGTACTTCTGCCCAAATCTTAGGTAAAGAAGGAAGCTATGTCACTTTAAGATTACAATCTGGTGAAGTTAGAAAAGTCTTAGCTACTTGCCGTGCCACTATTGGTGTTGTCTCTAATGAAGACTTCAACTTAGTACACTTAGGTAAGGCTGGTAAATCTAGATATTTAGGTATTAGACCTACTGTTAGAGGTAGTGTTATGAACCCTAACGATCACCCACATGGTGGTGGTGAAGGTAAATGTCCTGTCGGTAGAGATGCTCCTCGTACTCCTTGGGGTAAAAGAGCTCTTGGTGTCAAGACTAGAAAACATAATAAACGTTCTAATCGTTTAATTGTTAGACGTGTTAATGACTAAAGGAGGAAGAAAGAATGCATCGTTCTGTTAAAAAAGGCCCTTATTGCGAAGAAAGATTACTTAGTAGAGTCCAAGCTCAAAGAGAATCTGGCAAAAAGAGCGTTATCAAAACTTGGTCTAGAAGAAGCACTATTCTTCCTGAATTTGTCGAAATGACCATCTCCGTTTATAACGGTAGAGCCCATGTTCCTGTTTTTGTTACAGAAGATATGGTTGGTCATAAATTAGGTGAATTCGTTCCTACTAGAACCTTTAAAGGTCATGGTTCTAATGTCGATACCACCGTTAAGAAATAATAGGAGATAATTATGGCAAAGAATGAAAAAGAAGTAAAAGTTACTGCTCCTACTAGAAATAAAGCAATTGCTATTACAACTAATATTCGCATTACTCCACGTAAAATGCGTTTAGTTATCGACTTAGTAAGAGGTAAGTCTTTATCTGAAGCTTATGGTATCTTAGCTAATACTAATAAAGCTGCTAGTGATGTTGTCTTAAAGACAATTAAATCTGCTGAAGCTAACGCTGTTAACAATTTCCACATGATTCCTACTGATCTTTATATCTCTGAAATTTATGCTGGTGATGGCGCTCGTTTAAAGAGATTCCTTCCTAGAGCTAAAGGTTCTGCCTCTGGTATTATTAAAAGATTAAGTAGACTAACTGTCGTTGTTAGTGGAAAGGGAGCTAAATAACAATGGGACAAAAAGTAAATCCAAATGGTTTAAGAATCGGTATCAATAAGGAATGGAATTCCCGTTGGTATGCTGATAAAAAGAACTTTTCAAAATATTTAGGTTTAGATCTTAAGATTAGAAAATATTTAGATAATAAGTTAGCTGATGCTATGTTATCTCATGTTACTATCGAAAGAATTAAAGACTTAGTTAATGTCTCTGTCTTTGTTGCTAGACCTGGTGTTGTCATTGGTCAAGAAGGTGCTAATGTTAAGAAAATTAAAGAAGACTTAGTTAAACTTACTGGCTTAAAAGATGACAAGTTAAAGTTCACCGTTGTTGAAATTAAAAATGCTGATTTAGATGCTACTTTAGTTGCTAAGTCTATTGCTAAGCAACTTGAAGAAAGAGCCTCATTCAGAATTGTTCAAAAGAAAGCTATTAAAAACGTTTTAGCTGCTGGTGCTAAAGGCTGTAAAACTATGGTTAAAGGCCGTGTCGGTGGCGCTGAAATTGCTAGAACTGAACAATATAGAGAAGGAACTTTATCTTTACAAACCTTATCTCAAAATATCGATTATGGTTTTGCTGAAGCTAAAACCACTTATGGTAGATTAGGTGTTAAAGTTTGGATTTCATTACCTGATAATTTCACTTCTAATGTTGTTGTTCCAGGTGATAAACGTCCTAGTAGAGATAATAAAAATTTCAATGGCAAAAATGGAAGAAGAGCTAATAATAAGAATCAAAATAGAAGACCTGCTCCAGCTCCTACTCCTACTGATGCCAATAAGAAAGGAGAGTAACTATGTTACAACCGAAAAGAGTTAAATATAGAAGACCTCATACTTTAAAGTATGAAGGCTTATCTAAAGGCGGCAATACCGTTGTATATGGTACTTATGGTCTTCAAGCTACTACTGGAAACTTTGTTTCTAACCGTCAAATTGAAGCTTGCCGTGTTGTTTTAGCTAGATATACTAGAAAAGGTGGACAAGTCTTTATTAGAATTTTCCCACAACTTGGTAAAACTAAGAAACCATTAGAAGTTCGTATGGGTTCTGGTAAAGGTTCAATTGATTCTTGGGTTTGCCCAGTAAAGAAAAACAAAATCTTATTCGAAATCGGTGGTTTAGATGATGCCACTGCACAAGAAGCTCTCCATCAAGCTGGTTATAAGCTTTCTTGCAGAACAAGAGTTGTTAAGAAAGGTCAGGAGGATAGATAATTATGAAAATCGATGAAGTTAGAAAACTATCCGATCAAGAAATTAGTGAGCAAATTTATGAATGCAAAGCTAAATTAATGGAACTTGCTTTCCAACAAAAAGCTGGTGCCTTAAAAAATGGTAAAGATATTACCGATGTAAGAAAAACCATCGCTAAGCTCCTTACTGTTAAAAAAGAAAGAGAACTCGCTAGCAAGGTGAGTAAATAGGAGGAAAAATAATGGCTGAAAATATAAAAACTAGACGTCGTTTAATCGGTCAAGTAGTTTCCGACAAAATGGATAAAACCATTACTGTTGAAGTTGAAACTTATAAGAACGACCCTATTTACGGCAAGAGAGTTGAATATAGAAAGAAATTTAAAGCCCACGATGAAAAAGGCTTGGCTAAGTTAGGTGATACTGTTGAAATTGAAGAAACTAGACATATTGCTAAGACTGTTTATTTCAAGCTTTTAAGGGTTGTTACTAAGGGGGAATAAACCATGGTCCAAAATGAAACTAACCTTGTTGTTGCTGATAACTCTGGTGCTCAATCTGTTAGAGTCTTCCGTTTATTAGGTGGTTCTAAAAGAAAGAGTTCTTCCATTGGCGATATTGTTATCTGCGCTGTTAAACAAGCTATTCCTAATGCCAAAGTTAAAAAAGGCGATGTTGTTAAAGGCGTTATTATTAGAGTTAAAAAGGCTTATCAAAGAAAAGATGGTTCTACTATTCGCTTTGATGATAATGCAGTCGTCTTATTAAATGATGACTTAACTCCTAAAGGTACTCGTATCTTCGGTCCAGTCGCTAGAGAGTTAAGAGATAAAGGTGAAGGTTACATGAAAATTGTTTCCTTAGCCGTTGAAGTTTTATAGGAGGTATATAAATGAAATTGAAAAAAGGCGATTCCGTTATTGTTATCTCCGGTAAAGATAAGAATAAGACTGGAATTATTCAAAAGGTCTATCCTAAATTAGATAAAGTAGTTATTGATGGTGTTAATTTAAGAAAGAAACACAAGAAACCTACTCAAGCTAATCCAGATGGAACTATTGTTGAAATTTATGCTCCAATCTTTGCTTCTAAAGTTGCTTTAGTTGATCCTAAAACCAAGAAAGCTACTAAGATTGGCTACAAAGTTGTTGATGGTAAAAAAGTTAGATATACCAAAGACAGCAATACAGTAATTGACTAAGGAGGAAATTTATGGCTGAAACTAAGAAAAAAGGTAATGGCAATAAAGTTGCTAAATATACCTCCAGAGTTCAAACTGATTATAAAGAAAGAGTTGTACCTGCTTTAATGAAAGAGTTTAATTACTCTTCTGTTATGCAAGTTCCTCATCTTGAAAAGATTGTTATTAACATGGGCGTTGGTGAAGCTGCTTCTAATTCTAAAGAAATTGAAGATGCTGTAGCTGATTTAACTCTCATTGCTGGTCAAAAACCACTTGTTACTTACACAAAGAAAGCTATTGCTAACTTCAAAATCAGAGAGCATCAAGCTATCGGTTGTAAAGTTACTTTAAGAGGCATTAGAATGTATGACTTCTATGATAAATTAGTTAGCATTGTTTTACCTCGTGTTAGAGATTTCCGTGGTGTTTCTAAAAACTCATTTGATTCTCGTGGTAACTTCGCTTTAGGTGTTAAAGAACAATTAATCTTCCCTGAAATTGATTATGATAAGATTTCTCATATTAGAGGTATGGATATTATCATTGTCACTTCTGCGAAGACTGATAAAGAAGCCTTTGCTCTATTAAAAGAGTTAAAGATGCCGTTTAGAAAATAGGAGGGTAGAACATGGCTAAGAAATCATTAAAAGTTAAATGCGCTAGACCTCAAAAATTTAAGGTTAGAGAATATAACCGCTGCCAAAGATGTGGAAGACCTCATGGTGTTATTAGAAAATTTGGTCTTTGCAGAATCTGCTTAAGAGAATTAGCTTATAAAGGCGAAATCCCAGGCATGAAGAAATCTTCTTGGTAATTAATGGAGGTAAATTAAATGTTAACAGATCCAATCGCGGATATGCTCAATCGCATTTCCAATGCTAATAAAGTTAAAGCTAGCACTGTCAGTATGCCTTCTTCAAAAGAAAAGGCTTCTATTGCTGAAATTTTAGTAAGAACTGGTTATGTAAGTTCTTATATTATTGATGGTGATAAAGTTAAAACCTTAACTATCACCTTAAAGTACACTGATAAAGGTGAAAGAGTCTTAACCAAGCTCACTAGAATTAGTAAACCTGGTTTAAGAGTTTATACTGAAGTCAGTAAGCTTCCTCATGTTTTAAATGGTTTAGGAATGGCTATTGTTTCCACTTCTAAAGGCATTTTAACTGATGAAGAGGCCAGAAAACAAAACGTTGGCGGTGAAGTACTCGCCTACGTCTATTAAGGAGAATTTAAATGTCAAGAATCGGTAAAAAACCAATCGACATTCCTAGTGGTGTCGAAATCAAAGTTGATGGTTCTACAGTCACTGTAAAAGGTCCTAAGGGAACCTTAACTCAGAGTTTCAATGCGCACATGAGCTATGAAACTAAAGGTAATGAATTCATAGTCAAGCGTCCCGATGATGAAAAGGAAACCAAAATGATTCATGGTACTACCCGTGCCATCATTCATAATATGGTTAAAGGGGTTTCCGAAGGTTTCACCAAGGCGCTTATTATTGAAGGTATCGGCTATGCTGCTTCTATGCAAGGTAAGAACCTTGTCTTGAATATCGGCTTTGCCAATCCTATCACTGTTGTTCCTATGGAAGGTGTTGAAATCTCTTGCACTGATGCTAATAACGTCGTTGTAAAAGGTATTGATGCTCAAAAAGTTGGACAACAAGCTGCTGTTATTAGAGCCGTTAGAAAACCTGAACCATATCACGGGAAAGGTATTAGATACTCTGATGAACACGTTGAACTCCGTGTTTCTAAGGCTAAGAAGAAAGAGTCCGCTGCTAAGTAAGGAGGCTAGAATATGTATACTCAAATCGATAAAAATGAAGCCCGTCTCCATCGTCACATGCGTCAAAAGGGCAAAATTGAAGGTACTAGCTCCAAACCTAGAGTTAGCGTCTTCCGTTCTAATAAACACATCTATGCTCAATTAGTAGATGATGTTAATCATAAGACCTTAGCTTCTTCTTCTACTGAAGTATTAAAACTTGAAAATGGTTCCAATGTTGAAGCCGCTAGTAAAGTCGGTGCTGATTTAGCTAAGAAAGCTAATGATTTAAAGATTACTGAAGTTGTCTTTGATCGTTCTGGCTATGTCTATCATGGTCGTGTTAAAGCCGTTGCTGAGGCTCTCCGTAACGGTGGCTTAAAGTTCTAAAAGGAGAAGAATTATGGAAGAAAAAGAAACCAAAGTTGCTGAAACTAGTGCTGCTCCAGTTGCTAATGAAGCTGAACCTGAAAAAGCAACTAATGATAAAGAAAAACATCAAAGAAGACCTTTTAGAGCTAAAAGACCTGCTGTTCAAAAAGATTACGAAGAAAGAATTGTTCATATCTCTAGAATTACTAAGGTTGTTAAAGGTGGTAAGAGAATGAAATTCTCTGCCTTAGTTGTTATTGGTAACGGCAAAGGTAAATATGCTTATGGCTTAGGTAAATCTGTTGAAGTTCCTGAAGCTATTAAGAAGGCTTTAGCTGATGCTAAAAATGATATTCACGTTTTACCTATTGTTAAGAATGATACTATTCCTCACATTGTTGAAGGCGAATATGGTGCAAGTAAGGTTTTCTTAAAACCTGCTCCTGCTGGTACTGGTATTGTTGCTGGTGGTCCTGTTAGAGCTATACTTGAATTAGCAGGTATAAAGAACGTATACTCTAAGGTATATGGTTCTAAGTCCTCAATCAATGTCATTAAGGCTACTGTTAATGGACTTCAACAGTTAAAGACTGTGTCTTTAGCTAAAGAATCCTTAAAAGAAGGAGAATAAAATGAAGTTAAGTGAATTAAAGAAAGCTGAAGGATCTACTCACGCTAAGAAAATCGTCGGTAGAGGTTTAGGCTCTGGTATGGGCAAAACTTCCACTCGTGGTCAAAAAGGTGCTGGTGCTAGATCTGGCGGTGCTATTAATCCTGGTTTTGAAGGTGGTCAATTACCTATTTATAGAAGATTACCTAAACGTGGATTTAAGAATGTTAACCGCAAAGAATATGCTGTTGTTAATTTAAGTCAAATCGAAGCCCTTGGTTTAAACGATGGTGACGAAATTGATGTTTCTTTATATGTTAAAGACCCTAAAGATGGTGTTAAAGTCTTAGGTGATGGTACTTTAACTAAGAAAGTTACTATTATTGCTGACGCCTTCTCTAAATCTGCTATTGAGAAGATGAACAAAGTGGGCGCCACTAGTAAGGTTAGATAACATGAAGAAAATAGCCGCGATCTTTCGTAATAAAGATGTCCTCAATCGTATATTGTTTACTTTTGCCATCTTTCTAATCTTTAGAATCGGATCGGCTATTACTGTTCCTGGAGTCACTATTTCTGACTCCTCGTTTGAAAATAGTGATATACTTTCGCTTCTTAATATGATGGGTGGTGGTGCTTTACAGCAATTCTCACTCTTCGCATTAGGGGTTTCCCCTTATATTACGAGTCAAATTATTGTCCAACTACTTCAAACAGACGTATTACCAACTTTGACTGAACTTTCAAAAGAAGGTGAATCTGGGCGTCATAAAATTGAAATGACTACTAGATATTTAACTATTCTATTAGGCGCAGTCCAAGGTTATGGTATTATCGTTACTATGCAAAATGCTCAAGGCTTAACTGTTAGCGATACTTCAGTCTGGGGCTATGCAAAAATCATTATCTATCTTCTTGCTGGAACAATGCTTTTAATGTGGCTAGCTGATCAAATAACTGAAAAAGGTATTGGTAATGGTATCTCAATGATTATCTTTGCAGGTATTGTTTCTAGATTACCTACACAAATTATTCAAGCTTTCCAAGAATATGTCGGTCAAAAGATTTTAACTGATGATGCTTCATTAATCTTAGAAGGCAGTATGCAGTTAGCTCTTTATATCATTTGTTTTATCGCTATTATTATGTTTGTTATCTTTATTGAAATTTCGATTAGAAAATTGCCTGTTTCGCACTCTGCTTCTTCACAAGCAAAGACTTCCTTAACAGCTCAATCTTCTTTCCTTCCATTAAAGATTAACTCTGCATCTGTTATTCCTGTTATCTTTGCTTCATCCTTGATGATGGCTCCTTCAATATTAGTTTCTTTTATTGCAGGTAGTAATCCACCAAATTGGGCAAAGCAACTTATAAATGTCTTTAATTACCAGGTTTTAACTGAAATGCCTGGAGTTGATAATACTACTTGGTATATGCCTTGGGGTTTAATTATCTATCTCTTGTTAATCCTATTCTTTACATTCTTTTATGCTAATTTACAGATTAATCCTGAAAAAATGGCACAAAATTTCCAAGAATCAGGAACATACATTACTGGTTTACGTCCTGGCTTAGAGACACAAAAATATATTTCTAAAGTTCTTAACCGCATTACTTTCTTAGGAGCTTTTTCATTGATGTTTATTGCCGCTTTACCTGTCGTATTAGCTTTAGTTGGGGCTGTTCCTCAATCGATGGCTTTAGGTGGAACTGGTTTAATCATCGTTGTTGGTGTTTCCTTAGAAATCAGCCGTCAAATTGATGGTTTAATTGCTGGTAATAACTTTGAAAAAGGAGCTTTAAGATAATGGAAAAGAAATTAAATATTATCATCATGGGTCCTCCGGGAGCTGGTAAAGGCACTCAGTCAGAACTCATCGTTAAAAAATTTGGCGTTAAGCACCTATCTTCTGGGGATATGTTTAGAGAAGCTATCTCTAACAAAACCCCAATAGGGCTTGAAGCAAAGTCATATATTGATAAGGGACTTTTAGTTCCTGACAGTGTGACTATAAATCTAGTAAAAGAGGCTATTAGCAAATGTGGAAAACAAGGTTACCTTCTTGATGGGTTTCCTCGTACATTAATTCAAGCAGAAGCTTTAGCAGAATTTACTAAGGAATCACCTATAACTTCAGTTATTAATATTGAAGCTGATGATTCTAAACTAGTGGAAAGAATTGTTTCACGTAGAGTTTGCCCTCACTGTGGCGCTAGTTACAATCTTATTAGCAAGAAACCTCTTGTTGATGGAATTTGTGATAATTGCCATACTAAGCTTGTTCAAAGAGCAGATGATACTGAAGAATCCTTAAAAACTAGACTTGAAGCTTATCATAGTATGACTCAACCTTTAGTTGAATATTATTCAAAGCAAGGTTTACTTCATTCTATTGATGGTCTTCAAAACATTAGTGTTGTCTTTGATGAAATTTCAAAAATTTTAGAAGGTAAGTAAATGATAGAAATTAAAACAGCTGAAGAAATTGAAAAAATGATTAAAGTCGGAAAAATCTTAGGTGATTGTTTCGATTATTTATCTCAATTTATTGAGCCAGGTGTTTCTACTTACAAGCTTGACGAATTGGCGGAAAAGTATTTAAGGAAACATGGTTGCATTCCATCTTTTAAGGGCTATGAAGGTTTTCCAGGTTCGATCTGTGCCTCGGTTAATGATGTCTTAATTCATGGTATCCCTTCAAAAAAAGTGGTGTTAAAAGAAGGGGATATTATTTCAATTGATATGGGAAATATCCTTGATGGCTATAATGGTGATGCAGCAAGAACTTATAAAGTCGGACAAGTTTCAGAAGAAGCTAGTAGGCTTATAGAATGTACCCAAAAATGTTTCTTTGAGGCTTATAAAGAAGCACGAGTAGGAAATCACTTATCTGATATCTCTGCTAAAATTTCTGACGTAGCTAAAGAATATGGTTATTCTACTACTAAGGAATTTGGTGGACATGGTATTGGTAGGGATATGCATGAAGATCCCTTTATATTCAATTATGGTACTAAAGGCCATGGCATTATTCTTCGTAAAGGAATGTGCCTAGCTATTGAACCAATGATACATCAAGGTTCTGATAAAATCGTTCAGTTACCTGATGGTTGGGGAATTAAAAGTGCAGATGGCAAATTAACCTGCCATTTTGAAAATACGATTTACATTGATGATGATGGTCCACACATCACTACCGTCGATTCAATAGTGAAAGGATATTTAAGTAATGTCGAGAGATGATTTTATTGTTGTTGATGCTACGGTATTAGAAATTTTACCGCAATGCTATTCAGTTCAACTTGAAAATGGAACAGTGATTAGGGCTACCGTTTCCGGTAAAATGCGTATGCACAAGATCCGTATCTTACCGGGTGATCATGTCACTGTAGAGCTCTCCCCTTACGATTTAACACGGGGCCGTATAACTTATCGTCATAAGAACTGATAATCTAGGAGGTAATGAATAAATTATGAAAGTCAGACCGTCAGTTAAACCTATCTGTGATAAATGCAGAGTAATTAGAAGAAAAGGCCGTGTAATGGTCATTTGTTCTAACCCTAAGCATAAACAAAGACAGGGCTAAAAATATTGGAGGAAATTAAATAAGATGGCAAGAATTGCTGGGGTTGATATCCCAAATGATAAAGTTGTTGTTTACTCTTTAATGTATATCCATGGTATCGGCTTAACTTCTGCTAAGGAAATTGTTGCTGCTGCTAAAGTTGATCCTACCAAGAGAGTAAAAGACCTCTCCGAAGAAGAAATCACTGCTATTAGAAACGCTTTAGTTAAAGGCGGTTATAAGGTTGAAGGTGATTTAAGAAGAGAAGTTAACTTAAATATTAAAAGAATGATGGAAATTGGTTGTTATAAAGGCAACAGACATAAGAAGAATCTTCCATGCCGTGGCCAAAGAACCAAGACCAATGCTAGAACTTGTAAAGGTCCTAGAAAGACTGTAGCTAATAAGAAAGTAGCTACTATGTAGTAAGGAGCAAGTAATAATGGCTAATGTTACTAAACAAAAGAAGACTACTGGTAAGAAGTTATCTAGAAAAGCTCAAAGATTGAACTTTGCTAAAGGTATCGCTCACATCCACGCTTCTTTCAATAATACTATTATTTCCATTTCTGATCCAAATGGAAAAGTTATCGCTTGGGCTTCTGCTGGTACTATTGGTTATTCTGGTGCTAAGAAGTCTACCCCATTTGCAGCTCAATTAGCTGCTGAACATGTTGCTAAAGCCTGTGTTGAAAGAGGTTTAAAGCAAGTTGATGTTAACGTCAAGGGTCCAGGTAATGGTCGTGAATACGCTTTAAGAGCTTTACAAGCTAGTGGTTTACAAGTCTTATCAATTTCTGATGTGACTCCTGTTCCACATAATGGCTGCCGCCCTCCAAAGCGTCCTAGAGGTTAATAATTTATAAAAGGAGAAAAAGATGAAAGCATTTGCCCAAATCGAATATAAAACTGAAGAAGTTACTAATACTTACGGAAAGTTTATTTTATCACCATTAGAAGGTGGTTTTGGAATCACTATAGGTAACGCAATGAGAAGAGTTTTACTCTCTTCTATTCCTGGTGCCTCTATTTTCTCAGTTGAAATTGAAGGTGCTAGACACGAATTTTCAACTTTAGATAATATTGTTGAAGATTGCACTGCTATTGTTCTTAATTTAAAAGACATAGTCTTAAAAATTGATTCTGACGAGGATGATAATGAACCTAGAGTTTTAGAACTTGATGTTAAAAACGAAGGTCATGATGGTGAAATTGAAGTTAAGGCTTCTGATTTCGTCTTACCTCACGATGTTACTATCGTTAATCCGGGTTTAGTTATCGCTCACGTTGCTGAAGGTGGTCATTTAAAGATGGTAGTTAAAGCCAATAAAGGTAGAGGCTATCAAACTTTTGAACAAAATAAACACACCTATAATTGCCCTAATGGGGTAATTGCTGTTGACTCTTTATATTCACCTATTGTTAAAGTTAATTACACTGTTGAACCTACTCGTGTAGGTCACGATACTTCTTATGATCAATTAATCTTAGAAGTTACTACTAATGGTGCTATTGATCCTCAAAAAGCAGTTTCTATCGCTAGTGAAATTTTAATTGCTCACTTATCTAAATTTAGTTCTGAAGATAACTCTATTAAAGGTGAAATCTTCTCTAAAGTTAGTGAAGATGCTACTAAGAAGAACGATGATATGACTATTGAAGAATTAGATCTTTCTGTTAGATCATATAACTGCTTAAAGAGAGCTGGCATTTCTACTGTTAATGAACTTTGCAATAAGACTGAAGAAGAATTAGTCAAATTCAGAAATCTCGGTAAAAAATCCCTCAAAGAAGTCAAAGAAAAACTTGCTAAAATTGGTAAGTCTTTCCGCGATGCAAACTAAGGAGAATTGAAATATGAAAACTCAAGGTCGTAAAAATGTACATGGTAAAGGTGGCGTTAGATTTAAGGCTGCATATACCACTTCTAAAAATAAGTCAATGTTAAGAAACGTCGTAACTCAACTTATCATCACTGGTAAAGTTGAAGTTACTAAGACTACTGCTAAACAAGTTTCCGCTATTGCTGATAGATTAGTTACCTATGCTAAGAAAGGTGACTTAGCTAGCAGAAGATTAGCTGCAAGCTTTGTTAGAGATGTCTACGCTGATAAGGATGAAAAGCAAACTGCTTTACAAAAATTATTCAGTGATATCGCTCCTCGTTTCAAGGATAGAAATGGTGGTTATACTTCCATTTTAAAACTTGGTAATAGAAAAGGCGATGACGCTCCTATTTGCTTAGTTAGATTTGTTGCTTAATTAATTATTTGATGTATTAACTAGCTTAGATATCTAAGCTAGTTTTTTTAATATAAAAAAAGAGGCTAGCCTCTTTAAAATGGTGCCACTTGGTCGAATCGAACGGCCAATTAAGGTTTACGATACCTTCGTTTTACCATTAAACTAAAGTGGCATATATAAATAAAAACCAAGCTTATGAGCCTGGTTTATTTTTATCTTTTTTCTAGAAGTTCTTTAATTTCTTTTAAAACTTTAAGCTCAGTTTCTTTATTTTCTTCTGCTAATTTTTTAGCTTCTTCATCTTTAGCTTTTTGATCAGCAACTTTTTTTAAAGCAATTTGTTTAATTTCGCTTCTAGATTTTCCTTGACTTTTTAATTCTTTGATTTCTTCTTTTGTTAATGCGGTTTTTGCTACTTTTTCTTCAGAAGATAATTGTGAAAATTTCATTGCTGCTCTTAAGATACAGAAGAGGATGAAAGCGATAATTAAAAACTCAATAATTGAATTAATAACGACACCCCAATTCATGACATTTACTATATCAGCGTCATAGGTATGACCCCAATAAGAAATTGTGTTAATAGTTTTTTCTGTTACCTCAGCTTGCTTTGGGTTTAAAACAGTAACAAAGCCTTCTAAACCACCTGGTATTGCGCTAGTTACTAATGGCATTATTATATTATTAACTAAAGCAGTTACAATTTTTGAAAATGCTCCACCAATTACAACACCAACGGCCATATCAAGAATATTTCCTCTTGATATAAATTTCTTAAAATCTTGGAAAAATGATTTTATTTTACTCATAAATATTAGTTTCCTTTCTTAATTCTTACATATTTTATCATAAATTAAAATTATTTTATTATAAAGTTTAAAAAGTTAGAAATTGTATTTGTATAAAATTTTGGGTTATTAAAATATGTCATTCCGTGTTTAGTATTTTGTAATGAAATTTTTAATTTATATGTGGTTGATGGAATAACATTATAAATTTCATTTAACATAAAGAAAGGGACTAAAGAATCATTTTGACCATGTATTAGCAAGGTTGGTATTTTATTGTTTTTTAGATTTTTTAAAGGATAATTATCATCAAAAGAAAAATTATGAAAGATTTTGGTAAAAATATTTAAAGTTTGAATAAATAATTTTCTTAAAAATTCATTTTTAAAATTTTGATTTAATAAAAAATTAAGTTCTTTTCTAATAGATGAAAATGCTGAATCACTTATTATTGCTTTTACATTATTTGGTAAATTGAATTTTGCAGAATTTAAACAAGCTACTCCACCCATCGAAAAGCCATAAAGAACGATATTTGCGTTTGGATTTTTACTAATTATAAATTTTATCCATGATATTATATCTTTAGATTCTTTAGAGCCTAAAGTTGTAATTGGATAATTTGATTTACCTGTCCCTCTATTTTCAATCATTAAAACATTGTATTTTAATTGCTCATTAAAGTAAGAACAAATATTTGAGAGATCTTTATAGTTTCCTTTATAATCATGAACTGAAATTAAATAATTATTGGAATTTTCTCTTAAAAAGTGTCCATAAAGGTAAATCTTATCAAAACTTTTAATTTTTAAATCCTCAAATTTGTTATTTAACCATTTTATGTTATATTTAGATAATTGATTTTTATTTTTTAATATTAATTCGTTTTTGTTTTTAGTTTTAAAAATTTTTTTATAAATTTTATATGTGGCAATTAAATATAAAAATATAATAGCTGCTAAAGTAGTTAGAAAAATAATGATAATTAATAAATAAATAGGCATATTAAAGTTTTTGGTAGATATTTAAAATTTTACAAGTATAAAAAGTATGGAAATCTTTTAATGGATAAGAAGTATTTAAAATATTTTTGTTAATAAAATTGCTCTCTTTAATTTGATCAGTATAAATTTTTTCACATTCAATAATAAGATCAGCTTCCTTAAAAGCAGTAGTACCATCAAATTCTAATGTTGTTAAATTAGTATTAGCAAGTTTATTAACATCTTTTCCTGAAACACTACCTAAATATGTTAAATCTTTCTTGTGGCTATTAAAGAAAAATGAAAGTGTTAATTTTTCTTCTTTATCAATAAATACTTTAGTATAACGTTGAGGCCTTACATAAACAGTTACAACAGGTGTTCCTAAAATTTTATTTTTTTCAGAAGAAGCATCTTGCCATAATACACCCATTTGACCCCAACTAATAGTCATAGTATTCAAGCCATCTTTTTTGTTTCCTGCAGTTAATAAAGCCCAGGTTTCGCCTATTAAAGTAAAGGAATTAAAATTAAAATCTTCAAAAGAAACCCTTTTAAAACCATTCAAATCCATATTTATTCCTCCTTTTTGATTATAACATACTTGTTTAAAATAGTTTGAGAGCAGATTCTAATAACTAATTAAAAATAAATAAGTTATTAAACTAGTATAATGTGTATATTAGTTGTAAAATTCCCTTTAAAATTGTATAGTTATATAGGTTAGAAAATTCTAACCTAGGAGGAAAATAAAAATATGTTATACGCTTATGCTTCCCGTACTGGAAATGTACAATCAATTATTGATTCTTTAGGACTTGATGCTACTTTTGTCCAAAGTGGTGATGAAAAAATGGATGGACCATTCATTTTATTCACTTATACTGATGGATTTGGTGATATCCCTGCTGAAGTCGATGCTTTCTTACAATTAAATCATGATAATTTAAAGGGCGTCGTTGTCTCTGGTGATCATGGTTATGATCCAGCTTTCTGTGGCGCTGGTGATAAAATTGCTGAACAATATAATGTTCCAGTTTTATACAAAGTTGAAAATGCTGGTACTCCAGAAGATTTAGAAGCTATTAAAGCTGAATTAGCTAAGTTCTAATTAAACTTTATTAATTGAAATTAAAAGGGACCATTGGTCCCTTTTTTAATTCTTTTTAATAACATATTCAGTTTTTAAATAATTGTTATCAGTATGTATTATTTCATATTTGTTTTTAAAAAATGTCTGAATTATACCAACTAAAAGATATTTATTTAATGGATAAATTAATTTAGGTAAAACATCATAATTATTAAAAGTTTTGGTATCAATTGAGCCCATAAAATTTAAACTTAAATCTATTTCGTAATCGAATTTTTCTAATTCTTCTCCACTTATTTTAAATTTAGTTTTCTTTAATAAAGTATTTAGATCTATATAGACATAGTCAGAACTTATAGAAGAAATTATATCTAAATAGCTAAGTTGAATTCTAAGCTTGTTTGTATTAATAAAATCGCTGATTTCACTTATAGTTATTTTATTTTTTGAATATATAAAATCGAATAATAGTTTTTCATTTGTTAAATCACTAATATTCTTAGAATAATTTGAAAGAGAAAAATAATAGTCATCTTTTAATAAATAATGAACAAGATTAAATAAAACATCAATAGTTAAAAGTGGCTCTTTTTTTAGGTAAATAGTGTTTTTTAGAGAATTAAATAGATTGTTTCTAGATACAAATTCATTTTTATTTTTTTTCAAAAGATTTATTGCATTTTCTTTTATATATGAAAGTTCTTCACTACTCAAATTAAAATTTTTATAGTATAAATAAGAATTTCTATCTATTTTTATTAATCCTTCATTAAATAAATTATTTAAATAGGTATTAAAATAATTAGGATTTTTGATATTAAAATATTTAGATAATGTAAGATTTGTAAATGGTTTTGCTGAATTTTTACTATAATCAAGAATTTGTTTGGATAAGCTTTCTTTATAGACAATTTGATTACCAATTATTTTAAAATCTTTTGGTAAATAAGGAATTAATTGAGCCTTCAAAAAAGAAATATTACGAATGTTATATTTAGAAAGATCATCTTTGAATACTTGTAATATTGTGTTTAATAAAATGGTTTTGTTTTCTTTATAAATAAAAGAAATAATAGTGTTTGCTAAATCCAGAGAAATGTTTTTAATTTGAGATTTAACTACATAGATAGATGTATCTATTGGGATTATTTCCTTTATTTCATTAATTCTTTTGGTTAAATTTAATTGAGTTAATTTCTCAGTGTTAATATTATATTTTTCTTTTAAAATTAAGCAGAATTTTTCAAAGTCTTTATTTTTAATTTTATTACTATAAGGTGAATAAAAGCCATTTTGGAAAAAATTAGATAAAATACTGATTATAATATTATTAAAATCAATATCACTCTTGCGCTTGTTATAGATACCATTATTTGATATTAAATACCTTTGCTTAATAATTTCTTCATAAAATTTAGATAAGTGATCAATTTCATAAAAGAGATAACTAGATTTCATTTTATTTAATGCTTGTTTGATTATACTTTCTAAACTAAATTTTCTATTATAAATAACATGATATTTATTATTAAAAATATAATTTAATGAAAAATTTTTGTTTATAATTTCAATATAAATAGGTATTAAATCATTTAACAAAGAATTAGAAAAATATATATTGTCTATGGATAAATAATTATTTTTACCCATATGTAATTTTATATATAAATTAAGATTAGTAAAAAAAGGAAATAATTTATATGAAATTAAATTTTCAGCTTTATTTATATAATAAGAAACATTAGATTCAGAGACTTGAAACTTGTTAGAAATTTCTTTAATTGATAAATTCTTTAAACTATATAAAAATAAAGAAGATTTTTCAGGTAGTGATTTAAAACAATCAATTAAAATTTTTTCAAAAGCTTTATTTTCAATAGAAAGATTAGAAAAACTCAAAAGATTTAATTCTATTTTATTTAAAAATAAACATAGAATGTTAAAAATAGGTAAATTTAAAAAATCACTTAAATATATAAAATTATTGTTATTTAAAATTTTTAAACTTAATGGATCTTTAATAATTTCATTTAGTTTTATTTGGTAGACATAGTATGGAATTTTAGTTAAAATTCCGCTAACTTCATTAGCTATATTTTCTAAAGATGAAAAAAGATATAGTAGTTTACCTAAGAAGTTATCAATATTATCTTTATTTTGAAGAAAATAAATTTTAACAATATTATTAAAAAATTCGGTTGAATCTAACAGATTAATAGAATTTAAAATTTCATCATCGTTTTTTTCTTTTTTTAGATTTAAAATTTTATTAATCTTATTAAATGCTTCATCTTGATCTAAATATAAATGTACTAAATTATCGTTTGCAAAAAAAGTATTTATAAAATCATTGAAATTACTTTTTTCAAAATTAAATTCTTTTTTTAATTCTTCCGCTAAATCATTTTTATTTATTGGATTAGATTTCAAGATTAGAGCTGTTTTAAAATAAAAGTTCCAATTATCTTCTCTAGAACTTTTAATATTTAATGGTGTGTAATCACTAGGAAATTTTAAATTCATACATTAATATTTTACTACATTAATTGTTTTAAGAAAGAAGGTATTTAATATCATCATTTGTTAATTTTAATTCACCATCTTCATTAGATTTAATAAATGTGTCGAAGAGTTCTTTTTTCTTATCCTGTAAAGTTAATATTCTTTCTTCTATAGAGTTATAGCAAATAAATTTGTAAACATTAACTGGTTTAGTTTGCCCAATACGATAAGCTCTATCAGTAGCTTGTTCTTCTGCTGCAGAATTCCACCATAAATCAATATGGAAAACTGTATCAGCACCTTGAAGATTTAGACCTGTGCCACCAGCTTTTAAAGAGATCAACATAACTTTTACATCATTTGTATTGTTAAAATTTTCCATATAATATTGTCTATCTTTACTTGTAGTTTGGCCATTTAAATAATAATTATCAATTTTTTCGTCATTTAGTAATAATTGCAAATGATTTAAAACTGAAGTAAAAGAAGAAAAAATTAAGATTTTATGTCCTGTTTCAATTAATTGTTTAGTATAATTTAAGACCAAATTTAATTTAGGAGAAATTTCTGAATAATTATTTAAAAATGATGAAGGGTCAACACAAATTTGTCTAAGTCTTAAAAGTAATTCTAAAACAGTTAATTTATTTGGATTAGAAATTGATTGTTGTGCTAGTGAATAATATGCCTTATAGAGATCCTTTTGTTTATCTGACATATTAACTTTTATAATATTTGTTGTTTTTGGAGGTAGCGAATTTAAAACTTCATTTTTTGTCCTTCTTAAAATAAATAATGAAACTTTTTTTATTAACTCATCATCATTAGTTTTATTTAAAATATATTTATTAGTAAAAGTAGATATATCATAAAGATAATTAGGCATTAAAAAATCAAATATAGACCATAGATCTAGTAAATTGTTTTCAATTGGTGTACCAGTTAAAGCTAAGCGACTAGAAGTATGTATTTCTTTTACAGCTTTTGTTTTTAAAGTAAAATGATTTTTAATAAATTGTGCTTCATCAATAACTAAAAAGGAAAAATGATAATCTTTATAAAGATCTAAATCAGCTTTTAGTGAATCATAAGATGAAATGTAAATAATTTTATCATTTTGTTTTATGTTTTTAATTATATTTATTCTTCCTTCTTTATTACTATCAATTACTATTATTTGTTGATCTGGAGTCCACTTTTCTATTTCTGCTTGCCAGTTATAAATTAATGATTTAGGGCAAATAATTAAAATAGGTTCTTTTTTATTAATAGTTGAAATATAACTTATAGTTTCTAGAGTTTTCCCAAGACCCATATCATCAGCTAAAATTCCATTTAAGTTATACTTATTTAAAGTAGTTAACCATTTTATTGCATCTATTTGATAAGGTCTTAAAACATTTAATAAAGATTTATTTAAGTCAATTTTAATATTTTTATAGTTTAAAATATCGTTTATAACATTTTGTAAATATGTGTCTAAATTAACTTGAAGATTATTACTTTTTAATTGATTAATTTTTATAGCTTGGAAGAATTCTAATCCGGTTTTAGAATAATTATTATTTAAATTAAATTCTTTGCTTATTTCATAAGCTTCTTTGATTTCTGATGAATTAAGCATGATAACTTGATTATTAAGAATAGTAAATTTTTTCTTTTTAGAATAAGCTGATAATATTTGTTTTATTTCGTCATTAGAAAAAGTATCTAAATTCATATTCATTGAAATAAGGCCTGAAGAGGTAGAAAAGTTAATTTTTAAATTAAATTTATTTTTAACTGTTAAATGTTTCAAATTATCAGATAAATATATATCTGCATATTTTTTTAATTCTGTTAAATTAGCATTTAAAAAATAAGAAATTGAGTCTTGATTATCGATTATACCTTCAGCTACTAAATTATAGCTACGTAAACAATCATCGTAAGAATTTAAATATATTAGATTATAAGAATCTGTAATATCTTCTCTTTTAACTTCTTTATTAAAATAAAAATATTTAGTTTTAATAATCAGTTCAGCAGCTTCATAATCAATATATAAAGATAATTTTAAATTGTTAGCTTCAACATTTTCATCAGGCTTAATAATTAAATCTTTTGAAAAATAAGGTACGATTTTATTTTCAAAAATATCTTTAACATAAGAAAAGTTAATAAAGCCATATTTGTAAAAGAAATTAAACAAATTAATAATGTTGTTTTTGGCATGGAATAATCTCATTTCAGTTTGGTTATAGAGAATAAAATTTTTTACTCCAAATATTATTTGATAATTCTTATCTTTAATTTCCTTTAATGATGGGTTAAAAGAAAATGTTTCATCTTTGTTATAAATAATATTAGCTTCTTCATTTTTATTTAAAATGTAATAATTGTTATTAAACTTAAAACTTAATCCTTCTAATAAAACTAGAAGATTAAAAAAATCATTAATTTTTAAATTATTAAGACTGTCATTTTTAATATTTTTATTTATGTTAAAAGTTAAAAATTCAATTAAGTTTTTAATATTTTGTTTTATATTATTTGAATTAAGTGAATAATATTTCTTGTTATGGTAAATGTTTTCACTATTAAGGTACTTTATCAATTGTTCAGTATTTAAAATCAAATCATCATTTTTATTAAAAGCTATCTTAAACGCAGCTTGTAAGTTAAAATCATTATTTTCCACTAAATATTCAATTGAAATTACTGGTTCTAATGTATTAGAAATATTAATAATATTAGTAGAAAAATTATTTTTTAAAATATTCAAAAGTTCAGTTCTTTCTTTTATTATTTTACTAAGTTCTTCATCAG
>DKCH01000054.1:32480-52302 GCA_002449135.1 Caryophanales bacterium UBA6879 | reverse complement strand
ATTAGTGAATAAGCAAAAAAATTATGATAGTTTTTATATTTGTTATCTTCTATTTTAATAGTTCCTGAAGAAGATAAATAAAAAAATAAACTATTAGGTAAAAGCTTGTTATTTATTTTTAAATTCGCGAAAAAAATTAAATTATTAAAATCATTAGTATATGTATAGGAAAAATCATAAAGTGTAAAAAAATCTTTTGTAAAAGTAAACTCATTATATAGATTAACTTCAGAAAGTGATTTTTTGTAATTGTTTAATAATAATTTATTTAGAAACATTTATTTAGCCTCGTATATGTTTAATTTCCCTAGGAGATTATTTTTTTTCAAAATTGGAATTAAATATTTAATATGTTCAGGTAATAAATTGCAAGTATAAAAATCTCTTGAATTTATAATTTCTAATAGTCTTGATGAATTAATAGAAACTAATATTTTAAAACAATTCATCAAACTAGTTTCATGAGATAACCATTTCAAATTTTTTAAACATTTAAATGATTTTTTTATTAAAAGATCCTCAATTTTTTCCTTATTACCTGGTATTAAATAATAATATATTCCAAGAATTAGTTCATCTAATGTTGAAGAAATTTTTAATGATGTTATGTCACCTAAAAAAGCTTTTTGTAGCTTTTCTAAATTATTATCAATCGTTTCTTCATCTAATAATGATAATAGATCAAATTTGTATAAGTTATTTGGTACATATTTTGTTTTTTTATTCACAGTGTTTATAATTATTTCAACCATTTTATTTTGGTTAAAGTTTTCATCGTTTTTTAAAAGAAAATCGAAGATTTGCGCTAGTGGAAGATATTCTAATGTTTTTAAATTATTAAGAATAAAATATAAAAGATTGAAATCATTATCTTTCGTTTTACTTAAAACATAATTTATTTTTGATGCTGAAAAAAATATACTATTACTGATAAAAGTTTTATAAACTTCTAAATCCATTGTTTGTAGATCAAAGTTAATATCAATTTGCTTTAAATCATAATAATAAATAAATTCTAAAAATTTCTTAGTTCCTAAGTCATAGATTGTTTTTAAAAAATTATTTATTAATACATTTTGCTTCGATTTAGATAAAATTTTTTGTAAATAAACAAATGAATTTTTTGAATTAAAATTTTTTGACTTTAGGTAAATATAAAAATATTTATCAATTGTTTCATAAGGTATTGATAAAATATTAAAAAATTCATTTAAATCTTGATTGAAATATAACTCACTTTTATCTAAAAATTCCGGAATGAAGAAACTAAAAAATATTTTTTGAGTAAATTCTAAAGAATTAGTAATGTCTTGTAAATCTTTTAGTGTGTAAAAAATAGTGTATGCCCTTAATTGGAGTGAAAAAACGCCATCTTGATATAATTCTTTTATGTTTTTATTTAAAAAATTTTCTAAACTTATTTCATTATTTAAAATTGGCTGGTTAAGTTCTAATTCATTAAATTTTTCTATTTTAAAGTCTTTTGCATTAGAATATTGTCTATTAAATTGAATAATTTCTAAGACCCTTTTAACATGATTACAAATATTTCCAGATTTACTACTACAATTGCATTTATAATTTTTTAATTTACCTTGAGAAAAATCTAATGATACTTGAAAAACTTGTTTTTTATCTTTGTCATAGACATAACCTTGATAGATGGTATTTGTTCTTTTTAGGTAAACTAATCTTATATTTTCCATACTTTTTATTTTAACATAACTGACTAACTTAATGATATTTTTAATGTTTTAAAATGTTTTAAAAATAGATATACTTATATAGTAAATATGATTAAAATTTTTGCACGATATTCTAAAAGTTATACTCTTTATATTATCTTGGCACCGATTTTTAAAATTTTTGAGGCTGTTTTTGGCTTAATTGTTCCCTTGGTTATTAAAGATATTATTGATAAAGGTATCGATGGTGACTTGGGCGTTAATTATATTATAAATGAAGGATTAATTTTATTAGCTTTAGCTATTGTAGGTTTTTTGATGACAATGGTTTGTCAAATTTTATCTGTTAAGGTAGCTGCTGAATATGCTTATGCTATTAGAAATGATTTATATAAAAAAATTAATACTTTTTCTTATAAAGAATTAGATGAATTTACCGCTTCTAGTTTACAAACGAGACTTTCTTCGGATATTATACAAACTCAAAATGCTTTTGCAATGATGTTGAGATTAGCTATTCGTGCTCCTTTTATTGTTGTGGGTTCTGTTATTATGTCTATTATTATTTCCCCTTCATTATCATGGATTTTTTTAGTTAGTGGTGTGTTGTTAGGTTTGATAATTTTTATTATTGGATTTATTGCTATTCCTTATAATACAAAAATTCAAAAAAATTTAGATTTAGAAACTAATATTGTTGATGATAATCTTACTGGGGCGAGAATAGTTAGAGCTTTTAATAAGGAAAAATATGAAACTAATCGCTTTTTTAAAATTACC
Source organism: Caryophanales bacterium UBA6879 (assembly GCA_002449135.1). Lineage (GTDB taxonomy): Bacteria > Bacillota_I > Bacilli_A > RFN20 > CAG-288 > Scatoplasma. The sequence continues at coordinate 49,837 of DKCH01000054.1, read as the reverse complement.
GGAAATATTCAACAAATTTCGACTCGGTTAGCTAAGATTTCTTCTTTATCTAATCCACTTAATACTATTGTTGTTAACTTTGCTTTGATGGCTATTTTGTACTTGGGTGCCATTAATATTTCAACTGACACTTTAACTCAAGGTGCTATTGTTTCCTTGGTAAACTATATGAACCAAATTGCTGCAGCTATAGTTGTGGTTGCAAATTTAATTGTTATTTTTTCTAAAGGTTCTTCATCAGCTAAAAGATTATGGCAAGTAATTGATGCAAAATCCTCATTAATAGTAGGAAATTTAAATTTTAATAAAGACGATAGAGTCAAAATAGAATTTGATAATGTATCTTTTAAATATAATAAGGATTCTTCTTATTCTTTAGAAAACTTTTCATATCATTTTGAAGAAGGAAAAACTTATGGAATAATTGGTGGAACAGGTTCAGGGAAAACCACTTTAATTAATTTAATTTGTCATTTTTATGATCCAAGTGTTGGTCAAATTTTACTAAACAATAAAAGAATAGAAGAATATAAAGAATCATCAATTCTAGAAAATATCGGTTTAGTACAGCAAAATCCTGTTTTATTTTCAGGTAGTATTGAATCTAACTTAAAATTTGGAAAAAAAGATGCGACAAAAGAAGAAATGGAAAAAGCAATCTCTTTAGCTCAAGGTGAAAATATTTTAGAATCAAAGGGCAGTTTAGATGCTTTAATTAACCAAGGTGGTAAAAATTTATCTGGTGGCCAAAGACAACGTTTAGCAATAGCAAGAGCTTTTGTTAAAAATCCTAAAATATTAATTTTGGATGATTCTTCTTCTGCTCTAGATTTTAAAACTGATTTTAATTTAAGAAAAGCAATTAAGGATAATTTTAAAAAGCAACTAGTTATTTTTGTCTCTCAAAGAGTAAATTCAATTAAAGATGCTGATGAAATTCTTGTTTTGGAAAAGGGAAAGTTAATTGCTAGTGGTAAACATAATGAATTATTAGAAAGTTCTAAAGTTTATAAAGATTTTTATTTATCTCAGGAGCAAACTAAATGAAGAAGTTTAAGTTTATTTTAACTTTTATCAAACCTTATAAGTTTAAACTTTTAATTGCTTTTGTTTGTTCTTTAATTTACGTTTTTTGTAATGTCTTTATTCCTATTTTAGCTGGTAAGGCATTAGATAGTATGGAAAATGGGGTCGATTTTTCTTTACTTAGTTATTATTTATATATAATTTTAGCTTTTTTATTAATTAGTTCATTGTTCTATTGGATATTAGCTTTCTTAGCTAATTATGTTAGTTATTGTGTTGCACAAGATATGCGAAATCTCTCTTTTAAGACTATTATTAATGCTAAAATTTCTGCTTTAGATAATTCTTCTTATGGTGATTTAATATCAACTATTATTAATGATATTAGCTTAATTTCTGATGGAATTATTCAAACATTTATTCAATTATTTACAGGGCTTTTTTCTATTATTACTATTTTAATTATGATGTTTATTTTTTCTTATCAATTAGCATTGATTGTTTTTGTTTTAACTCCTCTTTCGGTATTAGCCTCATCTTTAATTGCAAAAGGAACTGCTAAAACATTTAGGAATCAATCTGATTATAGAGGAAAATTATCAGCGATTGTTAATGAGAATTTACAAAATCAAAAAACTATAATTAGCAGTAATTATCAGGAAGAGGCAATAAAGAAATATGAAGAGGTAGCTAAAGATTTAAAAAAGTATGATAAGTGGTCAATGTTCTTTTCTTCTTTAATTAATCCAACTACGAGACTTATTAATTCTATTATTTATGGTTTTGTTGCAGTAATTGGAGCAATTCTTATAATTAATAAAGTGATTTTTTTATCAACAGGGAATTTAATGACATTTTTAATGTTTACAAATAACTATACTAATCCTTTTAATGAAATTAGCGAAGTTATTTCTCAGTTACAAACAGCTTTTGCTTCTTCAGCTAGACTTGAAAAGTTATTAAAATTAGAGCAAATAGATGATTCTAGTGAAGTTCAAGATTTTGCTGGTGATGGCGACATAGTTTTAGATCATGTTAGTTTTTCTTACGACAATAAAAAGAAAATTTTAGATGATATTTCATTAACAATAAAAAAAGGAAGCCATGTAGCTATTGTCGGTAAAACTGGATGTGGAAAAACAACATTAATTAACTTAATTATGCGTTTTTATGATGTTAGTAGTGGTCAAATAAAAATTAATAATGTCGATATTAAATCTATTAAAAGAGATCAATTAAGAAAACATATTGGAATGGTATTACAGGATACTTGGATTTTTAACGGAACTATTAAAGAAAATATTTCTTATTCTAAAATTGATGCTAGTTATGATGAAATTATTAGAGCAAGTAAAAAATCTAATGCCGATTTCTTTATTAAACAAATGGAAAATGGATATGATACTTTTGTCTCTAATAATTCTGGCTTGTCTGCTGGACAAAAACAGTTGTTATGTATTACTCGTTTATTTTTACAAACACCTGAGATTTTAATTTTAGATGAAGCGACTAGTAACATTGATACTTTAAATGAGCAAATTGTTTCAAAAGATTTTGACCAAATAATGAAAGGTAAAACTTCTATAGTTATTGCTCATCGTCTATCTACTATTAAAAATGCCGATATGATTATATATTTAGGAGATGGAAAAATTCTTGAAAAAGGAACTCATGAAGAACTATTAAAGTTGAATGGCTATTATGCTGAACTTTACAATTCTCAATTTAGAAAGATTTAATTTAGTTTCTGTTTTATTAATATATTTTATATGTTATAGTTAATTAAGGATACCACCATTAGTAAGAAGGATACATATGGAAAAACAAGAAATTTACGACATTATTATTGTTGGTGCGGGGCCAATGGGTTATTTTACTGCTTATGAAGCAATTGTTAAGAACCCTAAGCTCAAGGTTTTACTTTTAGAAAGAGGACGTGATATTTATCATCGTACATGTCCAATTTTAGAAAAGAAGCTTAAGATGTGTCCTAAAGATATTTATGGAAACTCTGGTTGTTTACCAGCTTGTTCCATGACTTCTGGTTTTGGTGGATGTGGTGCTTATTCTGATGGTAAATTTAATATTACTACTGAATTTGGTGGATGGATGACTGAATATTTACCTTCTAATGAGGTTTTAGAATTAATTAAATATGTTGATTCGATTAATTTGAAATTTGGTGCTCCTACTGCTATTACTGATCCTTATACTACTGAAGTAAAAAATATTGAAAAGAAAGCTATTGCTGTTGGTTTAAAATTGCTAAGAAGTGAAGTAAGACATCTTGGTACTGAAGTTAATTTATCTATTTTAAAAAGAATTTTTGATTTTTTATCTGATAAAATTGAGATGCGTTTTGGCTTTGATGTTAAAGATCTTATTGTTGAGAATGACGAAGTAAAAGGCGTTATTGGTGGAAATAATTTAGAATCAATTTATGGTAAATATGTTGTTTTAGGTGTTGGTAGACCTGGGTCAGACTGGCTATCTTCTACTTTAAGAAAGTATAAAATTAAATTATCTAATAATAGAGTAGATGTTGGTGTAAGAGTTGAAACTAACAATATTGTTATGGATGATATTAATAAATATTTATATGAAGGAAAATTTATTTATGAAACAAATGAAGGAACAGAAGTTAGAACTTTTTGCTCCAATCCTTCTGGACATGTAGTTGTTGAAAATAATAATGGTGTCATTGTTTGTAATGGACATTCTTTTACTGATCCTAAGCTTGGTTCAGACAATACTAATTTTGCTTTATTAGTTTCTCATCATTTTTCTGAACCATTTAAAGATGCTAATGAATACGCAAAAGTAATTTCACAATTAGCTAATAAGCTTTCTGATGGCTCAGTTATTGTACAAAAATTTGGTGATTTAGTTAGAGGAAGACGTTCTACTGAAAAAAGAATTGCGGAAGGTTTTGTACATCCTACCTTAAAAGAAGCTGTTCCAGGTGATTTATCATTAATTCTACCTTATAAAACTTTACAATCATTAATAGAAATGATGAAAGCTTTAGATTATGTTACTCCTGGTATTGCTAATGATCATACTTTATTTTATGGTGTTGAAGCTAAATTCTATTCTGACCGTGTAGAGGTTGATAAACATTTTGAAACAAAAATAAAGCATCTTTTTGTTGGTGGAGATGGAGCAGGAATTACACGCGGCCTTTCTCAATCAGGTGCTAATGGAGTCTATGTTGCTAGAGAAATTGTTTCTCGTTTAGCTAAAAATTAATATTTACCTTTAAATTTTTCTAATAAGTATTTTGAAATAATTTTAATTTGTAATGCGGTAAAATTATTGTTTAAATATTCTTCTAAATCTTTAAAAGGTATAATTTTATAACCGATGTCTTCAAATTCTTCTAAATGGGTGTGAGTAAATTTTTTTACATGTGCTAAAACTATTGAGTTCATTTCATCAGATAAACCAGAAGAAGTTGGACTTGGTTTAGCAATAATTTCTAAATTATCTACTTCTACTCCTACTTCTTCTTCAGCCTCTCTTTTGGCTGCTACTAATAAATCTTCATTTTTATCAATTAAGCCGGCTGGGAAAGAATGAACATAAGTATTTAATGCTGGTCTAAATTGTTTTGTAATAATAATTGAAAGTAAATTGTTTCTTGGATCAACAAAATAGCAAGGAATTAAAACTCCATCGGCTTTAGTATAATCTTTAGTAACACTTACTAAATTTTCTTTGCTTCTTCTTGAAGCAATAAAATATGAATATGTATATTTTCCATCTGCTTTTTCTACTTCATAAGTTAAAGTAAAATAATTTAAAAAAGGATGATTAGTTTCTTGAGTAACATTAATTAATTTCCATTCCATATGATAGCCTCCTATTTTTCAATTTTTTTGATTTAATTTTAAAATTCTTTTTGAGTGATTAATAAGATAAAGTATAATGATTTCAAATGAAATTTAAGAAGATTTCATTTTATTACTTGCTTATTTTAGCTCATTTTAAGTTTGTTTAGATATAATTTTACTGTGGAGGTTTATTTATGAAAGAAAAAATAGTTTTTTTGGGAACTCCAAAGATTTCTGCTAATCTTTTAAAAGAAATGGTTGATTATGGTTTTAATATTGTTGCTGTAATTACACAAGAAGATAAACTACAAGGAAGAAAAAGAGTTTTAACACCCTCTTTTGTCTCACAAATGGCTACTAGTTTGAATATTAAAACTTATAAACCACATCGTTTAAATAAGGAGTTTGAATTTTTAAAAGAAATACAGCCTGATTTACTTTTAACTTTTGCTTATGGTCAAATAATATCTTCCGAAATTTTGAGCCTAAGTAAATATAAACCTTTAAATTTACATGCTTCTTTACTTCCTAAATATCGTGGTGCTAGTCCTATTCAAACTGCTCTTAGAAATGGTGAAACTAAAACTGGTGTATGTTTGATGGAAATGATTAAAGAATTAGATGCTGGTGCAATATATGCTAAAGAAGAATTAGATATTTCAAAAGATGATAATTATACAACTTTAGCTGATCGTTTAGAAAAATTAGCTTTTGATATTGTAAAAAAATATTTGCCATTATATTTTGAAAATAAATTACAAGGCATTCAGCAAGATAATAATCAAGCTACTTTTTGCCATATGATTAAAAAAGAAGATGAACATTTGATTCTTAATCAAGGGGCAAACGAATTTGTTAATCAGGTTAGAAGCTTATCACTAACTCCTGGAGGTTATTTACTTTTAAATGATATTAAATTAAAAATTTATAAAGCAAGTTACGTCTCTAATGAAATTTTAGGGAATATTGGTCAAATTATTTTTGCTAAAAAGAAACAGCTTTATTTACAATTAAAAGATGGAATAGTTAATTTAGACCTTCTACAGAAGCCAGGTAAAGACATTTTAAATACTCAAGAATTTAATAATGGTAATCAAAATGTTTTAGGAAGTTTATTAAAATGAAAAGAAGTAATAAATTAATTTTTAATATTGTTTTAATTGCGATTTTCGCAGCTTTAGAGTTTGTTTTAACTGCTTTTGTTGCAATTCCTATTGGTTTAGGTGGTTACTTAAATTTTTCTGATTTTTTTGTTTTCATTTTGGCAAGTTTATTTAATCCAATTATTGGTGGCTTAGTTGGTGGAATAGCAGCTAGTTTATCTGATATTTATTTAGGATATATGTTTTTTGCTCCTTTTACTTTTGTAATTAAATTTTTAGAAGGTTTATTATCAGGCTATTTATATCGTTTTATTTTTAAAAAGAGTACTAAATATGGTTTTTTATATTTGAAAGGAATTTTATCTTTTGAAATTGGTGCAATTTTAATGGCTACACTTTATATGATTCCGGATTATGTTTCATTTGTTTTTATTCCTAATAGTGAAATGACTTTTGAAATTTTATATGTTGATTTACTTTTAAATTTCATACAAGGAACAATAAATGCTATTTTAGCTTCAGTTTTTATATTGCCTTTAAATAATGTTTTAATGAAAAATATAAATTATAAAAATGAAAATGATATATCAAAATAATTTTGGTTTACTTGTTAAATTTAACAAAGATCATCTAAAATATTTTATAATTAATAAAAAGGAGAATTATTCATGGTTAAAATATATGTAAAGAACTTTGGTGTTATGACATTACAAATGGATTATGATGCAGCTAAAAATACAGCTAGTAATTTTGTACAATTAGCAGATTCTGGTTTTTATTCTGGCTTAACTTTTCACCGTATTATTAAGAATTTTATGATTCAAGGTGGTGATGGCGAAGTTAAACAAAAATTTGTTGACTACACTATTAAAGGAGAATTTGATGCTAATGGAATTCATAATCCATTGAAACATACTAGAGGCGTTATTTCTATGGCTAGAACTTTTGTTAATGATTCGGCTTCTACTCAGTTCTTTATTTGTCATAAAGATGCTCCACATTTAGATGGTCAATATGCTGCTTTTGGAAAATTGGTTGATGGATTTGATGTTTTAGATAAAATAGCTTCTGTAAAAACAAATAGTTTTGATGCACCTTTAGAAGATGTTGTTATCGAGAAAATGGAAGTTATTGATGAACCTAAAAACCCTGTTGAAAAAATCAAGGAATTTTAATCAATGATTGAATTTAAAAATATATCTAAACGTTTTCCAAATATTTTAGCAATAGATGATCTTAATCTTACTATTAATAATGGCGAGATTTTTGGCTTACTAGGACCAAATGGTGCTGGAAAATCTACAACATTAAAAATTTTAACAGGAATTCTTAGTCCAACTAATGGTGATGTTTTAATTGATGGCCATTCTATAATTAAAGATACATATCAAGCAAAAAAAAGTTTCGGTTTTGTTCCAGATAATCCTGATATGTTTTTAGGAATGACTGGGATTAATTATTTAGCTTTTATTGGTTCTTTGTTTAATGTGGATAAGGATACTATTTTGGCAAGAGCTAAAAAATATGGGGAAATGTTTGAAATATATAACTCATTAAATGATTATATTGCTAATTATTCTCATGGTATGAGACAAAAAATTATTTTAATGGGTTCCTTGATTCATGAACCACAAAATTGGATTTTAGATGAACCTTTAACTGGTCTTGATCCTGAAGCTATATTTGAGATGAAAACTTTAATGCAGACTTATGCTAAAAAAAATCGTTTAGTTTTATTTTCTACTCATGTTTTAGATGTTGCTGAAAAAATATGTGATAGAATTGGCATTATTAATAAGGGACAGTTGATTTTTGTTGGTAGTTTAGAAGAATTAAGAAACAAAAGAAAAGAACAAGGCTCATTAGAAGACCTTTTCTTAGAATTAACTCAAAAATGACAAAATTTATAAATTTAGTTAAGGCTATTTATGCAAGTGGCATAAATAATTCATCACAAAGAAAGAAAAATGGAAAATTTAAGAAACGTTCAATAATTACACAAATTATAATCAGTATTATTTTGTGTGTTATCTTTGGTTTTTCATTTCTTTATAGTTCTAAATTTGCTTATATTTATAATAGCCAAACTATACTTGTTGAAAAATATTTTATTTTAATGTTAGCTAGTGCATTTTTTTATTCTTTTTTTATGACTTTTTCTATTATTAAAACATTTTATTTTACTAAAGATAATTCATTTATTTTTCTGCCTATTAGGCCAATAGAATTGTTTTTAGCAAAGAGTTTTATAGCATTTTTTTCCTATTTTTTGTATGGTGGGAACGTAGTTCTTACATATTTAATTTGTACATGTATTGTATATAAGTTGCCTTTTTATAGTTACTTAATATCTATATTTATTTTTTTACTAGTTAATATAATTACTGTTCTCCTTACTTTTTGTATTTTTATTTTATTACAAAGTCTGTTTAAGTTAGATAAGCATCCAACTCTTTCAAATATTTTGCCTATTGTTTTATCATTTATTGCCGCTTTTACATTATTATCAGGATATTTTGCAAGCTCAAGTATTAGTTCTAATTTAATTGAAGAAAATAATTTAAACAATTTTATTTCTTGTATAACGCCTTTTATAAATTGTACATGTTTTTATTCTTGGGCAGGTTATTTACTTTTTAAAAGTCTTGTAATTAATTCATCTTTGGATTATTTAAATTTAGTTTATTTAATAATCATTGCTGCTGTTACAGTTGTGTTTTCATTTTTCTTTATAGAATATTTTTATTTTAAGAATATTAAAAGTGAAAATAAAGCTACTCAAAAAAGAAAATTATCTAATAGTGATTTTCTTCTTACTTTTTCAAAAGCTTATAGAAGAAATTCTTCTCAATTTAAGTCATTTTTCTTTAAGGAATTTTATAACTATAAACAAAATCCATTAATTCTTTTCTTTACAATTTTTCAAGCACTTGTTTTTGTAGTAATATTTTTTGTAAATAACTTGCTTTTTATAAAAGATTTTGCAAATTCTAATTTTCCTGTTTCAATTATACTGGCGATCATGCTGACTTTTGAATTATGTATGCCACTTATTAGTTATCCTTCTATTTCTTTGGAAGGTAGTTCTTTTTACATTTTAAAGACATTTCCTATTAAGATAAAATCTTTTGTCAAAGGAAAAATTTTAGCTAATTATTTAATTTCGTTTATTTTGACATCTATTATCATTGTTACTTTTGTTGCAATTTTTAATTCTTATTTTACTATTCTTGATTTAATATTTTTGGTTTTATTTGCTTTTATTTATACTTTTGCAATGATTTGTTCTTCTTTTTATCAAGGCGCTGTTTTTGCAAATTTCAATTTTACTTCTGCTACTGAAATAACCAGTAAAGGTATTGGTGCTTTTTTATGTAATTTTAGCGGATTTATTTTCCCGATTTTTTCTATTCCAGTTTTGTTAGTTTTTGGTTTTATCTTCCCAAAATATGTTTATCTTTCATTTATTATTTCTAGTATTGTTTATTTATGTGTAGCTTACATTTTTTACTATCTAAGTTATCAAAAATGTTTTAAAATTTTTAAGGATAAATAATGATTTACGTAATTTCTTCTTCAGATAGTAAATATCTTATAGACTATGTTAATAAACAAGTTAAAGAAAAATTAAAAACGCTAGATGAATTTAATTTTCAAGTTTTTGATTGCTATAATGACTTAATCCAAGATGCGTTGGATTTTGCTAAACAAGCTTGTTTTTCATCATCATTAAAAGCTGCTTTAGTGTTAAATTGTTATTTTCTTTCAGACCAATCAAAAGCGTCTACATCTTTTAATAAGCAGCAGGATCTTGCTCAACTTGAAAAATATCTCTCTAATCAAAATCCTGATTGTGACTTGTATTTAACAACAATTGGAAATATTAATAATTCTAATTCTTTAGTTAAGAAACTTAAAGAATGTGCCAAATTTGAAATTTTAGATAAATTAACAAGAAATACTTTAATCGAAATTGGCTTAAATTATTTAGGAAATAAAAAAACTGAGATCACTACTGAAGCATTAAATGAATTGCTAAATCGTATCGGAGAAGTAGATTATTCATTGTATATCAATTATTTAGATAAATTATCAACTTATGCTAATAAAATAAATTTAGCCGATGTTGAAATACTTATTCCAAGAAAAATTGAGGATTCAATTTTTACTATATCCAATAATTTATTTTCTTTAAAAATTAAAGAAGCTTTAATGTCTTATCGAGATTTAGTTTCTATAGGAAATCAACCAATAATAATTTTATCCCAATTAGCGACTTCTTTTTCTTTTTTCTATATGTTAAAAAAGTCTCTAGAATTAGGTTATACGGACAGTCAAATTGCTAATAATTTAAAAGTAAACCCGGGTAGAATTTATTATTCTAAGAAAGCAATAAGTAATTTTAGTTCTGATACAATTTTGAAAATGCTTGTTGATCTTCAAAATATAGAAATGAATATTAAATTTGAGCTTGATGATATGAATTTAGCTTTGGAATTATTTTTAGCTAATTTTAAATATAATTATTTTAAGAAAAAATAAAAAAGATCGCTGATAGCGACCTTATTTATCAATCTGTTATAAATTAGCGAATAGTGTCAACTAATTTATTTAAAGAAGACTTTTGTCTATTAGCGGTATTTTGTTTTTGAACACCATCGCTAACAGATTTATCGATTAAAGAAGTGGCTTTTACTAATAATTCAGTAGCTTTAGCTAAATCTTTAGCTTCAACAGCAACTCTAACTTTTTTAATTGCAGTTCTTAAAGTAGATTTTTGTTGAGAATTGCTAACGTGACTTTTTTCATTAGTGAGGATTCTCTTCTTTTGCGATTTGATTTGAGCCATAAAAAATACTCCTTTCAGATACCGATTAATGATAACACATTATAGGGGGATAAAACAAGGAAAAAATACATTGCAAATTATATCATTTAAATATTTAATTTTTAAAATTTTGATACAATATTTACGATGACTATTGAAGAAAAAAGAGCAGAAGCTGTTAAAAGATTTGAGCTTCTAAATCAAAAAGAGGATCTTATGACTTTTGATCTATATACTTCTTTTGATTTAAAAAATAATCATGATTTTGATAATAATAAATTAGATGAAATCTTATCGATAATATCCGATAAAATTTTTAAAGATGTTGTAATTTTTAATAAAAAAGGGAATAAAATAGAAAAAATAGATTTTATAATAAAAATAAATAATCAACTTGTTTTAATTAAAATATGTGATTATTTAGGAAACATATATTTTACAAATAAAAAGAAAGTCATTTTAAGCTTTAATAATCAAAGTGAAAACATTCAAACTAAAAAAATTAATCCTTGTTATGAACTTAGTGAATTCTATTTATCTTTTATTAATTATTTAAATGAATTTAATAACAAATTTAAGAAAAAAGAAATACATCAAGTAATTTTATTTACTCACAATGAAACTTATGTAAATATAAACAAAAAAGAAAATGGAAAAATAATATTTTCTAACCTTGAGATATTAATTAATTTAATAAATGAATTAAAAAAGAAAAAATCAATTTTTGAGAAAAAAATTCATATCGATTTGCCAACTTTTGATAAAGGTTATCAAATTAATGGGGACTTTTTTAATACTGCTATTGTTAATCCTTATTTTGAAACTTCAGTAGGTTATATTCCGGTATCTGATGTTTTATATATTATTTTTGCTGATAATTTAAAACAGGAAGCGTTAATAGTTAAAACTAATAAAGAAGAAATATATGCATCAATTAAATTAAATAAATTAGAAATTTATAATGAATTATCTTTTAAAAAGATTAAGCATATTGATGCATTATTTATTAATCCTTTTTTGCACTTAATTAAGGCTCCTTGGTATGTTTTTAATAAGGAAAAAGGAGATATAAAAGACAATAAAAAACAATTATATACTTATTTAATACTCTTGGTTATTTTGACAGCGTGGTTTATTGCACAAATTATTTTGTGCTTTCAAAAACAAAACTTTTTAAATATTTTTTTAACAATTATTAGCGGTTTATTATTTATTATTTTCTTTTTTATAACTATTTATGTTTTATTTAAGATTCTAAAAAGCAAACATGTTATTTTTGAACTAATAAAAAATGGCTTTAAAGTTGATAAATAAACTAGTGTAATTTACTTTATTTTAGGCATGTGATAAAATTTTTTATATAGAAAAGGGGTATTTATGGAATACAATAAATATATTGACCATACACTATTAGCAGCTGATGCTACTAAAGCACAAATTGTTAAACTATGTAATGAAGCCAAACAGTATCATTTCGCATCTGTTTGTGTTAATGGAGATTATGTGCCATTAGCACATGAGCTTTTAAAAGACAGTGATGTTAAAGTTTGTACTGTTGTTGGTTTTCCATTAGGAAGCATGTCAACTACAAGTAAAGTTGATGAAGCTAAACAAGCTATTTTTGATGGTGCTGATGAAATCGATATGGTTATTAACATCTCATTTTTAAAAGATAAAAGATATGATGAAGTTTTATATGAACTTGAAAGAATGAGAAGAACTGTTAATGGTAATAGAATTTTAAAAGTTATTCTAGAAACTTGCTTATTAACTGATGATGAGATTGTTAAAGCCTGTCAGCTTTGTAAGCAAGCCTCTGTAGATTTTGTTAAGACCTCAACTGGTTTTTCTAAAGGTGGCGCTACAGTACATGCTGTAAGTTTAATGAAAAAGACCTGTGGTGATTATCCACATGTTAAAGCTTCTGGTGGTATTAGAACTAAAGAGTTTATGAAAGAGTTAATTGATGCGGGTGCTACTAGAATTGGCACTTCTCATGGTGTTGAATTAGTTAAATAAATTGAAAGTTAAAAAGCTGATATTACATAAATATATCAGCTTTTTTTATGATTTTTATTTATCTAAATCTATAGCATTAACAATAATTAATGGTTTTTTATCTAATGTTTTTTTGATTTCTTGATTAGCTATATCGATGAATTTGTTAATATATACAGAACTATTTGTAGTTGGATTAGCTAATATTTTATTTAAGTTATTTACAAATAATGTTTTTAATTTATCTAAAACATGAGTTAATTCAAGAGAACGAGGAATTAAGCCACGGGTTTCTATATCAGGTATTGTATATATTTTTTGCTTTAAAGAAGAATAATAAGCTGTAAAAACAATGACACCGGATTCAGCCATAGCATTTCTTTCATCAATAATATCAGTTTTAACATCACCGACACCTAAACCATCAACAAATATAGAATCCGCTTTAAATAAGTTAGTAATTGGTAAGGCTTTACCGGCGCGATCAAATGAAACGGCTTGACCATTATCTAATAAGAAAATGTTTTCAGGTTTATAACCTAAAGAAAGAGCAATTGAAGCATTGGCTCTAAGTAGTCTAAACTCTCCTTGAATTGGCATATAGTAACGCGGATGGAACATGGAGATCATCATTTTTATATCTTCTTGTTGAGCGTGCATAGCTGATAAATCTTGTCTTTTTAAATAAATTACTTGGCAATCTGTTTTGTATAAAGAGTCTTCTGCATCAGTAGCAATTGTTTCGATTAATGGAGCTGGTGGGCATGCCATTACAAATGCATCATTAGGATTAATTCTTAAATACTTTGATAGTGGTGATTCACCTCTAGCTAAAGCAATAATATTTTTATACAATTCTTCGCCTGCTCCAGTAATTAAAACAACAACCTCGTTATTATTGTAGTGAATAGAATCTTCTAAAATACCTTGATTAGCACGAGGAATTATTAAATCACCATTTGCCATAAATGATGGTAAAGCATCTAATAATTTATCATTGGTTATAATAAGTTTTTTATTATTTGCGATAACTAATTTGATTATTTCAGAAATGACATATAAATTTTGATTGTAGGTGGCAATAAATATTCTTTTTTCACCTTCTTCAAATAAGTTTTTAATATGTGGAGTAATACGATGAGTAGGTGAAGCGATTCCTGGAAGTTCAGCACCACTTGATTCATTTAAAATTAATAATGTTTTTTTGATATCGGCAATTTTAGCAATTTTAGGTAAATCGAATTTAAAGTGGTCTTGACTACCAAAATCGGAAATATAATTTCCAGTATAAACAATATTACCTGCTTCAGTTTCAATACAAAACCCAAATGATTCCATAACAGCATGAGTAGTTTCAAAAAAGTGGAATGGATAAGAGGCAATCATCAAATCATCGCTTGGCTTAATGATTCTAAAATTAAATTGTTTATAGCGATTCTTAAAATCTTCTTCTATTATAGTTTTAGTGGTTAAGGTGGTATAAATAGGTATATTCCATCCTACTTTTTTTAATAGATAAGGTAAGGCACCATAAACATCATCATGACCATGAGAAATAATAATAGCTTTTATTTTTTCTTTGTTACGTTCTAGATAACTAAAATCAGGAATTACAACATCAACACCAGGATCTGTAGTGTCAGGATATTTTGATCCAGCCTCAACAACAAATATTGAATCTGGTGTTTCTATACAATATAAATTTTTACCATTTTCATCTAAACCACCAAGTGCATAAACCTTAACACATGGAATACCAGCAGTACTGATTTTTGAAATCATTTTAAATAAATCTCCTTAAAATATAAATTGATATAAATTAGCAAAATAAAAAATAACAATTAAATCTTGCTTTGTTCTTAATAATAATAAACTAAACTTTATTTTTTTGCTAGCAAAAAGACTTAAAATGTCATTTTTGTCACTTCTTTTAAAAAATGCTATGATATAAGAGGCTTTTTAATAGGAAATATGTATAAAGAAGCAATTATTGCAACAAGCAACAAACATAAATTTGAAGAATATAAAAGAATGCTAGAACCTTTAGGATATAAGGTAGAATCTTTATTAGATTTACATATAAACACTGAGATTCCAGAAACTGGAAAAACTTTTGCTGAAAATGCAATGATTAAAGCAAAATTTATTGGTAATATGTATCCTAATGCTTTAGTTATTGGCGATGATTCTGGGCTTGAAGTTCACGCCTTAAATAATTTTCCTGGAATTTATTCTCATCGTTTTATGGAAGATAAAACATATAGAGAAAAGCAATTAGCACTTATTAAAATGCTTGAAGGAAAAAAAGATTGGTCAGCGAATTTTACGTGTTGTATCGCCTTAGTAAATTACAAGGGTTTAAACAAGGTTTTCACTGGTAAAGTTGATGGTGAAATTGTTAAAGAAATTGAAGGTGATGAAGGCTTTGGTTATGATCCGATTTTTTATTCATATGAATTAGGAAAAACCTTTGGACAAGTTAGCGGTAAAGAAAAAGATTCAGTCTCTCATCGTGGACGTGCTTTAAAACAAGTAATAGATTTTTTAAAAAATAATTAGTTTTTTAAGATTAATTTCTAAAAAGTATTTTTATTTAAGTAAGCCAACTCTTTTATAAATTGTGTCAACATTTTTTAAATAATAAGAAATATCAAACATTTCATTAATTTCTTCTTTGGTAAAGATAGATTTAAATTTTTCGTCATTTTTAAGTTGAGTAGAAAGTAAAGTTCCACCTAAGACTGCTTTCATAGCTAAAGGTTGAACTAAATCATATGCTTCTTCTCGTGAATATCCTTTTAAAATAATATTAGACATAACTCGTTGAGAGAAGAAAGCTTCTTTAGTTAGTTTAATATTTTCTAACATTTTTTCAGGAAAAACTACTAAGTTTTTAATAGTTTTAGTCATTCTTCTAACCATATATTCAATCATTTCAATTAAATCAATAAAAACAACTCTTTCAACAGAAGAATGAGAAATATCTCTTTCATGATATAAAGCATTGTCTTCAAATATGGCACTTGCATAACCTCTAAGCATTCTACTAGCCCCAGTTATATTTTCAGAAGATATTGGATTTCTTTTTTGAGGCATGGAAGAAGAGCCTTTTTGACCTTTAGAAAATCCTTCCTCTACTTCATGAATTTCTGTACGCGAAAGGTTTCTTATTTCACAGCAAATTTTTTCTAAAGTAGAACCTAAAACAGCAACGACACTAGCATAATAAGAGTGGCGATCTCTTTGTAAAGTTTGAGTAGAAATTTCAGTAGAATATAAACCTAAAGAATTAGCTACATAATCTTGAACCTCAGGTGGAACATTAGCAAAATTTCCTACTGATCCAGAAATCTTACAGGCTTCAAGTTGTTTACAGGCTTCATCAAATCTTAGAAGGTCACGATTTAATTCGTTATAATATAAAGCCCATTTCAAACCAAATGAAGTTGGTTCAGCATGCATACCATGTGTTCTAGCAATGCATGGCATATTTTTATATTCTAAAGCTTTATTTTTTACTTCTTCAATTAATTCTATTAATTCTTTTCTTATTAATATATTTGCTTGTTTATACAAATAAGACATTGAAGTGTCAACAATATCTGTGGATGTTAAACCAAAGTGAAACCACTTTTTTTCAGGGCCTAAAAAAGAATCAACTGCTCTAGTAAAAGCTACCACATCATGATGAGTAATATTTTCTAATTCAGCAATTTTGTTTACATCGACTTTAGCGTTTTTTTCTATTAATTCAGCATCTTTTAAAGGAACGACACCGATCTTTGCCCAACCTTTTGTTGCTAAAATTTCAACTTTTAAATAAGTGTTGAACTTTTCTTCATCAGCAAAAAGTTTAGTTAATAATTTAGAAGCGTATCTTTCAATCATTTAAAATATTTTCTTTCTAATAATAGTTTGTTCTCTAGATGGACCAACTGAAATTATACTAACATCGATGTTTACTAATTCTTCAATTTTTTCAATATAATTTCTACAATTGATTGGTAAATCTTCATATTTAGTAATATGAGAAATATCTTCACTAAACGATGGCATAGTAATGTAATTTGGAATACATCTTTCATATTCTTCTAAAGTAGAAGGAATATAGTTAATTTCTTGTCCATCTAAAGTGTAGGAAGTACAGATTTTTATTTCTTTAACACAAGATAAAACATCAACTAACATTAATGCTAAATGTTGCATGCCAGAAATTCTTTTAACATGATTTAAAACTACTAAATCTAAATAACCAACTCTTCTTGGTCTTTTTGTTACAGTTCCATATTCATGTCCTGCTTCTCTAATTTTATTTCCATCTTCATCAAATATTTCAGTTGGGAAAGGTCCTTCACCAACTCTAGTAGTATAGGCTTTTGATATACCTAAAATATTATTAATATAAAATGGTGGAATACCAGCATTTAAAGGAATAGCATTAGCTAAAGGGGAAGAAGAAGTGACATAAGGATAAGAACCATGTTCAATACATAACATAGAACCTTGTGCACCTTCAAAGAGAATTTTTTTACCTTCCTTAATATAGTTTTCTAATAGTAAAGAAGTATC
>DKCH01000054.1:203-32421 GCA_002449135.1 Caryophanales bacterium UBA6879 | reverse complement strand
TCTTCTGTAGTATATTCTTTTAAATTGTATGACTTTAATTGATTATTGATAACTTTTAAAATGCCATCAACCTTTTTTCTTAAAGTCTCGACGGTTAATAAAAGATCACCTACTCTTAAACCAATTCTTTCGGCTTTTGTAGAATAGCAAGGGCCAATTCCTTTTTTGGTTGTTCCAATTTTGTTTTCTCCAAGTAATTGCTCATTAGCACCATCTAAATCAATATGGTAAGGTAAAAGTAGATGAGCACGATTTGAAATATACAATTTATATTCTTTTAAACCGGCATTTGTTAATTTATCTAATTCATTTTTTAAAGCTTGTAAATTTACTACTACTCCATTAGCAATGACATTTATTGTGTTTTTAGAAAAAATCCCAGAAGGAACTAAATTTAAAGCAAAGCGTTGAGAATTAAATTCAATAGAATGGCCGGCATTGTTTCCACCTTGACTTCTTACAACAACATCAGCTTTTTGAGCAAAAAAATCAGTGATTTTCCCTTTACCTTCATCACCCCATTGACTACCTTGAATTGCAAGTATTGGCATTTTTAAAAATCTCCTATTATTATAATAAAAAAACAAAGTGTCTTATTACTTAAAAATAATATCATTAAGCTAATGTAGATTCAATTAAAAATAAAAAAGTGGGTCAAAACCCACTTTTAAAACTTTAAAGAAATTAACGAATAGTAATAGAAGATTTATGTTCTTTTTCTTGAGGTTTCTTTAAAACAATTTTAAGTAAACCATCATTTAAAGAAGCATCAATATCATTGCTAGAAAAACTATTACCAACATAGAAACTTCTCTTGTAAGAGCCAGTATATCTTTCTTCTCTAATGATATTACCTTTTTTGTCTTTGCTTGTAGAATCATTATTAACATGAGTAGCAACAACTAAATAACCATTTTCATAGTTGATGCTAATATTGTCTTTTTTGACTCCAGGAACCTCAATTTCAAGTTCATAACTATCGTTATTTTCTTTAATATTGGTTTTCATAAGTCCATTTTTCTTCTCATCTCTAAAGAAAGAAGGATAAGAGAATAAGCTGTCAAAGAATGGATCGAAATATTCTTTATTTTCTTTTTTATTAGTTAATTCATTTTTATTTTCCATAATTAATAATCTCCTTTTTTAGCACTCTCATATCTCAAGTGCTAATAATACTATAGCTAGGTTTTTAGCAAAGTCAATAGTAGAGTGCTAATTTTTTTAAAAAATTATATGAACTAATATTATTACTATTAATGTATTTATTAAAACATTTCAAAATGTTTGCAAAATTTAACCCTTGATAGGAAGGATAATAGTAATCATCTACACTATGGCTGTCATCAGTGGCTACATAGTCTTTAAGAATGATTTTTTACTAGTTATATTAAAAAATTATATTTTGTGGACATAATACTTAAACTTGTCTTGTATCCCGCATTAAGTTAGATTTTGAATTGTATGCTATTAAAGTTATAAAAATATTTTATGTTAATGTTAATGGATATGTTATTAAGTGAAGATTAAAAAATATGATTTTTATTAGGATATAATACTTTTTTATTTTTATAATTAAATTTGTTAAAGTTAATTTAACATATTATTTTTATTGATAAGTAAGGCTTTTTTGAGATTGAAACTGTTATTTTGTTTAATAATTTATACTTGTTAAGTTATATTCATCTTTATTAATGAATTTTTTTAAATAAAAACTTAGATTTTTAAGCTTTATTATACTAATTTATGATATATTTTTAATGTAAGGGAAACTTTTGGAAAATTATGTCAATTTTAGATTTCATTGATCTTGGTATTAGCATTGTCTTTATATTATTAATTGTTGGATTTGTTATCTTTAGAGTTAAAAATAAAATTGCTTGGATTATTTTAATTGCGGAGTTTATTTTTACCATTGTTTTTTATTTTACTAATCTATTTTTATGTTTCTATATTGCATTATCTATTTCTGCTGTAACTCTACTTATTATTTTATTTATTAATCTTTCTGAAATTCGTTCTTTACTAGCAACTAGACCAACTAAATATATTTCTAAATTTGGTAAAAAAGATTTACCAACTGAAGAGGATTTAGCAAAATTTTCTAAAAATATCGGCGTTGCTGTAAGATGGTTAGCTGATAATAAAACCGGTGCTATCATGACATTTGAAAGACATGATAATCTTGATAAAGTTATTGCTGATGGTAATGGCACAATTATTAATTGTCCTGTTACTCCTGAAATTATTGAAACCATTTTTTATGAAGGCACTAGACTTCATGATGGTGCAATAGTTATAAGAGGAACTACTATTGTTGCAGCAAGTGTCTTTTTTAAATCCACTACAAAAACTTTAATTGGTAAATATGGGGCTAGACATCGTGCAGCCTTAGGTATTTCTGAATATACTGATTCTTTTACTGTTATTGTTAGTGAAGAAACTGGAAGAATATCTATTGCATATAATGGTGCATTGGAATCAGTTAATTACGATGATTTTGATAAAGTCTTTAATACATTTACTCAAACTAAGGAAAATGACATTGTTAAAATAGATGATGAAGATAGAAATGAATTTGAAGAAAGTCATGAAGAAGGAAACTATTAATGCCTATAAATAAAAAAGATTTTACTGATTATCTATTAAAAGTTGAAGAAATATCAAAAATCGGCTTAAAGTATTCAAAAGATCCTTATGCTATTGATAACTATACTAAACTTTCTGAACTTACTAATTCTTTTTTAAAGGATGAATTTAGTATTTCCTTAAAAGGTTTGAATTTTTTTACTAGAGATATTTATCCAACTCCTTCTGTTTCAGTTAGAACAGTTATTTTTTCTAAAGACCGTCAAAGTGTTTTACTTGTTAAAGAAAGAGCAGATGGATATTGGTCGTTACCAGGTGGATGGACTGAATTAGGATTATCTCCATCAGCTAGTGCTATTAAAGAAGTTAAAGAAGAAGCTGGTAAAATAGTTAAGCTTACTCACCTAGTTGGTGTTTTTGATCGTTATAAAAATATTCAGACTACTAATGTTCCTGAGTATATAATTGTTTTTGAAGGGGAAATTATAAAAGATTTGAAAGAATTTTGTTTTGAAATTTTAGATGTACAATATTTTCCACTTTCTAAGCTACCAACATGGTCTATAAAAAATAATCCAAAACAAATGGAAGAAATTTTAAAAGCTGCTTATAATAAGGAAACGATATTTGATTAATTAATGAAAGGAGAAAAAAATGTCTAATACACCTACACCACACAATCAAGCTAAACTAGGAGAAATTGCTAAAACTGTTTTACTTCCTGGAGATCCTTTAAGAGCAAAATTTATTGCTGATAATTTTTTAACTGATGTTAAACAATTTAATTCTGTTAGAAACATGTTAGGTTTTACTGGTTATTATAAAGGTAAAAAAGTTTCTGTTATGGGCTCTGGAATGGGTATGCCATCTTTAGGTATCTATGTTTCTGAGCTTTATAAATTTTATGGAGTTGAAACAGTAATTAGAATTGGTTCAGCTGGTTCTTATTCTGCTGATTGCAAACTTTTTGATTTAGTAATTGCTCAAGGTGCTTCTTCTGATTCTAATTTTGCCCATCAATTTAATTTACCAGGTACTCTTTCTGCATTAGGTGATTTTAATTTAATTGAAAAAGCCTATAATAAAGCAAAAGAATTAAATATTCCTGCTCATGTAGGTAATATTTTTTCATCTGATATTTTCTATTCTGCTTCTCCTGATGAATGGAAAAAATGGGCTGAGATGGGTTGCTTATGTGTTGAAATGGAGACTTATGCTTTATATTTATTAGCAAATTATTATCATAAAAAAGCTTTAACAATATTAACTATTTCTGATTCTTTTATCACTTCTGAAGCCACTACTAGTGAGCAAAGACAAACTGGTTTTAAGAAGATGATGGAAGTTGCTTTAGAAATTATTTAAAATGGATACTGTACTTTTTGTTTTAATTGGTGTTTTATTAATATTATTAATAGGCTTTTTAATATTTGGTTTTATTTATTATCATAAAAACATTGAAAAAATTTTAAAGTACCGTACATGGAGAAAAATTTATTCTTTAGCTAAGGATCGAGATTATTATTTATTAAATAATGTAAATATTGTTGATGTTAATAAAACAGGTTTTCATATTGATCATTTGCTAATTGGAGATCGTTTTGTTTTTTGCATATGCGCACGTTATTTTGATGGGAATTTAATTTTTCCAGAGGCTTATTCACCCCGATTACAATTAAATGACAATAAAGGTAATCTTATAAGATTAGTTGATAATCCTGTTTATGTTAATGAAGTAAGAATGTTAAAATTAGCCAATTATTTATCATGTTTTAATGAAAAGAAAAATGGTATTTTTGTTTCAATTGTTGCCACTAATAACGATTTAAATTTTTCTATTACTAAAGGTAAGTTCATTGATAACTCTCAATTTTGTCATTTAAAAGATTTAAAAAAAGTTATTAAGACCTATGAAAAAAATAAAGAAATACCACTTTTAAAAACTGAAGATTTGCAAAATTTAGTAGATCGGCTTCATAATTTATCAGTTAAAAATAATAAAATTGAAGAAGATAATAAACAATCTTTACAAAAATCTCATCATTAATATATATATATATTTATTGGAGGCTTTTAATGAATAATTCTCTTTTTAAGAAATTTAATCGTTCGACTTTTAAATGTCAAACTGAATTACCTTTTAGTAGTTATTTCTTTGTTATCTTAGCTTTTTTACTAATCAGCGCTATAGTTTTTACTATTTCTTTATCAAATTTTATCCCTATTGAAAGCTTTTTATTAAGCTACTTATTAGGTTTAATAATTTCTGTCATATGTTTTTTAGCTGTTTTGTTTGTTTGTTGCCCTTTACTTTATGGCTTAACTTTACAAATTTCTTCTTGTTTAAGAGGTGAAAATAGAAAAGTTACTTTTTCAGAAGCGTTTTATAGTTATTATCATATTAATAGAAATCCTTTTAGAATTTATAGAGTTTTACTTTATGGATTATTATTTAGTTGGTTAGGCAGCATTGTTGCTTTTGCAATTTTATCAATTATTGCTAGGATAGTTGATCCAACTTTTTTAGAAAATATTGTTCAAGTAATATATTCAAATAGTGAAGATGATATTGCTTTTTTCTTAAAAAATTATTCTAATCAATATTATTTTTATTATTCCTTATATTGTGTGATTACTAATTTATTTATATATTTATCTATTATTTATAATCTTAGGAAGCATGAATCTGTTTTCTATTTGCAGAACATTTTATTTACTGATAATAAAATTAATACTATTTCTGGTATGGATAATTTCTTTATTAAAAGAAATATAGCTTCTTTAGTTGGTAAAGAACATGCTTCTCTTGATTTTAAAATTAATGGTTTGGGTTATCTTATTTGTATTGTTACTTATTTAGCTTTTGGAATTCTCTTTTGTTTTGCTGAAAATTTTCAATTTTTTGCCTCTAGTTTTGGGATTTTAATTTCTTTGCTAGTTTATGTTTTCTTTTATGTTCGTGAGAGAATTTTTGATAATTTATTTTATTTAACATATATTGATTTATTAAAATCTAGACTTAATCCAGTACTTAATGAATATGTAAATCAAATGAGAAATAAATATGATGCGATGTTTCATTTTACTGATATAGGAAAGCAAAATGAATCTTATAATGAAAGTGAAGTAAAAGAAAATAAAGATGTTAATCCTAAAGCTAAAACAGGTAAAGTTGATAGTGATGGAACTATTGATTTTACTAATAAGGATGATAATAAAAAGAATTGATTGAGAAACACTGTATTTTTTATAATTTTATAAAGTATTATAAGAAATTTAAGACTTTAAAATATGTATTAAGTAAGATATAATAAAAACGGTTTTATTATGATTAAAATATTTATTTCACCTTCGTGTTCATCCTGTCGTAAAGTTAAAGAATGGTTTGATGAACAAAAAATCCCTTATGAAGTCAAGAATATTCTTTCTGGTCGCTTAACTAAAGATGATATTCGCGAAATTCTTACTAAATCAGTAGAAGGTACTGATGAGATTATTTCTTTGCGTTCAAATGTTATTAAAGATAATAAGTTGGATTTAAATTCTATGTCTTTAAATGAACTTATAGATTTCATATATAAAAATCCTTCTTGCTTAAAAAGACCTATAATTGTTGATGATAAGAAAATACAAGTTGGATATAATTCTGAAGAAATTAGAACTTTTATACCTCGTGCTAGAAGAATCTTTATTAATAATTGTTCTCCTGAAACTTGTGATCATTATTCAACTTGTGAAAATAGGATTGATCAATATAAGAAATTACTTCAAGTTAAGTAGTCTGTTTGTTGTAATAAACTACTTATAATTTTATAATATTTTTGATTTGCTTTTTGCTAAAGGAGTATTTTATGGAACTTAAAAAAACATTAATTATGCCTAAAGGAAAATTCGCTATGCGTGCGAATTTAAATATCAATGAACCTTTAAGATTAAAAAAATGGGAAGAAGAAAATCTTTACTCTTTAATGCTTGAAAAAAATAAGGATAAAGATTTAACTTTTTATCTTCATGATGGTCCTCCATATGCTAATGGTGAAATCCATTGTGGTCATGCTTTGAATAAAATTATTAAAGATATTATTAATCGTTATAAAGTTATTAAAGGTTATTCTATAAAGTATGTTCCTGGTTGGGATACTCATGGTCTTCCTATTGAAAATGCTGTTACTAAATTAGGTATTGATCGTAAAAAGGTTTCAGTTGCTGAATTTAGAAAAGCCTGTATGAAATATGCTTATAAACAAGTTGAAAAGCAAAAGAAGGGCTTCATTAGATTAGGTGTCCAAGGAGATTGGACTCATCCATATATTACAATGGAAAAAGAATATGAAGCTCATGAAATGGAAATTTTTGAAGATATGGCTTTAAAAGGCTATATCTATAAAGGCTTAAAACCTGTTGCTTGGTCTCCTTCTAGTGAATGTGCTTTAGCAGAAGCTGAAATTGAATATAAGGATGTTAAGGCTACTACTATATATGTAAAAATGGAAGTAAGTAAAGGAAATGACATCATTTCTAAAGGTGATTATTTTGTTATTTGGACTACTACTCCATGGACTATTCCTGCTGATGTTGCTATTTGTTTAAATCCTAAATTAGAATATGGTATTTATCAAACTGAAAAGGGTAGACTTATTTTCTTAAAATCATTAAAGGATAAATTAGTAAAAGAATTTAAACTTCAACAATGTGATTTAATTAAAACCTTCAAAGGAAAAGATGCTGAATATTGTAAAGTAATTCATCCTTTATATCCGGATAAAGAATCATTATTGATTGTTGGTGATCATGTTACTAGCGATTCTGGTACTGGTTGTGTTCATACTGCTTCTGGTCATGGCTTAGACGATTATAAAGCTTGCTTAAAATATAGAATTCCTATTGTTTGTCCAGTTGATGATAAAGGTTTTATGACAAAAGAAGCTGGCAAAGATTTAGAAGGATTATTTTATGAAGATGCGAATACTAAAGTTTTAGAACTTTTAAATCAAAAGCATTCTATTTTAGCAAGTCAAGAAATTGTCCACTCTTATCCTCATGATTGGCGTACAAAAAAGCCTATTATTTTTAGAGCTACACCACAATGGTTCTGTTCTATTTCTAAAATTAAAGATGATATTTTAAGAGAAGCTAATAAAATCAACTATAAACCAAGTTGGGGTAAGATCAGATTAATTAAAATGGTTGAAGGTAGAGAAGATTGGTGTATTTCACGTCAAAGAGCTTGGGGCGTTCCTTTACCTATTATTTATAATGAAGATGGTTCACCTATTTTAGAAAAAGCTGTTTTTGATCATATTATTTCTTTAGTTAGAGAACATGGCTCAAATATTTGGTTTGAAAAAGAGGCTAAGGATTTATTACCTGTTGGATATAAAAATAGTAAATCCCCTAATGGAAACTTCACTAAAGAAAAAGATATTATGGATGTTTGGTTTGATTCTGGTTCTTCTTTCTTAGGGGCTGAATTAGCATTAGATAGTAAGTTCCCAGCTGATTTAATTTTTGAAGGTACTGATCAATATCGTGGTTGGTATAATTCTTCTTTAACATTAGCAGTTGCTACTAAAGGTGTTAGTCCCTATAAGATGATTTTAACACATGGTTTTATTGTTGATCAGAATGGTGAAAAGTTCTCTAAATCTAAAGGAAATGGCATTGCTCCTGAAGATATTTGTAATAAATATGGTGCAGATATCTTAAGATTATGGGCTGCAAGTATTGATTTTACGATGGCTGAAATTAAACTTTCTGATGATTTACTTAAAGTTGTTAGTGATTCTTATCGTAAAATTAGAAATACATTTAAGTTTATGTTAGCTAATTTAGTTGAAAAAGATGAAAGTTTAGTTGATTTAAATAAAAAATATAAATTATCTAGTTTGGATCAATTGGTTTTAGCTAAATTTGATGAGTTATTATCTAAAGTCGACAAAGAATATGCTGATTATGATTTACTTGGTGTTACTTCCTTAATTGAAAACTTTACTATTAATGATTTATCTGCATTTTATTTAGATGTTTCTAAGGATTCTTTATATTGTAATAGTGAAGATAGTTTAGAAAGAAAAGGTATTCAACATGTTTTAGCATATATTGCTAAATCTTTAGCAATTGTTTTATCACCAATTTTACCATTTACTATGGATGAAGTTAATGATTATTTACCAAATAAAGTAGAAAAGAATATTGCTTTAGGTGATTTTCCTAATGTTAAATTAGATCAAGAAAAAATTTCTATGTATAATACATTCTTATCAATTAGATCAAAAGTAAATAAACAATTAGAAATTGATAGAAATAATAACAAATTTGATTTAAATAGTAAGGCAGATGTTAATTATGTAACTTCAAATGATGATGAATTAAAGACATTAGAATTTTTGAAGCAAGATGATGATTTATCGACTTATTTCTTAGTTAGTAATTTTACATTCTCTAAAGGAAAAGATGAAATCATTACTAAATTAACTGAATATAAGAAGTGCGAACGTTGTTGGGAATATAAAGCAGATACTAAAGAAGTCGATGGTGTATGTTTATGTTCTCGCTGCTTAAAAGCTATTCAAGAATAACATGGAAAAATTCAAATTTTATATAAAGTGGTTTTTAACTAGTTTAATTTGGTTATTTCCTCTTTTATTAATTTTAGATATTGTTACTAAATGGTCTTTTAATAATGCTTTAGTTATTGGAATTAATTCTCAAGGTCAAGCAATTTCTAATAGTATTACTGTTATTCCTAATTTCTTTTATTTTGAAGTTCTTTATAACAAAGGGGCGGCTTGGGGATCATTTTCTGGGAAAAAAGCTTTATTAGTAACTATTTCATTAGTTGCTTCTTTATTAATAGGTGGATATTTAATTTGGAAATGGAAAAAGCTTTCAAAATTTAATAAAGTCTGTTTATTATTATGTTTATCTGGTGCTGTTGGTAATTTCATTGATCGTGCTTTTTATAAAGAAGGTGTTATAGATTTTATCCAATTTAAATTTGGTAATTATGTTTTTCCAACTTTTAATTTAGCTGATTCGTATTTAGTTATTGGTGTTATTTTGTTTATTATTTCTACTTTTGTTGAAGAATTTAAAGAAAAAAATAAAGAAATTGATAAAGAATTCGATTCACAAAAAGTTGAAGAAAACATTAAAAAAGCTGGTTTAAATGAAAAAATAGATAATAAAGAAAAAACTACCTTAGAGGATAAAAAAGATGAATAAGTTAGTTTGTGATACTTCTTCTCGTTTAGATACTTATATTTCTAGTAAAACTAATTTAACAAGATCACAAGTAAAAAAATTAGTTGATTCTAATAAAATTTTTGTTAATGATAAATTAGTTACTAAAGCTGGTTTGATTTTAAAAGTTAACGATAAAATAACATATGAAGAACAAGTTGAAGAACATATTGTTCCTAAAAAAGTTGATTATCAAATTGTTTATGAAGATCAATATTTATTAGTAATCAATAAGCCTCGCGGCTTAGTTGTTCATCCTGCACATGGTCATTTAAATGATACATTAGCTAATGGTTTGGCTTATGATTTTTCAAAAACTAGTGAAGATATTACTTCTAACTTTAGAATGGGAATTGTTCATCGTATTGATAAGGATACATCAGGTTTACTTGTTGTTGGTAAAACTTTGGAAGCCAAGAAAAAACTTGTTGATTTAGTTAGTAAACATCTTATTAATCGTGAATATTTAGCTTTAGCTTATGGATTTTTTAAAGATAAGTTTTTTAAAGTTGATGCGCCAATTGGAAGAGACATTAAAGATAGACAAAAAATGGCAGTTAATTTGATTAATGGCAAAGAGGCCGTTACACATTTTACTGTAATTAAACAATATCAAGATGTTGCATTATTAAAATGTAAATTAGAAACAGGTCGTACCCATCAAATTAGAGTTCATTTAGCATATATAAAACATCCAATTTTAGGTGATCCTTTATATTGCTCAACTAAAAATAAATATTTGGATCAAGGTCAGTTACTCCATGCATATAGGTTAAGTTTTATTCATCCTTTTTTAAATAAGAAAATGGTTTTTTATGCCCCAATTGATAATTATTTTAAAAAGGTTTTAACTTTAGTTGCTGAAAATAAATTAAATTAATATACTAAGATTCTTTATAGTTTCTAAAAAAATGTTTTACAAAAGGATCTAATTCCTCTTGTGAATATTTTTTTTGAAGTAGTTTATAAGTTTTATCAACTTCTATTGATGCTCCTTTTGGAATTATAGTCTTAAATTTTTCTTCCATTTTTTTCCAATCTTCTAAAAATAAATAACGAGCAATTACTGAAGCTGTTGCTACTGAAGGGAAATATGTTTCTCCTTTAGTTTTAAAAACAATTGGATTTGGTAACTTATAATTACAATATTTTAAATAAGTAGGCTCTTTTTCAAATTGATCTACATAAATAGGAACATTATTATTGATATGGTATTTTTTTATAATTTCTTCATGAGCAAGGTTATGAGCCTTGGCTAAAATGACATGTGTAGAGAAACCTAAGTTTTTATAATAGTCTAATTTGCTTGGTGAGATTCTTATGGTGTATTTTTTAATTTTTTCAATTAATTTTGGAGCGATTTCTTCTATTTTGGAATCTGTTAATTTTTTTGAATCTCTTACTCCTAATTTAGAAATATATTCTATATCTGTATGTTCCAAATATGTTGCTACTACATAAAAACCTAAAAAGAAATCACCTATACCTACTTCATCTGAGCCTATTTGATTAGATGAATCTTCCCATTCACCATTATTTGCATAGACATGTTTTGTAATTTTATTAGCATTCGGGAAAAAGATTTTAGTTTCTAATTCAACTTCAGGTAAATTGCCAGCAAAAAGAATTGTGTATAAATCTTTGGAGCGATAGCATTTTATACTCACATTATCTAAAGTTGTTATTTCAAAAACGTCATATGGTCTTTTTTTATCTTCAATGAGTTTTGCATCGTAGAAATCTTTAATTTCTTCCATTTTTGCTTGGTCTACTTTATATTTGTAATATTCCATATCTTAAATATTTTAATAATCTTATTTTTAATAAGCAATTAAAATTGTGATAAAATTTATTTGCTTATGTTATTAATTGATGGTCTTGAAATTGATAAAATCACATCTAAATTATTAAATTATTTTAATTTTGAAACTAATTGTTTAAATTATAATCAAAATACTATTATTACTAATAGTGATGTTTTAGCTTTGGAACATAGATTTCTAAGTGAAGCTCAACTTTTTCATAATAAGGGAAACATACTTATTTTGAAAAAGGTTAAGGATTTAACAAAGGTTTTTATTTTTGTAAGTAAACAAGGAGTTTTGGATCCTCAAGGATTATATAATTTTGAGAATTTTTTAACTAATGTAAATTCTTTTATGGATTCTTTCAATAAGGATCCTAATTTAGTAGAGATTTCTAATCTTTCTTTGGATTTATTTAGATTTGATAATATTTTAAATAATATTAAGAAAACAGTTTTACCTGATTTTTCTATTTCTAGTGAGGCTTCTTTAAAATTAAAAGAAATTAGAACAAATATTTTAACTTTATCTTCTTCATTTAATAGTGCTATTAATTCATGCAAAAAAAAATACGCTAATTATTTAGTTGAGGGAGGTGAGGTAAGTAAAGATGGTTTACCATGTTTAGCTGTTTTTACACCTGAAAAAAACAAAGTTAAAGGTATGGTAGTAGATATTTCTAATTCTGGTAATACTACTTTTATTGTGCCTTATGAAATTTTAGATTTACAAAATAAAATTTCCGAATTAAAAATTGCTGAAGAGAATGAAATTAATCGTATTTTAACTGATCTTTCTAATCTAATTAGAGCAAATTTGCCAAGATTAGAATCTGATTATAAAATTTGTTTAAAACTAGATTCTATTTTTGCTAGATTTTATTTTGGTCTCTCTTATAATGGTACTATTGCTAAAATTAGTGATGAAATTAGTATTGAAGAGTTTGCCCATCCTTTGTTAGATGGAAAAATTGTTGTTAGAAATTCTATTCATCTTGGGAATGATAAACAAAAAATATTAATAATTTCTGGACCAAATGCTGGTGGTAAAACTGTTTATATTAAAGCAGTATGTTTAGCTTGTTATATGAATCAAAAAGGCCTTATGGTTGATTGCTTAGGAGATGTCAATTTGAAGGTCTTTTCTTCTATATTCTTTTTAAGTGGTGATAACCAATCTTTATTAGATAATTTATCTACTTTTTCTTCGCATATAAGTAAAATTATTTCTGCTTTAAAATATCTGTCTAAAGATTCCTTGTTTATTGTTGATGAAATTGGTCAAGGGACTTCTCCATTAGATGGTGAAGGTTTAGGTATTGGTATTATTAAATATTTAGAAAAATTTGATTGTTATTCAATTATTACTTCTCATTATGATGGCATTAAAAAACTTTCTTTAAAAGATGAAAAGATTCAAAATGGGGCAATGATATTTAATGAAAAAGATATTAAGCCAACTTTTAAGTTTAAAGAAGGTTTAATTGGTAAATCATATGCTTTAGAAGTTGCTAGTAATTTAGGTTTAAATAAAGAAATTTTAGCTTATGCTAAACAATATATTATTCAATCTACTTCTTTTAAAGAAAAAGAAATGTTAGATAAATTAGAAAAATTACAGTTGGAAAACAATAAATTAAATGAAGATTACAAAAAGAAATTAGAAGAACTTAATCATTTAAATAAAAAAAGAGAAGAAGCCATTAAGGCTTTAGCTTTAGAAAAAGAAAATATTGTTAATCAAGCAAGTGAAAAAATTGAAAAGTTTGTTTTGGAAGAAAAAAAGAAATTAGAAGCTATGTATTTGCAAAATAAAATTGATTTAAAGCAAATGGCTAAACTTAAAGGTGAACTTAGTAAAATTTCGAATAAAAAGGCTTATGCTGAAAACAAACCTAAAGTTATTAGACATATTTTTAATATTGGTGATAAGGTTATGGTTAATTCAATTTCTCAAGTGGGTAATATTGAAAATATCAATTTAGAAAAGAAACAAGTAACAGTTAATATTAATGGGATAATTACAAATACTTCTTTGAATAATTTGACATTTTTAGAAGCTCCTAAAGTTGAGAAAAAGAAAGTAAGTTCCATTGATAATTTTATTTCTTTAAAAAATAATGTACCAATTCAACTTAATATTATTGGTTTAAGAGCTGATGAGGCTAAATCAGCAGTTGAAAAATATTTGGATGATGTTTTATTAGCTAGGTATCATCAAGTAAGAATTATTCATGGTTTTGGTTCAGGCATTTTAAGAAAAGTTGTTAATGAGGTTTTAAAGAAAAATAAGTATGTCGAGTCATTTCGCTCAGGTGGGGAAAACGAGGGTGGATTAGGTGCCACTGTGGTTAATTTACGTTCATGAATCCAATTTTACAATCTAAAATTGATCTTTTG
Organism: Caryophanales bacterium UBA6879; assembly: GCA_002449135.1. Classification (GTDB taxonomy): domain Bacteria; phylum Bacillota_I; class Bacilli_A; order RFN20; family CAG-288; genus Scatoplasma. Next base: position 18,389 of record DKCH01000054.1, on the reverse strand, counting down.
CCGGATCGTCCTGGTTCTTATCAGATGAAAGATAAGAATGGAACTATTATTTATGTAGGAAAAGCTAAATCTTTAGTTAAAAGAGTTAAGCAATATTTTACGCGTCCACAAGTTGGAAAAGTGGCTAAAATGGTTTCAGAAATTACTGATTTTGATATTATTGAAACAAATACTGAAAAAGAAGCATTACTATTAGAAATAAATCTTATTCAAAAATATTATCCTAAATTTAATATCTTGCTTAAAGATGGAAAAATGTATCCTTACATTGCTTTAAAAAAGGGTAATGATCCTTTTTTAAAAATTGCTCATAAGGATAAGGAAAAAAACTATTACTATTTTGGTCCCTTTCCATCTTCTAAATCCTGCTATACAACCATTAATCTTTTAAATAAAATTTTTCCTTTGCGGAAATGTAATGTGTTACCTAAAAAACCATGTTTATATTATTATTTAGGACAATGCTTAGCACCATGTATAAATAAGATTTCAGAAGAAAGTTATAAGAAAATAGTTTCTGATATTACTAAGTTTTTAAATGGTGATGCTTCAGAAATTTTATCTAATTTGAAAGAAAAAATGAAAAAAGCCTCAGACAATTTAGAATTTGAAAAAGCTAATGAATATAAAGAACAAATAGATGCTGTTAATCAAACTATTTCTAGTCAGAAAATTATGATGCAAGATCATGTTAATAGAGATTTTGTAGGTTATTCTATTAGAGAAGGATTTATTTCTATTGCAATTTTAACTTTTAGACGTGGAATATTACTAGGAAAGAATTTGTTTGTTATTGAATTATATTCAGATGTGGAGGAAGTTATTGCTACTTCTTTATTGCAATATTATAAAAATCATGATAAACCAAAAGAATTAGTAATTTCTATTAAAGAATTAGTTGATCTTTTAAAAGAATCTTTAGAAATTGATGTTTTAGTTCCTTTGCGTGGCTTTAAAAAGGACTTGTTATTTATGGCTTTAGAAAATGCTAAACAAGGGCTTGATCAGCATTTTCAAACAGCACGGTTAGAAGATGATAAGCTTACTTTACTTGAGGAATTAGGTCATTTATTATCTATTAAAACTCCATTAGATATTGAACTTTATGATAACTCTCATTTACAAGGTAGTGACGCAATAGGTGCGATGGTTAAATATATTAACGGGGAAAAAGCACCAAATTTATATAGAAAGTATAATTTGCGTGGCGAAAATAAAAAAGATGATTTAGCAAGTATGGTTGAGGTTCTTACTAGACGTTTTACTAGAATGATTAAGGAAAATCAAAAGAAACCAGATTTAATTATTCTTGATGGTGGTGAGACTCAAATTCAAGCTGCTCTTTCAGTTGAGGAAAAATTAAAAGTTGATATTCCATTAGCAGGTTTAAGAAAAAATGATAAACATGAAACTGATTCATTAATAAATGGGCAAACAGGAGAAATTATTCCTCTTGATAAAAAATCACCATTGTTTTTTCTTTTAATGCGTATGCAAGACGAGGTTCATAGATTTGCTATAACTTCATTTAGAAATAGACATGCTAAAGATTTTTATCAAACTGTGTATGATGATATTAAGGGTATAGGTAAAAAAAGAAAAGCTATGTTAATAGAAGCGTATCCGACATTAGAAAGTATTAAACAAGCTAGTGTTGATGAATTAAAACAATTTATTCCTGAAGAATCTGTTAAACTTTTAAAAGAGAAAGTAGATAAATCAATTAATTAAGTGAAGAAAAATCAATTCTTATTTTTAAAGATTTATCAGGAAATTTAGTTGTTAAATCATAAGAATAATTTGGGTAGTTTTCGTCAATTAAACTAGAGCTTGAAAATTCAGCTGAATTACTAGGTATTTCTACTTCATGGTTGTAAATTGAATACTTATTGTTTTTAGTAATGCTTATAGGTTTATTTTCTGTAATATCTTGATTTTGATAACCATTTAAATCAATTGTAGTAATTAGATTATTATCTAAATAAATATTTAAATTTAGGTTAACTTTAAAAGCAAAACCTAAATAAATATTTGTATCTTCAGAAATAGTTAATGGAAAATCAAAAGGGAAATAACTATCATTTTCTTTTTGATAGTAATTGTAAATTATATAATCATTATTTTCATTTAAATATGCTGATTTACTTAAATAAGGTTTTAAATAGTTTGAAATATCCTCTTTAGTAAATTTTGTTCCATAAAGGTTATCTACAGTTATACTTAAATCTAGAGGTTGTTTATAAGCATCTAAGAAATTAAATGAAAGTTGTTTCATTTCTAGATATTCTATATAAATTTTTGTTGAAGTAGATGGAACAATAAAATTATAGTTATTATCTAATAAATATTCTTTTTGACCATTATTTAGAGTATAAAAACTACTAAAATGTAAGTGATTAGTTATATCATCTTTTGCGTAATTCTTTAAATTTAAAATACTACCAGGAATAAAAGTATTAAAAGTCGCTATAGGTGTACTTGCTTGTTCACTAGTATAAATTTCAATTGTTGGTTTATCTAACCACTTTGCATAAAGAGTTATGTCTTTATCTAACATGACTTTGTTGTTTTTAAAAAATGGTTCTGTTAAATACTGGCCATTTTCATCTTTCAAATACCATGAATCAAAATATTTAGTTTCTTGAATTAAATCTTTTGGACTAGGAATTGAAATTTGTTCTTCAGGGAACAATGATTGACTTGGAATATTTACATTTTCCAAACCTGTAACATATGAAATAGTTCTTTTGACATAAAAATGTGCATATATGGTACATGAGGTTTTACTTAAATTATTAAAATCGACTCTATTTATAAATTGATCATCATAATACCAAGCATCAAATTTATAATTTTCACCTTTGTTTAATTTTGAAGCATCAATGTAGTCTTCAGATTTAAATGGTTCATTTGGATTATATTTAACATCTGGAATTTTATAATTATCAACATTAGTAACAAAACTAATAGTAGGATAAGAAGTAAACTTTGGAATTAATGTTAAACTACTTGCAGGATAAAAACGAGAATCAAAAACAGTGTCAGTATCTTTTATATACCAACCAGAGAAAAATGATTCTTTTTTGCTTGGTTGAGGAAATTTATAACCAATTTCTTCGCCTTGTACACCACTATAAGAATATAAATCAGTTTCACCTTCAGGATAAGTAGCTTCATTATCTGATTTTTCTAAATTAATTGTTACATGGTTAGCAAAAAAACCATACACTTCCATATCTTTACTAGGGAAATTATTTATAGAAACCTTTTTAGATAAGTCTAATGAAGTATACCAGCCTTTAAATGTTGTATTTTCTTTTAATTCAAAAGAGCTGATTTGTTTTTCAAATTCAGAGTTACCTTTAATTTTTCCTAATTGTGGACCTACTAAACTTCCAATAACACGATCACCATCTTTAAAAGTTAGTGTAACTTGTTTAGTAGTAGAGTTACAACTTGTTAGTGTTAAAACTAAGCTTGTTAACCCGGCGAATATTATTTTTTTATCCATTATTATTTTTTGATAATTTTACCTTTATTTCTTCCCTTTGAGGCGTGGACTTGATAAGAACCATCTTGTCTTTCTGCTAGACCATTTACATATTCTTCGGCTTCAATTTTTGTTGTAAAAGTTTTTATAACTTTCTCTGAGCCTTCTAATTTTATTGTCCATTTATTATCTTTTGCTCTTTTGTTTATATGATAAACTTTCTTTTCAACCATTTTATTTTCTCCTTTTTATTTATTTTAAAATATTTTTATTAATTTTGTAAGTATTATAAAGAGATTTTATATTATTTTTATTTTCAATGTAATCGATTTCATTAATTTTTTATTTACATTAAAAAGATTTCATGATATAAAACTAAATATCAAGAATCATTCTTGATAGATTGTGGATAGAGGTGCAACCAAAAATAGTAATTAGTGGAGAAGACATTCTATGAAACTAGTGAAAGGTGAGGTTGCCGAAACAAATTAAAGGTGTTTAATTTGATTGGTTTATGGGATAACATCCCTATAGACTCCTAGAATATTCTAGAGGCGCTATCGGTGTAAATTCTCTTATATAGATTGCATCGAGGCATGCAATCTTTTTCTTTTTATAGGAGGATTTAAAAAATGAAAAGAAAAAATTTTACTATTACTGCTTTAACAGTACTTTTTGGCTTAACCTTAGTGAGTTGTAATTCTAATGAAGTCGATAATTCTAAATTAGTAGTTGGAATGGAAGCTAATTACCAACCATTTAATTGGACTACTAATAAAGAATCCGAACATACTTTTCCAATTTACGGCACAAATGAATATGCTGATGGTTATGATTGTGATGTAATACATTTCTTATCTAATAAATTAGGTAAAGAAGTAGTTTTAAAAAGAATTGAATGGGGAAGCTTAATTAATGATCTTAAAAATGGTCAAATTAATATGATTTTAGCTGGAATGACTGATACAGAAGAAAGAAGACAGGAAATTGATTTTACTGATCCTTATTTAAATTCTGATTTAGCTTTCTTAATTAAGACTGAAAATATGCCAACTACATTTGGTACAAAAGATAATCCAGCTACTTATACACAATTATTAGATCTTTTTGATGGTAAATCTTTGGTTTGTCAAGCTAGTGTGGTTTGTGATGATATTATTGAAGAATACTTTACTAAAAATACTGAAAATAAAAATATAAGACACGATAGTCCTTTAGCCACTTATCCATTAGCTGCTAATGATGTTAAATCTGGTAATGCTTTTGCTATGCCAGCAGAATTGCCTGTTGTTGAAGCAATGACTAATTTAGGTGGTTTATCTGTTTTATATGTTGATTATTATACTTTTTTACCTGAAGATTATACTGGTTTAAGTGTTTCTATTGGTATTAAGAAAGGAAATACTGAATTAAAAGATGAATTAAATAATGCTTTAAAAGAACTTTCAAATGATCAAAGAAATACTTTGATGGGAGAAGCTGCTAAAAGATCCGGGGAAAATGCTTAATGGTTGATTTTGGTAAGCTTTTTAAGGTTTGGGGTGAGAATTTTGCTATTATAGGTTATGGTGTCTTATCAACTGTTATTTTAGCAATTTTCGGAACAGTAATTGGTTTAGTATTAGGAATACTTTTAGCATACGGAAAAAATGTAAAAATTAAAGAAACTGATTCTAAAATTATTAAATTTTTGAAAGGTTTTTGCTTAACTATTTGTACTATTTATTCTACAGTTTTAAGAGGTACTCCAATGATGGTTCAAGCTTTATTATTTAAATATGGTTGTTCAGCTATTGGTCTCAATTGGGGAGATATTTTCTTTAAGGGAGATATCAATTATGTTTTAAATGGCTGGTTAATAGCCGGCTTGATTGTTATTACTTTAAATACTGCAGCTTATATGGGTGAAATTGTTAAATCTGGCTTAAATGGTGTAGATGTTGGTCAAATAGAAGGTGCTAGGAGTCTTGGTTTTTCGGCAAGTAAAACAAGTGTATTAATTATTTTGCCACAAGCCTTAAGAAATGCTTTACCAACTATTGGTAATGAATTGATTGTAAATATTAAAGATAGTTCTGTTTTAAACGTCATTTCAGTTACTGAACTTTATTTTAGACTTAATAGAATTGCTACTACTAATTATGCATTTATGGAATCTTATTTAATTTTAGCTGCTATTTATTTAGTCTTAACTTTAGTCGCTTCTTTTAGTCTCAAATTAATTGAAAAGAAACTTGATGGAGTTAAATTTTCTTTAAATCCCTTCCGTTTTCTTAGAAGAAAGGATATTTAAATATGAGTGAACCAATTTTAAGTATTTCTAATATTGCAAAGTTCTATGGAACAAATAAAGTTTTAAACAATATTTCTTTAGATATTTATAAAGGTGATGTTGTTTCTATTATTGGTCCATCTGGTAGTGGAAAATCTACTTTTTTAAGATGTATAAATTTATTGGAGACACCTACAAGAGGAAAATTAGTTTTTAAGGGCCTGACTTATTTTAATGTTGCAAAGTGTAAAGATGATTTTGTTAATTATGAAGAATATAAAAAAGCAGTTGATGAATATAATAATAAATTAATTGAGACAGAAGATAATTTAGCAATTTATCAAAATAAATATATAGAAAATAAAAAAGACAAACAATTAAAAGTTAAGATTAGGCAAGCAAAAAAAGATTATAAAGAAGTACGAAAGCATCCTATTGAAAAAAATAAGTTTTTTGATGAAAAAGCCTATGAACAAGCCATAAAAGCAAACAAGACTTTTACAATTAATTCTAAAGAAATAGATAAGATACGAGCAAAATTAACAATGGTTTTTCAATCTTTTAATCTTTTTAATAATTACAATGTTTTAGATAATTGTATTTTACCTCAAGTAAAAATCTTAAAAAGAAATAAAGAAGAAGCAAAAGCTATGGCTATTAAGTTTCTAACTAGTGTCAATATGCAGGATCGTATGAATTATCGAATAAGAGAACTTTCTGGTGGACAGAAACAAAGAGTAGCAATAGCAAGAGCTCTTTGTATGAATCCAGATATTATTTTGTTTGATGAACCAACTTCTGCCTTGGATCCTGAAATGGTTGATGAAGTATTGAATGTTATGAAAGATTTAGCAAAACAAGGCATGACTATGATTGTTGTTACTCATGAAATGAATTTTGCTAAAAATGTTTCTAATAAAGTCATTTTTATGGAAAAAGGTTATATAGTTGAGCAAGGTAATCCTAAAGATGTTATCGAGCACCCTCAAACTAAGAGGTTAAAAGAATTTTTAAAAATCGATTAAAAAAAGGGGTGGTTGAACCCCCTTTTTTATAAAGCGCTTAGAATTTATTTTTTCAACTGCAAAGAAACTATAAATTCTGGAGCAAGTGACGGGAATCGAACCCGCGCTTAGTGCTTGGGAAGCACTAGTTCTACCATTAAACCACACCTGCGTGTTTTTTATGCTTTTTTATTATATAATTAAGTTCTTTTAAATAGCAAGTTGATTTTTTACTTGTTTACATTATTTAAAACATTTAAAATAATTTTGTAATTATGGATTTTGTTACATTTTTAAAAATTATATTTGTAGCTATTGTTGAAGGTATTACTGAATGGTTACCTATTTCTTCTACTGGCCATATGATTATTTTAGAGAATTTCTTTAATATTTCTGAAGATTTAGGTTCTGCTTTTTGGGATTTATTTTTAGTTATTATTCAATTTGGTGCTATTTTAGCTGTTGTTTTTAATTTCTTTAAGGAACTTTGGCCTTTTTATAAAAATAAAACTAAAGAAGAAAAGAAAGAAGTTTGGAGAATTTGGTTAAATATATTTATAGCTTGTATTCCATCTATTATTGTTGGTTTATTTTTAGATGATTTAATGGAAAAGTATTTTTATAATTATTTGACTGTTTCTATTACTTTGATTGTTTATGGAATAGTTTTTATAATATTAGAATATGTTTTTAAAAAGAAAAATGTTCAATTTAAATATACTGATGTTAAATCATTTAGTTGGAAAGTAGCTTTAATTATTGGTTTAGCTCAAGTTTTAGCTATTATCCCTGGAACTTCCCGTTCTGGTATTACAATTATTGCTGCTATGCTTATTGGATGTAATCGTTCTTCAAGTATGAAATTTACTTTCTTTTTATCTATTCCTGTAATGATTGGTGCTTCTTTGTTAAAGACTGTTAAGTTTGTCATTAATGGAAATTCATTGGATAGTAACCAAGCTATATATTTATTAATTGGAGTTGTTATTGCTTTCTTAGTTTCTTATTTATGTATTAAGGTTTTAACAAATTTTGTTAAGAATCATACTTTTACTGGTTTTGGCTGGTATCGTATTACATTAGGTGCTGTTTTATTACTTCTTTATATGAATCAATATTTTTTAGTTGGTGTTAGCAATTTACTTACTGAATATTTTGATTTCTTTTATAATATTAAATTGTTAAGGTTATAAAATGAATCAAGATATTTATCTTTTAGGAATTGATGTAGGCTCTACTACTGTTAAAACTGTTGTAGTTTCTAATCAAGACAAAATTGTTTATTCTAATTATCAAAGGCATTTATCTGCAGTAAAAACGGTTTTAATAAATCAATTAAAAGAAATTGATAGATTACTTCCCAATGCTTTATTTAAAGTAGCAATTACAGGATCAGCTGGTATGGGCTTAGCTACAAAAGGTGATTTACCATTTGTTCAAGAGGTCCAGGGAACATTTTTAGCCGTAAAAAAATATTATCCTGATGTTGATTATGTTATTGAACTTGGTGGAGAAGATGCAAAAATTATTTTCCTTACAAATGGTTTAGAAGAAAGAATGAATGGCTCTTGTGCTGGTGGGACTGGTGCATTTATTGACCAAATGGCTTCTTTATTAAATATTCAAACTTCTGAATTAGATAAATTAGCTTTAAATTATCAAAAAATTTATCCAATCGCTTCACGTTGTGGAGTTTTTGCTAAATCTGATATTCAACCGCTTTTAAATCAAGGAGCAAAAAGAGAAGATGTTTGCATGTCTATTTATCATGCTGTTGTTGATCAAACTATTTCTGGTTTAGCTCAAGGTCGTAAAATTACTGGTAAGGTTTTATTTTTAGGTGGTCCACTATCTTTTTTAAAGGGTTTACAACAGTCTTTTGTTAGTACTTTACATTTAACAAATGAGAATGCTATTTTCCCTGAAAATGGTAAAATTTTCATGGCTTTAGGTGCTAGTTGTTATGCTAGTAAGCAAAAAAAGATTTATTCTTTAGATGAAATTTGTCAAAGAATTGAAAATGCTGATTTAAGTTCAAATATTTTGCATTCTGAGCCGTTATTTAAAAGTGAAAAAGAATACGCTGATTTTTTAAAAGAACATCAGGATTTTAAAATTAAATATGGCGATATAAAAAACTATCAAGGTAAAGCGTATTTAGGAATTGATGCTGGTTCTACTACTACTAAATTGGTTTTGCTTTCTGATCAATTTGAAATTTTATATTCACATTATTCAGCTAATAATGGTCAACCTATAGATAAAATTGTTGAGCAATTAAAAGAAATTTATGAAATTGCTAATCCAAATTTAAAAATTGTTTCTGGCTGTGTTACTGGTTATGGGGAAGCTTTAATAAAAGCTGCTTTAAAAATTGAATTTGGACTAGTTGAGACTGTAGCTCATTATAAGGCTGCATCATTTTTTGAAAAAGATGTTGATTTTATAATTGATATTGGTGGACAAGATATTAAGTGTTTTAAAATTAAAAACGGTGCGATTGATTCTATTATGCTTAATGAGGCTTGTTCTTCTGGCTGTGGCTCTTTTATACAAGCTTTTGCAAATTCTATGAAAATGGGTGTTAGGGATTTTGCTCATTTAGGTTTGTTTGCTAAGCATCCTGTTGAATTAGGTTCACGTTGTACAGTTTTTATGAATTCTTCTGTTAAACAAGCTCAAAAGGAAGGGGCTAATTTAGAAGATATTTCTGCTGGATTATCTACCTCAATTGTTAAGAATGCTATTTATAAAGTTATTAGATTTAAATCACCTGATGAATTAGGTAATAAAATTATTGTTCAAGGTGGAACATTTTTAAATGATGCGATTTTAAGAGCTTTTGAAATGGAAGTGCATAAAAAAGTAATTAGACCCTCTATCGCTGGTTTAATGGGGGCTTTTGGTGCTGCTATATATGCTAAAGAGAAAAATGGACATTTAGGTATAATTTCTAAAGAAGAATTAAAGAATTTTACTTATAAAGCAATTGGAACAATTTGTCGTGCATGTACTGCATATTGTAATTTGACGATTATTACATTTAATGATAAAAGAAGATTTATTTCAGGTAATAAATGTGAAAAAGGGGAAGGTAGAGAAGTAAAGTCTTCTAATTTAGATCTTTTTGAATATAAGTATGAAAAATTATTATCCTATAACAAGAAGATAGAAAATCCTAAAGGAAAGGTTGGTTTACCTTTAGGTTTAGGTATGTATGAATTTTTACCTTTATGGACAGCTTTTTTTAATGCTTTAGGTTTTGAAGTTATTTATTCTAATGAATCTTCTCGTTCATTATATTTTCAAGGACAACATACCATTCCTTCTGATACTGTATGTTATCCAGCAAAGTTGTTTCATGGACACATTGAATCTTTACTAAGTAAGCATGTAGATTTTATTTTTTATCCATCCTCTACTTATAATCTAGATGAAAAAAATACTTCAAACCATTTTAATTGTCCTATTGTTGCTTATTATGGTGAGTTGATTAAGCAAAATAATTCAGAAATAACAAAAGATAATTTTTTAGATCCTTTTATTGATTTGAATGATTTTAAGCCCACTGTTAAAACATTAAAGAAATATTTAATTAAGTATGATTTTTCTTCTCATCAGATTTCTTCTGCTTTAAAAGAAGCCTTTAAAACTTATTTTGATTTTAAACATTCAATTTACTTAAAAGGTCAAGAAATTATTTCTGAAGCGAGAACTAAAAATAAGGATATTATTGTTTTAGCTGGACGTCCTTATCATTTAGATAAGGAAATTAATCATGGTATTGATAAGTTAATTAATTCTTTGGATTTAGCAGTTATTTCTGAAGATGTTTTATCTTACGATTTTAATTCTAAATTGGATTTAAAAGTATTAAATCAGTGGACTTATCATGCTCGTTTATATAAAGCTGCAAATGTGGTTTGTAAAAATCCCGATATGCAACTAATTCAATTAGTTTCTTTTGGATGTGGTTTAGATGCTATTACTAGTGATGAAGTAAGAAGAATTTTAGAAGAAAATAATAAATTTTATACTCAATTAAAAATAGATGAAATTTCTAATTTAGGTGCAATTAGAATTAGATTGCGTTCCTTAAAAGCTGCCATGGAAGAAAAAGAGGAAAGAGAACATGAATAAAAGAAAAGCTTTCTTTAATAAATTAAAAAAGGAAAAATATACTATTTTACTCCCTAATATGCTTCCTATTCATTTTCGTTTTTTATCAAAAGCTTTTAATTTAGTCGGTTACAAAACTGAGCTTTTAGAAACTGAGGGAAGACAAATTAAAGATGAAGGATTGAAAAACATTCATAATGATGCCTGTTACCCAGCCTTAATTGTTACAGGACAATATATTGATGCTTTAAATTCTGGTAAGTATGATTTAAATAAGACTGCTGTTTTAATTACTCAAACAGGTGGTGGGTGTAGAGCATCTAATTATTATTTTTTAATAAAAAAGGCTTTAGAAAAACAATTTCCACAAGTTCCAGTTATTACTTTAAATGTTTCTGGATTAGAAAAGGATTTTTCAATACCTATTGGCTTTAAAATGGCTAAAAACATGTTATGTTCTGTTTTATATGGTGATTTGATTATGCTTCTTTATAATCAAACTAAACCTTATGAAACATATAAAAATCAAGCTGATGAAATTCAAGAAAAGTGTTTTGATAATTTACTAACAAAGATGGATAAAGGAAAAGGCTTTTTAAGACTTAAGAAAAATTATCAATATATAATTAATGAGTTCTCTTTAATTAAGATACCTCAAAAAAGGAAGCCAAGAGTTGGTATTGTTGGTGAAATTTTTGTTAAATATTCTTCTTTAGCTAACAACCACTTAGTTGATTTTTTGGTAAGTGAACAGACAGAAGTTGAGCTTCCTTCTTTAACGGAATTTTTGCTTTATTGTTTATCTAATAATAATGTTGATTATAAATTATATAAACATCATAAATTTACTCATATGTTTGTTTCTTTGGCTTATAAATTTTTATATAAAATGAGTATTAATCTAAATAAATCTTTAAAAGGAAGTCAATTTTACACATATGAAGATTTTGAAAATGTAAAAAAAGCCTGTCAAGGTATTATTTCACGTGGTGTTAAAATGGGAGAAGGTTGGCTAATTCCTGCTGAAATGGTTGCCATGGCTAAAAGAGGTGTAAAAAATATTGTTTGCGCACAACCTTTTGGGTGTTTACCAAATCACATAGTCGGAAAAGGTATGATTAGACCTATAAAAAATATGTTTCCAGATGTTAATATTGCAGCAATTGATTATGACCCAGGAGCTACAAAAGTAAATCAAGAAAATCGTATTAAATTAATGCTTGCTAATATTGAGCAATGATTTTATTTGATCTTAAAAAAATAATTATAATTAAAGCACTTGCTTAATATTTCATTTATTTTATAAAATGTAAAAGTGAGAACAAGTTTAATGGAAAATAAAAAAATAAGATTTCTATTATTACTATTAATAGATCTAATTGTAGGGATACTTATTGGATCATTAATTGGAATTTATTTAATTGGAATTCGATATATAAGTGATTTAAGTAGTTTTTTATATAATAATAAACATTTGCTAATTATTTGCAGTGTGATTTTTATTGTTTTAATTGGAATGTTTATTAATTATTTTTTGATTAAAAAATATCCAGCTATCGATGGCTCAGGGACCCCAAATTTATTAATTGCTATTAGGAAAAAAGAAAAAATTGACTGGCTTTATGAAATACCTGCTTTAATTATTAATTCTTATATTTCTACTTTTGCTGGTTTTCCTTTAGGCTCAGAAGGGCCATGTTTGGTTTTAGCTGGTAAAATTACTAAGATGAGTCAAGATTTATTTAAAGAAAAAAATATGGATGAAGATGAAATGGCTTTAGGTATTGGTGCTGGCTTTGGTGCAGCCTACATTTCTCCTTTGGCCGGTATCTTTTATACTTTTGAAACTGGTTTAAAAAGATTTTCTTTTAAATTATTAATTCGAGGTATAGTTATTACTATAAGTTCATCTTTAATGGTTTATGTTCTTGATCATCATCAAATATTAGCTTTGCATGATTTTCAGATGCCTAACTTTGCTCATTTATATATTCTTTTTTTCTTAATGGTTTTAAATGTTCCTACTTCTTTTATTACTTATCACGCTTTACTTTTCTTTAAAAAGATTTTTTATAAATTTTCTAAAAATAAAATAGTTACTTATCGCGCTTTTATTTTTTTTCCTATTATTATTGTTTTAAATTTATTCTTTTTTGATTTTTTAGGTAGTGGAGTTAATATTGTTGAAATGGATTTTTCACATTTATCAATGCTAGCAATTTTTGGAATTTTAGTTTTTAGAATTTTTATTACTTCAATTTGCGGCGCCGGTGGAGTTACAGGTGGATTAGTAATACCTATTATGGCAATTGGTGCTTTAACTGGTGAGATTGCTTCAAAATTTTTAACATTAACTTTTAATTTAGCACCTGAATATTATTCCTTAGTTATTTTAATTAGTATGGCTATGGTGTTAGCTATGATTAATAATATTCCTTTTACTGCTTCATGTTTGGTTTTTACTACAATCTTTAATTACAATATGGATATTTTAGATGCTTTTATTTTATTACCATTTATTTTTGTTACTATTTATTTATCTACTACAATATTAAAAGTGTTTAATTCTACTAATTTTTATGAAAAAGCTATTGAGCTTTCTTTAAAGTATCATCATTAGTTTCTTCATTTCTAAAAGTAATAAAAGAAAATATAAAAAGAATAAATAAGATACTTATTGGAACAGCTAGTAAATATTGAATTTGCTGAGTATTTAAATTTTTAAATGAAAGATAAAAAACTATTCCTCCAAAAATAAAAAAGGTTGCAACTAAGAAAAAATCAAGTGCGTTTAATAAAAGATTTTTATCTTTTTTTACTATACCATCCATTAAATTGACAACAAAATTTTTTAAAGTAGAAGAAAGCATTGTGGCAACATAGACATGTCCATTCATTTTATTAAAAGCTGTAAATTGTAAAGCACCATAGATAGATAAAAAACAATTTATAAGTAAATCTAAATATGTTGCTTTTTCTAAGTTTGTATAACCAAGAAACTCTTCTTGGACTGTTACTTTTAAAAATAAAGAAGGCATTAAAACAATAATTTGAAGAAAGATAATTAAACTTCTAAAATTCTTTTTATTTTTTTTAAGAAGTAATAAAATTCCTTCTACAATAAAACAAGTAAAAAAGAAAGTTAAAACACATGATAAATAAAAAAGCCCAGTTTTGGTTTTATTATCAAGAAATGAAATAAAGGTATTTATGACATTTCCAGTCATCATTCCAGCATATGTTCCACGAACTTTTATGGAATATAATTCAATAAAACCACCAATAAATGCCATGGTCAGTCCATAAAATAATGACCATGAAAAATGTTTATTGTTTGTTGTCATCTTCTTGTATTGGTTCTAAGCCTAGTGCTTCAATTAATGGCAAAGAGAAAACAATACCTTGTCCTTGGGTTTTAATTCCTGCTTCATCATAGATAGCTTTCATGACATTATCTTTTATTTTTTCATCTACTATAATAAAAACCATTTCTTTTTCAGGGGTAATAGGAATACCGTAAAATTTAGCAATATCTGGATTACCTGTTCCTCTTGCTGAACAAATTGTTCCACCTTTCGCACCTGCTTTTCTTGCTGCTAACATTACTAAGTCTGTTGTACCTTTATTAACAATTGCAATTATTAATTTATTTTCCATTGTTATTCTCCCTTATGTTTTTGCTTTGATCAGCTAAAAATTTATAAATTATTACTCCAGCTACACTATCAATTGGAATACCAAAAGCTACTCCTTTAGCTTGTTTTGAAATAATAAATCTCCTTTGAATTAAGTCTCTTATATGTGGTAATAATTCTTTTCTAAATATAGTAAATACTAAATCCTTTTTAGTTTCTAAATTACCAAATAAAGCAACTATTTCTTCTGGAGGGTTAGAGTATCCATATATTAAAGATGAGAAGGAAACTCCTAACTTATTTAATTCATCTAAATAATAGTGTCCTTGACCACGGTTTACAATTATTACATATAAAATTAATGAAGTTAGTTTTTCTTGTTTTTCATATGGAAGATTATTATTTTTATTTATTTTATCTTTTTTTAATAATGGCATAATTACTCCTGATAAGAAGGAAGATGAACAATTTGATTATCATCTTCACTAATGTTAGCTTTTAAGGCTTGCATATATTTTACTTTAGCTTTTATTACTGCAGTTAAGCCAATTATTTCTATAGCTAATATTGGAAAACAAGAAATTAAACCCATAACACCAAAACCGTTTTCTAAAATGAATTGACCTTTTGAAATATTTAAATTTTTGTAATATAAATCAAAAACATTTGAAGTGTAAGCAATAGAAAGAGGAAGAACAAAGCAACTAGCTAAGCTACCAGTTGCAATCCCGGCTGAATCAAAAGCAATTGCTAAATAAATGTCTGGAACAAACAAAGATAAAATAAAAGCAACAATATATAAAGGACCAATAATATAAATTAAAGAAATATTAAATCGTATACGTAACAAATTAAATATGACAGCTAAACCAGTTGCTATTCCTAAAGAAATAAAAATAGAACTTTTAGAAATAACTCCACGTGAAACATCATTTACTTGGTTAGCTAAAACGTGAACACCAGGTTCAGCTAAAATTATTAATAAACCAATACAAAAACCAAGGAATAAAAGTAAAGAAAAGTTCATTTTACTAGCTCCAGCACCTATGCTACTAGCTACAGGAATAAAACCAGAATTAGCACCCATAATAAATAAAACTAATCCAATATAGGTATAAAGTAAACCAATAATAATAGAAATTAATTCTTTTGTTTTAATTTTTAAAAAGAATTGATAGATAAAAAAGAAAACAACAATAGGTGATAATGATAAAGAAATCTCTATTAATGAAGAAGTAAAATTAGATAAATAGAAAGTACCAATTTCACTATAATTTGTTAAAGTGACATTCATACTTTTTACATTTTCAATTAAGCCAGAATAAATGCTATCTAACGAATTAGAATTAGATAAGACAATAGACATAATCATTACAGAAATTAAAGGACCTAAAGAGCATAGACCAGTATAGCCAAAAGAATCATCTTCAGGATTTTTACCACCTCTAACTAAGGCTACACCAACACCTAAAGAAATGATAAAAGGAACACTAACTGATCCAGTTGTAGCCCCACCAGCATCAAAAACAATAGAGTAGAAAGAAGAATCAGCAATACAGCCTAAAGCAAAGACTATTAAGTAAGCAAAAATTAACCATGATTTTAATGATTTTTGAAAAATTACACGTAAGATAGCAACTACTAATAATAAACCAACACCAATAGAAGTAACTATTATTAAAATATAAGAAGAAGCACCAGTAAAAAAACGAGAAGAAAGTATAGATAAATCCGGCTCAGCAACTGTTAATAAAGTTCCTAGTAAAAAGGCAATTATTATTAATAAAGTTAATGATTTCCTTTTGGTTAAATTTTTACCTACAATTTCACCTATTTGGCCCATAGCTTTTTCTGCCCCTAAGCTAAATAATGTCATTCCAAATATTAATGGAATTATTGAGATAGTAAAAGAAACAAAAACGGGACCAAAGTTATTAAAAGATGGGGAATCTAAATTTACATTCTTAGAAGAGAAATTTAAAATGTATATTAATATAAATATAGGTAAGATTGAGAAGCTAGCTTCTTTTAATTTTAAAATAAATTCATTGCGCATCTAAAATAGTTTAAACTAGATTTATAAAACATAAAAGTAAAAAATAAACTTTTTTAGAAAAAAATATTTGTATGGTTTAAAATAAAAATATCAGGAGGTATTAAATATATGAACTATGTTTTATTAAATAACGGTATTAAGATGCCTGTAGTCGGTTTTGGAGTTTATCAAATTCCTAAAGAATTAACAAAAGATTCCGTTATTGATGCAATTAAAGTAGGTTATCGTCATATTGATACTGCACAAGGATATAAAAACGAAAAAGAAGTTGGTGAAGCAATTAAAGAATGCGGGATTTCTAGAGATAAATTATTTATTACTACAAAAATATGGGTTGATAATTTTGGATATAGTAAAACTAAGGATTCTTTTGAAGCATCATTAAAAAGATTACAAACAACTTACCTTGACTTGGTTTTAATTCATCATCCTTTTTCTGATTATTACGGAACATATAAGGCATTAGAAGAATATTATGAACAAGGAAAAATAAAAGCAATAGGTGTTTCAAATTTTTATCCAGATCGTTTAGCTGATTTAATTGCTTTTAATAAAATAAAACCACAAGTAAATCAAATAGAGATTAATCCTTTTTATCAAAGAAAAAGTGAAATATTTTTTATGGAACAAAATAATGTTCAAGTTGAGGCTTGGGCACCTTTTGCTGAAGGTAAAAATAAAATTTTTAGTAATCCAATTCTAGTTTCAATTGGAAATAAGTATCATAAGAGTCCTGCTCAAGTAATACTAAGATGGTTAATAGAACAAAATATAGTAGTGGTTTCAAAAACTACTCATTTAGAAAGAATGAAAGAGAATTTTAATATTTTTGATTTTAAATTAGATAGTAATGATATGGAACTTATTAAATCATTAGATTTAAACCAATCTCAATTTTTCTATGATAATACCGTAGAGGGTGTAAATAGAATGTTAGAGGTTATTAAAATAAGAAGAAATCAGGAAGATTAAATAATTAATTTTGAATCTTAAGCTATAAAGTAGAGTTATAAGTTAATACGATAATATTCATTTACATATTTCAATTTTATATTTTTAGTAAATGATCCTTTCTTTTAAACATTAATTATGAAAATATAGTTTCATTTATTTATCATAGGTGAAATTATTGCATATGGTTCTTTAACAATGTAGTTTTTAAAGAAAAGAAGAATTATATTTGAAGAAAATGATTATATAAATACTTTCTTCCTTGTTCCACTATTATTTTTATAATAAAGAAAGACAAAATTTTAAGTTCAAAAATGATGAAGTCGTAAATCAGGCTAAGGAAGTAATGGTTAATGTGGATGAGTTTTTTTAAATAAAAAATATATTAATGTAAAGAAATATTTAAAAAGTAGTTAACTATGCGTAAGGGAATTATCCTTTTAATTAAGTCCTGATATAGATCTCATGACAATATCTACGTCCTGATTTTCTAATTCTTGTATTATGTGTAAATATGTCTTTTGCGTTGTAGTCATGCTGGCATGTCCCAATCTGCGAGCGACACTCGCAATAGAAACGCCTGCGAATAAAAGAATTGAAGCATGTGTATGTCTAAGACCATGTATAGATATAACTGGTATGCCTATCTTTTTGCAATG
>DKCH01000054.1:0-121 GCA_002449135.1 Caryophanales bacterium UBA6879 | reverse complement strand
AGGTAGAAGTTTTGTCAGTTCGGCAAATTTCATAGATGTTTGCCAATCGAGCTGAACCTTTCTAATTGACGACTTGTTTTTCGTTGGCTGGAATCCGGTACAAGTCTTATAGTCCCACGTT
>DKCH01000026.1 GCA_002449135.1 Caryophanales bacterium UBA6879 | reverse complement strand
TTTAATAGCTAAGGTAACTAAATTATAAGTTCCTAAGTAATTAGTTTTATAAAATAAATCCGGATTTATAAATGATTTATCAACATTTGTTTCTGCAGCAAAATTAATAATGATATCTATTTTATAATTTTTTAAAATAGAATCTACTAGTTTATTATCTACAATATCACCTTTTATAAAAGTAAAATTTTTGAATTTATATAAATCTTTAATGTAATTAAAATTACTAGCGTAAGTTAATTTATCTAAACAAATATAATGATTTTTATTTTTAGGTACATACATTTTTAAATAGTTTGAACCGATAAATCCTGCTCCACCTGTTAATAAGATATTCATATTCATATTTTATCAAAATTTTAATATTTATATTTTAAATTCAATATTTAATATTTAACAAAAAGATACACTAGAATTTTTATAAAAAGAATGTTAAAATAAACTAAATTTAAGTGATACCTAGTTAATGGGAAATACTTAATTAAGTAGAAAGGATTTTAAAAAATGAAAAAGTGGTTTAACAGTTTACCAAGATTAGTTCAAATGCTTTTACTTCTCATTCCTTTTGTAAATTGGATTGTTGAATTATTAGTTAGATGGTCTGATGTTTTAGATGATCATAAGCTTTCTAGTTTAGTCTTAGCTCTTATCGTTACTATCTTTGGTATGGTATTTGGATGGTTAGATTTCTTCTGGTGCTTATTCTTTAATCATCTTATTGGTGCAAAGTAAAAATTAATTTATTAATCTTTTTAAGGCTATTAAGAATTATCTTTTTAGCCTTTTTGTTTTCTTTAAATATCCTTAAATCTTTTTATATGTTAATATATTTTGGTAATTTATACTTTTTAAATATTTTATTTTTAATATTTTAAATATGTTAGGAGGATAAAATGAAAAAAATTGCAATTTTAGTTATTTCACATAAGCCTTGTAAAATTCCTAATTCATCTATTTATTATCCAATTGAAGTTAATGCTGATGCTCATAAGCAACCTATTTTTAAATATAGAGATAATACAGGCGATAACATTTCTTCTAAAAATCCTAACTATTGTGAATTAAGTGGGCTATATTGGGCGTATAAGAATTTCTTTAATGATTTTGATATTGTTGGCTTAGTTCATTATAGGAGATTTTTTGTTAAGAATAATTTTTGCTTTAGAAAAAATTTAAGAAATATTATTGATGAGAAAACTATTTTAAAAATTTTATCAAAAAAGGATTTTATTTTACCTAAAAAAAGACATTATTATATAGAAACTAATTATTCACATTATATTCATGCCCATAAAAAAGAAGCTCTTGATTTAGCTGGCGAAATTATAAAAAAAGATTATCCTCAATATTATTCTTCTTTTGAAAAAGTAATGAATAAACGTTCTGGGCATTATTTTAATATGTTTATTACTAGAAAAGAATTGGCTATTAAATATTGCGATTGGATGTTTGATATTTTATTTAAATTAGAAAAGCAAATAGATTTAAATAATTATAAAGGAAATGAAGCTAGAGTTTTTGGCTTTGTTTCAGAGCTTTTAATGGATACTTTTATTTACGCTAATAATTTATCATATAAAAATCAAAAATATTTGTTTATGGAAAAACAAAATTGGTTTAAAAAAGGGTTTAACTTTATTAAAAGGAGATTTAGTAAATAAAAATTAAATCATTTTATAATTTAATATGAATATAACATATGTTTTTTGATACTATAATAACTTTTATAATGCTGTAAAAACAATTTAAAGTATTTTATATTAAATTGTTAATCGATATTGTTTAGATTCGAAAGTTATCACAATAGATTATGGACATACATAGTTAGATAATTTTTTACTAAAATTAGGTTATTCAATTCAAAACAAGACTTTCTTTATAACAAATTATTTTAACTACAAATTATAATATTTGCTATGTGATTTTTGCTTTTGCAATACTTAAATATAAATTTAATTATTTTTCAGTTACTCATTCTCTTATTATTAGCTTAAAAAATAAATTAGTTTTTTAATTGTTATTTATTTTTATTTTCAACAGGTTTTTCTTCGTTGTTTTTTTCTATATCTTGCTTGTTTTTATTGTATCCATAACAAGCAAAAGATAAAGAAGATATTACAAAAGCTAAAAAGAGGAATCCTATAGCTCCTAACATAGGAGAAATGTCTCCTTCTATATTAATTAAAGCAATACTATCATATTTAATCGTTGTTGCATATTCTTCAAAGCAATAGTACATAGATTGATTTAGATATTCAGTATCCTGAATGAATGTATCAGCCATGGCATCAATTTTTGTGTCAAATTCTTTTAATTTTGTTAACCACTCTTCAGTAGGATTTTCTAAGTTTTGTATCATTCCGGTTAAATCATTATTAGAATCTTCAGGATCTAAAACTGTAAATGAAATGTTTTTATTGGTATCAGTTGTCTCATTTACTTTGTATCCAATTGCCTCTAATTCTTTTTTAGTTTTGTTATAATTACTTTTAGCTTCTAATAAAGCATCTAATAATTTAGTTGTATCAGTTGTTTGAGAATTAGATGAATTAATAATATTTGTATAAAAATTTATTAAATCAACATACTGTTCTAATGCTTCTTTAAGGGATTCAGCTTCATCTTTTAAATTATCAATGGTTTTAGTATTTTCTTCTGCATTTTCGCTATATCTAATAAAGTTAAATTTATCAAAACTAAGTTTTAAATTGCTGAGATCTTTTTTAGTAGTTTGAGATAATTCATAAGTTTTTTCAGCAATAGTATTGCCGTCTTCATTAATTACAGTATTTGAATTATATTCTTCAGCGAGTTTATCATAATTTGTAATGATATTATCATATTGAGCACTCATAAAATTTAAAATTTTATCGTAATTATAATTTATTAGTTTTTCTTTAGAGGGGACTAAATTTGATATTTTATAGTTTTTAGCTTTAGCATTTGCTAAATTAGTGAAATTTTTTATTAAAGTATCAACAAAGACTTTAGCAGTTTCTTCATTATTAAAAGGTTTTAAATTACATTTTAAAGTAAAATAAAGGTCTTCAGGATTGGTTCCTTCTTTATATGAAATACTTAAAGAGTTATCTTTAACTAATTTTTCATAAGAAACTTTTAAAAGTGTATCATTGCTTTTTAAAGTGGTTTTAATTAATCCGGATGAAATAATATCTAGTGGTGAAAAAGCAGAGCCATCTAAATAAGTGATTTGATATGTTTGTTTGACTGTTCCATCAGTTGTCTTTTGAGCAACAGATGTTTTATTTAATGGCAATGTAAGTTTAAAAGAAGTTGAAAAATGTTCTAAGTTAGGATTAACACCTAGACTAACAGCTAAGTAACCACCAATCATAGAAACTAATGAGATGCCTAAAATCCAATATTTGTAGACATTAGTAAAATGAAAATAAGTTGACCATTTAAATGAATTTTCTTTTGATAGAGATTCATCATAATCTTTAATTATTATTGTTTGTTCATTTTTGGAGTCCATATTTACCTCTTTTAATCATAAAATATTTTATCAAAATATTTTTATTAATTAAAGTTTCAAATATGTTGCATGTATTTAGAATATTTATCTAGTGATGACCATAATTATTATGTTGCTGAATTTCATAGTTTGACTAAGATTTTAAAAACTAACTCACAAATTTTAGATATTAAACAATTTATAGGGTTTTGCCGAAATATTGATTTGAAAACAAGTGTTTATAAAAAAATGAAATTAAATTTCAAAGATAAAATTAAAAAAGTGTTAATTAAATTTAAGCAATTTAGAGTACTTTATTATCTTTTTAGATTACGTCGATAAATTTCTTATTATTAATAAAAAAGTATAAACATCTTTGTTAATAATTTTTATAAACTACTTAGTTAATAAATATACATGATAAAATTAATGGGTATGAATATTGATTTAAGTGGTTTTGAACTTAAAAAGTTTAATATTAATAATTTTAGTGATTTATATTTAGCATTAGGACAACTAATGATTTTAAATATGGATTTGGAAGAAAAATATAAATTATTGGCATCTTTTTTAAATTTAAATTGTCAATATCAAGAAGCTCCTATTGGTTCTGTTAATTCAATGTTAAGAAAGTCAAAGTTAATTTCTAATGAAACATTTAAAAATTTAAAATTAGTAATTAGTTATCGAAATAGCTTGATTCATCATCATATTGTGCATGAAAATGTAAATAATGGAGAAATTGATTTTAAAAATATTGAATATAAGTTAAATTTAGCTTGTTTTTTGTTTAATGAAGCTATTGATTTAATAAATAACTTGTATAATAGAAAAAATGAAGACAATGTAAAAATAGGTGAAATACCAACTATTTTTAATGTAAGGAAGTTTAAAAACATTTTAAAAGAAAAGGAGCTGTTTATATATGATTGAAATTTTGCTTAAAATTTTTGTACCAAATTATAAAAATGTTAAGAATAATAAAGTAAGAACTAGTTATGGTATTTTGGGTTCTAGTATTGGCTTTATTTCTAATCTTATTTTAGTAGTAATGAAGCTAATTATCGGTTTTATTACTTTAAATGTTTCAATTATTGCTGATGCTATTAATAACTTATCTGATTTTTTTAATTGTATTTTAAATATAGTCGGATGTAGATTAGCTGGTAAGCCAGCTGATAAGGAACATCCTTATGGTCATGAAAGAATTGAATATATTATTTCTTTAATTATTTCAGTAGTTATTATGGCTTTAGCTATTAATATTATTTATCAAGGGGTAATGAATATTATTAATCCTGGAGAAAAATTAAATAGTTTTCCTCTTGCTTCATTTATTATTTTGGTTGTAGCTGCTTTTGTTAAATTGTTTCAATCACTTTGTTATTATGCTTTAGGTAAAAGAATTTCTTCTATTAGTTTAATGGCTTTAGGGGCGGATGCCAGAAATGATATTATTTCTACTATTGGTGTTATTATTGGCTTAGTAATTTCATACTATACTGGGTTTACTCAAGTTGATGGTATTATAGCTATTTTGGTTGGTTTATTTATTCTTTATAGTGGTTTTTCTTTATTGAAGGAAACTAGTGATATTTTAATAGGTGAAAAGCCTAGTGATGAGTTAGTCAATAAATTAGTTAAATTAGTTAAAGCTCATAAAGGGGTTTTAGGAATCCATGATTTAGAGATTCATTCTTATGGACCAGATAAGATTTTTGCTTCTATCCATGTTGAAGTAGATGGTGATGTTAATGTTTTTGCTAGTCATGAAATGATAGATGGAATTGAAAAAGAGGTTAATGCAAAATTAGGAGTTAATTTAGTGGTTCATATGGATCCAATTAATGTTCATGATCCTGAGTTAGCTAAGGTAAAAGCTAGTTTAACAAGCATTGTTAAAGACATTTCTAATAAGCTTTCTTTTCATGATTTAAGACTTGTAAATGGCAAGAATTGTACGAATGTTATTTTTGACTTAGTAATTCCTAATGATTTAAAGAATAATGAAAAAAGCATTATTGCAAAAGTAACAAAAGGGATAAAGTCAGTTAATCAAAAATATAATCCTAAAATTACTATTGATGAAGAATATACTTTAATCTCAAATGAGAATGATTAATTTAATTAAGTAAGGAGAATTAAAATGAATTATACAGAAAAAGAAATTAAAAGTGGTTTTGCTAGTTTTCATAAGTTGGTTTTAGCAAATAAGGATAAAATATTTGAACTTGAAATGCCTTTAGGGGATGTAATATTAGTAAAATATGACCTAGATTTTGAGGATGATTCTTATTCTACTGATCAACTAATTTTAAAAGAGGAGGATGTTGAAAATTTTTATACTATTTCATTTGAAGTTGTTAAGGTTGTGGAAAATATGTCAAAAAGTTATAAAGAAGGGGAATATATTTTAATAAATCAGTTTAATACTCCTGCTTCTTATAAAATTATTTAATAGTAAATTTATACTTAATTTAACAAAAAGGTTAATATTGGTTATAATAAAAAAGCTTAGAAAAAGGAAAAAAATAATATGAATGAAATTAAAGTTAAACTTACTGATCAAGAATTAGCAAGACGTAATAAGTTAGAAAAATATGTAGAATTAGGAGTTAACCCTTTCGGACAACGTTTTGAAGTTACTGATTCTACTAAAGCTGTAAAAGAAAAATATGGAAATATTGAGCATGATGTTTTAGCTACATCTACTGATAAAGTTACTTTAGCTGGACGTATCATGTTATTAAGAAAGATGGGTAAAGCCGCATTTTTTAATATTCAAGATAAATACGGGAAAATCCAATGCTATATTAATTTACAAAATGTTGGTGAAGATAATTATAAAATTTTTAAGCTTTCTGATGTTGGTGATATTGTAGGTGTTTGTGGAAGTCCGATGAAGACTCAAACTGGCGAGCTTACTATTAAAGTTACTCATTTTACTCACTTAGTAAAAGCATTAAAGCCATTACCTGAAAAATTCCATGGTTTAACTGATGTAGAAGAAAGATATAGAAAGAGATATCTTGATTTAATTATGAATGAAGATGCTAAGAGAATAGCATTTTTAAGACCAGCAATTATTCGTGAAATTCAACGTTTTTTAGATAATAAAGGTTTTGTTGAAGTTGAAACTAGTATGTTACAACCTATTTTAGGTGGTGCTTCTGCTAAACCTTTTATTACTCATTATAATGCTTTAAATAAGGATTTTTATTTAAGAATTGCTACTGAATTAGCATTAAAGAAACTTTTAGTAGGTGGCATGGAAAGAGTTTATGAAATTGGTAGACAATTTAGAAACGAAGGTATTGATTTAACTCATAGTCCTGAATTTACTTCAATGGAAGTCTATCAAGCTTATGGTGATCTTTCTGACATGATTCAATTAGCAGAGGATTTAGTTAGAGATTTAGCTTTAAAAGTTGTTCATTCTACTAAGTTACATTGGTTAGGTTATGATATTGATGTTGGACCTGAATTCAAAAAAGCCAGTATGTGTGATTTAATTAAAGAAAAAACTGGTATTGATTTTGTTCAAGTTCATTCTGATGAAGAAGCTTTAGCTTTAGCTAAGAAATATCAAGTTGAAGTCGAACCTCATTTTAAATATGGACATATTGTTAATGCTTTCTTTGAAAAGTTTGTCGAAGAAACTTTGGTTCAACCTACTATAGTTTATGGTCATCCTATTGAAATAACTCCATTAGCTAGAAAGAATGATAAAGATCCACGCTTTACTGAGCGTTTTGAACTTTATATTGCCTGCAAAGAATTTTGCAATGCTTATACAGAATTAAATGATCCAATTGATCAAAAAGAAAGATTCATTAACCAAATGAAAGAAAGAGAAGCAGGTAATGATGAAGCTAATGAAATAGATTACAATTTCCTTGATGCTTTAGAGTATGGTTTACCTCCAACTGGTGGTATTGGCTTTGGTATTGATAGACTTATTATGTTACTTGCTGGTGTTGATTCTATAAGAGAAGTCTTACTTTTCCCAACCATGAGAGATCGTGGAGATAATAAAGAAAAGGATGAAAAAAACACTGATGAATCTCACAAGTAAAGTTAAATTAGAAAATGGTATTTTAACTTTAAGTCTT
>DKCH01000005.1:17406-18497 GCA_002449135.1 Caryophanales bacterium UBA6879 | reverse complement strand
TTAATTCCTAATTTAATAGGTAATTTAGTAACTACTTTCAATAATAAGGAGCTGACTTTTGAACAAGCTACTTATAATTTTATTCATGGTAGTATTACTGATCCTAATTCTATGGCTTTCTTTTTTACAAGTTTAGCTTTAATTGGAACCGGTATGTTTGTTGGGCGTTTTGGGTGGAGAATATGTCTTTTTACTACAGGTACTAATGTAGATTATGATTTAAGAAAAGAAATGTTTATTCATTCTGAAGCTCTTTCTGTAAGCTATTATAAAAAGCAAAAAATTGGTTCATTAATGTCTTTATTTAATAATGATTTATTTGCTATTAGAAATTGTTTTATTGATGGGGTTATTATGACTATTGATGGCTTTGTTATGGCACCTTTAGTTATAACAATGATGTTTATTAATAATTGGATTTTGACATTGTTTTCTTTGATTCCTTTGATTTTATTAATGATTACTTGTTTTGTTGTTGAAAAAGGAATGACAATAAGATATGAGAGTCAATTAAAAGCTTTTGAACGCTTATCTGATTATACTCAGGAATCTTTTTCTGGAATTTCTGTTTTAAAGGCTTTTGTTAAAGAAGCAAGAGCCATGCGAGATTTTGCAAAATATAATAGAGAAAATAAAGAAGCTAATGTTAAATATTTACGTTATTCTATTATTTTAAATATGTTAATTGAATTTTTAATTAATTCAGTATACATAATTATTATTTTTATCGGTTGTCAAATTGTCTTTAATACACCAAGTTATTCTGTTGGTGAATTAGTTAAATTTATTGGTTACTTATCTAGTGCTATTTGGCCATTTATGGCTATGGCGCAGGTTATTTTAATTAGATCTCGTGGAAAAGCTTCTTTAAAAATTATTTCAGAGTTTTTAGATTATAAACCTGAATTAAAGGATGTAGAAAAAGCTAAAAATAATTTAACTTTACAAGGTGATATACTTTTTAAAAACTTCAATTTTAATTATCCTGATGATAAAAACTTAGTGTTAGAAAATATAAACCTTCATATTAAAAAAGGTGAAACTGTAGGTATTGTTGGAAAAACTGGATCCGGAAAATCAACATTAGTTAA
>DKCH01000005.1:12656-17225 GCA_002449135.1 Caryophanales bacterium UBA6879 | reverse complement strand
GCTAAATTTGCTTGTGTCGATAAATCTATTTCTAAATTTTCTGATGGGTATCAAACACTTATTGGTGAAAAAGGTGCTTCATTATCAGGCGGACAAAAACAAAGAATTGCTTTAGCAAGAGCTTATATTAAAAATCCACCAATTTTAATTTTAGATGATTCTGTTTCTGCTGTAGATTCTGATACTGAAAAAGAAATTTTGTCAAATATAAAAAAGATGAGAAAAAATATGACAACTTTTATTGTCTCTTCTAGAGTTTCTGTTGTGGAAAATTTAGATAAAATAATAGTTTTAGATCAAGGAAGAATTATAGGTTTTGGTACTAATAGTGAACTTTTAGAAACTTGTGAAGCTTATAAAAAGACATATACTTTACAAGCATTGGAAGGAGGTAATTAATATGGAAAAATATCTTAATCAAAAAGATGATTTTCAAACTCTTTCTAATATTAAAATTATTAAAAGAATTTTTTCTTATACTAAACCATACTATATAAAATTAATTTTAGTCTTAATTTTAGCAATCTTAGTTTCTATTTGTTCAGCATTAGAGGTTTATATTAATGTTAAATTAGTTGATTTATTATCTTCTAAGGATGGGTTTAGTTTAAGTCAAGTTTATATATATGGCTCTATTTATGCTGCTTTATTATTTTTACAATCAAGTGGGAATTTTTTGGTTGGATTTACTGTGCAAAAAATTGCTAACTATATAATTTATGATTTAAGAAATGATGTTTATAAACATATCTTAAATTTATCAATTTCTCAATTACAGGGTAAACCAGTTGGCAAATGGGTTACTAGAGCTACTAATGATGTAAATACTATTTTAACTTTCTTTAGTGATGTTTTAGTTAGCTTAGTTACTAATAGTTTATATATTATTTTCTATTTTGTTTTTTGCTTTATTATTGAGTGGCATTTAGCTTTAGTTGTTACTTTTTTTATGGTGTTGATTTTTATTCTTTCTATGTATTTTTCTGCGCTTTCTAAAAAGAAAAATCGTGTTTTTAGAAATTCTATTTCTAATTTAAATTCTTTTTTATCAGAAAATTTAACTGGAATGGATACGATTCAAATTTTTAATCAAGAAGAAAAGAAATTAGATGATTTTGTATCTATTTCTAAAAAACTTAAAAAGGATGATATGGCTTGTTTAAAAGTTTTTTCTATTTATCGTCCTTTAATTTATTTTATCTATATTATGTGTATTATTTCTGTTTTTGCTCTTGGTTTTTATTTTATGGGAAATAATATTTTAGTCTTAAACGGGATTGAAAATCCTATTAATGTTCTTTATTCATTTTATTTGTATATTGGTTATTTATTTGGTCCAATTCAAACAATAGCCAATCAGTTTAATACTATTCAGCAGGCTTTAACTGGTGCTGAAAGAGTATTTTTAGTTTTAGATATTAAGCCTGAGATTGTTGATTCAAATAATTGTATTAAGCTTCAAACCTTAAAAGGTAAAATTGAATTTAGACATGTTTATTTTTCTTATAAAAATAACAATACTGATAAGTGGGTTTTAAACGATGTTTCTTTTGTTATTGAGCCTGGCCAAACTGTTGCTTTTGTTGGTGAAACTGGGGCTGGTAAATCTACTATAATTAATTTAATGGTAAGAAATTATGATGTAAATAAAGGTGAAATTCTTATTGATGATATTCCTATTAAGAATATCGAAATTAGTTCATTAAGAAGACTTATTGGTCAAATGCTTCAAGAGGTAAACATCTTTGCGGGTGATATTGCTTATAATATTGCATTAGAAAATAATTATAAATTAGAAGATGTTGAGCAAGCGGCAAAATTTGTTGGTGCTGATGCTTTTATAAGTTCTTTACCAGAAAATTATCATCAAAAAGTTTTGGAAAATGGTAATAATTTCTCTGCAGGACAAAGGCAGTTACTATCATTTGCAAGAGTTATTTATTCTAAACCTAAAATGGTTATTTTAGATGAAGCCACAAGTAATATTGATACTCAAACTGAAGTTGTTATTCAAAACTCTTTAGAAAAGATTAAATCTATTGGTACCATGGTTATGGTTGCTCATCGTTTATCTACAATTCGTCATGCTGAAACTATTTATGTTATTGATCAAGGTAGAATTGTTGAAAGTGGAAATCATTTTGATTTAATAAAGAAACATGGAATTTATTATAATTTATATAAGGTGCAGCAACTAAATAGCGTTAAAATATTAAAAGAGGAGAAATAAACAATGTCAAAAGTAAAATTGTATTCAACTTATGAAGGCAAAAAAGTTGATTTAAATCCTATAAAAAAAGATGAAGTTTGTATTTATTATTGTGGACCTACTGTTTATAATTATGTCCATATTGGAAATATGAGACCTGTTGTAACCTTTGACTTACTTAAAAGGGTTTTAGAGGCGAATAATTATAAAGTACATTTGATATCTAATTATACAGATATCGATGACAAGATTATAAAAAAAGCCTTGGAAGAAAAGAAAACTGAAAAAGAAGTTTCTGATTTCTATATTAAATCTTATGAAGATCTATTAGATAAATTAAATGTATTACCATTAGAAAATCATCCACGTGTTTCTAACTATATTCCTCAAATTGCTGATTTTATTGCTGATTTGATAGACAAAGGGTATGCATATAAAGCTAAAAATGGTGATATTTATTACGATGTTAGTAAAGATAGTAAATATGGTGAACTTTCTAAGATTAAACTAGACGATTTAAAGGCTGGATCAAGAGTTGAAGTAAATGAAGAAAAACATTCTCCACTTGATTTTGCATTATGGAAATTAACTGATGATAAAGGTATTAAATTTGAAACTAAAATTGGTTTAGGTAGACCAGGTTGGCACACTGAATGTGTTGTAATGATTAACTCATATTTTAAGATGCCTACTATAGATATTCATGGTGGTGGATTTGATTTGAAATTCCCGCATCATGAAAATGAAATTGCTCAGCAAGAAGGCTATGCTCATACTCATTTGGCAAATATTTGGATGCATGTTGGCTTTATAAACATCGATAATGAAAAAATGTCCAAGTCATTAGGAAATGTAATTTTAGCTAAGGATGCTATTAATAAATGGGGTGGTAATGTTATTAGATATTTCTTTTTAACAACTTCTTACCGTGCTCCTATTAATTACACTTTAGATGGTATGGAGACTGCTAAAAAAGAAATTGATAAGTATCAAGCTTTTTTAAATAAATTAAGAGGAAAAATTCTTTTAGAAGGTGAACAATTTACTTCTGATTTTGATACTGATTCTTATAATAAGTTCTTAGCTTTTTTATCGGATGATTTAAATGTTGCTAATGCTATTACTGTTATAGAAAGTTTAATTAAATCAGGCAATGTTTTGTTAAGAAAACCTCTTGATGTAGTTAATCTTTCAAAGATTTATAATACTTTGCTTAAATGTTTCGATATTCTTGGTTTTAAATTTAATATAATTGATGTTACTAAAGAAGATGTAGAAACTTATCAAAATTATTTAAAAGCAAAAGCTGATAAAAGCTTTGAACTTTCAGACAAGTATCGTGCTAGTTTAATTCAGAAGGGTCTAATTTAATGGGTGGGTATTTATCTTCTTTATTAAATAATTCTTTTATTTTATACGCTTTAGTGGTAATTTTACTTTGTTTAATTTTTGGTGCTTCTATTGGTTTAGAAAGAGAGTTTAATGGCTTTATAGCAGGCTTAAGGACTCATATTTTGATTTCCTTATCTTTTGGTCTTATTGGTCTTTTATGTATATATTTATATAAGTATTATTTATCAGATTATTGGGGTTTAATACTTGGTGGAAGTTTAATAGCTTTGGGATTAATAGCTTGCAATTGTACTGTTAGTAATGGTAAAGACATTAAAGGTGTAACAACAACTGCGACATTATTTATTACTGGTGTGATTTCGTTATTAACTTCTTTTGGCCTCGTTTTTGAAGCTTTAATTGTTACTGTATTAACTTTAGCAGTGTTAATTTTACTTTCTTATTTTGAAAATAGAACTTCTAAAGCAGATCCAAGAATTATTATTTATTTAAAATCTGGTAAAAATATTAGTGAAAAAATCGTTCATCTTGCAAGCAAATTTGGTTTACAAATAAATAATTTAGCTTCTAAAATTGTTCCATTAGATAATGTTGAAGTTTTACAAGTTACTATTACATTAAATAAGGCTACATATACAACAATAAATACTTTAGCTGAAGAACTTAAGAAAAGTTTGGATGCTGTAAGGGTGGATGTTAAAGCTAGTAAAAGTTATAAATAAAATTAAAAGCGCTTTTAAAAAAAATATTTTTAAATTTTTCTTGCATTATTACTTTGAAACCATATAGAATATAAGACATATGGTTGGAAAAAGTCTTAATATTATTTACGGGAGAAAGCCAGTTGAAAATCTAATTAAAAGCAAAAATAGAAAAATAAAGCGCATATTTTTGTTAAAAAATTTTTCGGATAATAATATTATTACTCTAATCAATAGAAAGGAAATAAAAACAGAGCTTGTTACTGTTGAGGAACTTAATAGACTTACTAGTAATAGAAATCACCA
>DKCH01000005.1:0-12610 GCA_002449135.1 Caryophanales bacterium UBA6879 | reverse complement strand
TACAAAAAGTTGAAAACAAAGATAATTCAACTTTAGTTATTTTAGATGGGATTGAAGATCCAGTAAATTTTGGTTCTATTATTAGAACTAGTAGTTGTTTTTCTGTTGATGGTATTATTATTAGTAAAAATCGTCAAGTTCAAGTTACTTCTACAGTTTCAAAAGTTGCTACAGGTGCAGAAGAATATGTTCCTATTTGTCGTGTAACTAATTTAAATCAAACTATAGCTACTTTAAAGAAAAATGGATTTTGGATTGTTACTACTGATGGGTGGGCTAAAACTCTTTATACTGACGTTGATTATAATGGAAAAATCGCCGTTATTATTGGTTCTGAAGGTAAAGGGGCTTCTAAGTTAGTTGCTTCTAATTCTGATTTTGTTGTAAAGATACCTATTTCAGGACCTATTACTTCATTAAATGCATCTATTGCCTGTGCAATTGTTTTAGCTCAGATTACTAATTATAGATTAAAAAAATAGAATTTACTTTTTCAACTGCAATTTTTTAAAAAAGAAAGGAATTATAAATTTGACTAATATAACTTGCTATAAAAGCAAACAATTTTTATCATGCTTAAATTTAGCTTTAAGCGGCGACAAGGAAGGAAGAGAACAGCTTTATTTTTATCTTTTTGAAGAAATGAAGGCTACAGCGAAATTTTATCTAAATAAATATAAATATGTCTGTAATGATGAATCAGAATACTTTTTCTTGATTTATACAGCTACTGAGCTGGCATTAAAGAATTATAAAACGGAATTAGGTGATTTTATTAATTTTTGGCATTTCCTGGTTAAAAGGGAAAAAAATCGTTTTATTTTTCGTAAATTTAATGAGTCACAACGTGATTTTTGTAAAGGAATATTCTTTTTCAGCAATGTTGATTTTGAAAATAATTTTAAGGAAAATCTTTCATTTTTAGATCATGGTCTTGAAAGAGGTGCATTGAACATTGAAGAATTAAAAGTGAAGGAATTCTCAAAAGCAGTTTTTAAATATTTAGAAAGTATAGGCACAAAAGAAGATGTTATATTAATTGATATGTGGATGAATTCTATGCATCTTCTAGAAATAAGCGAAAAATTAAAATGGGAGCCTAACAAAGTAGTCTCCCGCTTATATTATCTTTTAAAGAAAATTAAAGAAAAATTTAAGAATAAATTTAAAGAATTTTTTTAAAATTTACTAGTATCAATACTATTTAAATATTTTTCTAACTTAGGGGTAATTTCTTCTAAAGTACCATTAACCATTGGGTTTTTAATTCCAGCTTTGGTCATAAGTGTTTTGTAAGGATATTGCCCACCAAGTTTGCAAAAATCAAGATATTTATCCAAAGTTTTTGGATAATTTTCTAAAGATTCAGTGAAAAATTCAAAAGCGCCAACTTGAGCAATAGTATAATCGATGTAATAAAAAGGCACTTCATAGATATGTCCTTGTCTCATCCATAATCCACCGCTTAATAAGAAGTCATTTTCATCATAATTTTTATAAGGTGTGTATTTTTTCTCTATTTCTCTCCATTTTGCTTTTCTTTCTTGATGAGTTGCTTGAGGATTCTCATAGACAAAATGTTGAAATTCATCTACTGAAACACCATAAGGTATAAATTCAATCGCATCTTCTAAATGGCTAAAACGGTATTTATCTGCTTGATCATTGAAGAATAGATTCATAAATTTATAGGTTAAAAATTCCATGCTCATTGAATGAATTTCACAACTTTCCATACCTGGATTTCTTAATGAAGGAACTTCAATATTAGCAGATAAGAAGCCTTGTAATGAATGACCAAATTCATGGGTTAAAACATCAACATCACCTGCTGAACCATTAAAATTGGAAAAGATAAAAGATGATTTAATATCTGGAATGAATGTCATATATCCTCCAGGAACTTTACCTGGTTTAGCTATTAAATCCATTAAGTGATATTTAACCATGAAGTCAAAATAATATGAAATTTGAGGATTCATTTCCTTATACATAATTTGAGCAGCTTCAATTAGCTTATTAGGATCTTGTAATGGGAGTGGGTTACCAGTTTTAAAAGCTAGGGCGTAATCATAGAATTGAGGATCTTTAATGCCAATTCTTTTCATTTGTAATTGACGTAATTTATTTGCTAATGGGACAATGTTTTTTAATACTTCATCTCGATAGTTTTTAACATCATCTTGATTGTAATCTATTCTACCAAGACGGTAATATGCTAATTGTATAAAGTTTTTGAAACCGAGTTTTTTAGCAACACGATCTCTTACAGTTACTAATTTTGAATAAAGTTCAGCTAATTTATCTTCATTTTCAGAGAAGAAAGACCAATAGGCTTTGCTAGATTCTTTTCTAACTTGGCGATCTAAATTTGTTAAATATGGATTAAATTTAGTTAATGGTAATTCTTGACCTTTATAAATTGCACTAGCTTGACCCATAATAGCTTGGTATTTAGCAACTAAATTATTTTCTTCTTGTAAATCAGGAATGATTTCCGGTGAGAAAATTTTATCTGCTAATTCTAATTGTTCAAAATAATAGGTTCCGAATTTCTCTTCTAATTCTTTTCTAAATTTTGAATGTAAAATTGCTTTTGTAACTTTATTATCATATTCGTTAAGTAAAGGTAACTTTTCATTTAATAAATCATTATATTTGGAATATTTTTCATCACTGATGTTTATAGTATGACGAATATTAATAATTGTACAAATAGACTGTAAATGGTCAGAAAATTTAAAGTAATCTTCAATTACTTTAATAGCATCATCACTGCTTGAAGCATTATCTAATTGATCTTTAAGTTTAATAAGGGTTTCAGTAAATTCTTTAAAATTTGGTTCTTCGATTTGAATTTTGTTAAAATCTATCATAATATTACCTCCTATAAATTATAGATTTTTGAATATTTTTCTTCTAAATAGGTCAAAAAATCATCAGCTGAGAACTTTGCATTTGTTATTTTAGTTATCCATTCTTGTGAATTAAAGTGATTTGCATCTTTAAAGACATTTTGTTTTAACCACTCTCTAATTGCACTTAAATTTCTTGTTTCATAACATTTATTAATATCTATATCTTTTGTTAGAACTTTATAATACATGCTATTAAAGGCATTACCTAATGCATAAGTTGGAAAATATCCAAAACCAGAAGTCCAATGAATATCTTGTAATATACCTTCTTTATCATTTGTAGGTCTAATTTTTAGGTATTCATAGTATTTATCATTCCATAGTTTGTTCAAATTTTTAATATTTACTTTTTTGTTTACTAAATCTTTTTCTATTTCATATCGGATAATTATATGTAAAGTATAAGTTAATTCATCAGCCTCTGTTCTTATTAAAGAAGGACTTACTTTATTAATCGCTAAATATAATTCATCTTTACTAATATCATCAAAAATATTTGGGAAATAATGTAATAAATCAGGATAAATTATATTTTTTATAAAGCCTTCCGAACGGCCGATTCTATTTTCATAAAAACGAGAGACAGACTCATGCATACCTAAAGACATATTATTATCTAAATGTTTTTCAAAATCTTTTGAATCTTGGTTTTGGGCAAAAATGGCATGTCCTGTTTCATGTATTACTGAATAAATATTTGAAATGAAATTATTTTCAAAATAATGAGTAGTAATTCTTGTATCATTTCTTGCTATTTGATCAGTAAATGGATGTTCAGAAGTATTAATGGCAGAGGAGTTTAAATTTAAACCTAAAGTGTTCATTAAAATTTTTGAATAGTTTTCTTGAAGATAAATAGGAACTTTTCTATTCATAAAGTCAGTTCTTATTTCAACTTTGCTATTATTAATAGCTTCTAATAAAGGAATAATTCTTTTTTTACAATCAGCAAAAAATTGATCAAGAATTTCTTCATTCATATTTTCTTCATATTCGTCAAGTAAAGAATCATAATTAGTCTTAAAATTTCCGCTTTTTAGTTTAATGTATTCTTTTTCTACTTTAACAATTTTTTCTAAATCTTTTCTAAAGAGTTCATAAGATTTTTGTTCTTTTGCTTTTAGCCATGAAATACCTGCTTTATTAAAGGTGGAATTCATTTTATTTACAAAGCCGCTACTTAAATTTTTTTGAATTTTATAGCTTTTATGAAGTAAATATACTAAACGCTTAGTTAATGGATCAAGTTTTTCTAAATTATCGTTTAAAAAATTTATAACTTTTATATATTTTTTACTAGAAGTTAATTTAAAAGTTTTTAATGAGAGGTATGTAAGTAATTCACTTTCATCTAATTTTCCATCAGTTGGGCAAACTGTTTCTAAATCGTAATTTACTATGTGTTTTAAGTGATCTAATTTTGCCTTTTTTATTAATACTTTATTAAGATAATCATTGGCTTCTATAATATTCATAATTAATCCTCGCTAATAAAAAATATATCATAAATAAAAACTTAATACCTTATATTTGAACTAACTTAACAAAGTTTAATGTAAATTTGTTATAATTAAAAAAGTCTATTGAGTTTAGACAAAAAGGAAGTGTTTAAAATGCAAATTACAAAAGAAAGTTTTGAAAAATTAAAAAAGCAATTAAATGATGCTACTGAATTAAAAAAAGAAATTATTATTGAAATTGAAGAAGCAAGAAAGCAAGGCGATCTTTCTGAAAATGCTGATTACTCTGCAGCAATGGAAAAAAATAGATCAAATGATGCTTTAATCGCTGATTTAAGAAAACAAATTGAACAGGCTGAAGTTATTGATTCAAGTGATATTGATACTTCTAAGGTTTCTATTGGATGTAAAGTTACTTTTAAAAAGGCTGATGGTACTGAAAAAACCTATACTATTGGTGATTCTGTTTCAGCTGATCCAGATAATTTCATAATTTCTGAATTATCTCCTTTAGGTAAAGCTATGGCTGGTCATCATATTGGTGATAAGGTTTCTGTTGAAACAAGAGTTCCTTATTCTGTTACTATTGTTAAAATAGAACGTTAATAGTTTCATAACTAAAATTTTATAAAATCAACTTAAAAAGTCTCCCATATTTAGTAAAGGGGGATTTTTTTATGGCTAAATTAATCATTGTTACTGTTATTATAACAATTATAGGGATTACTATTTTTCAAAATCTGGAGCAAAATGAACAAGTTGGTGGAACGAATGTTAATCTAGTAAGTCAATATAGTGGGAAAGATAAAGTAAATGTTAAAATTGAAGGACAAGTAGTTCATCCTTCAACATATTCATGCTCACCACAACAAACTTTAAAGCATTTAATCGATTTAGCTGGTGGGGTTTTACCTGATCACGATCCTAGTGCTTATTCTGAAGATGTTTTAATAGGAAATAAAGTTAGTTTTTATATTGCTAGAAAATCTCAAATTCCTGAAACTTGTGTTGCCGAAGTTTTAGAAAAGGTTTCTATTAATACTGCAGAATCTACTAAGCTACAAGAAGTTGGTTTTGATAAAAATCAAGCTAGTGGGATTGTTACTTATCGTAGTGAAAAAGGATTGTTTGAAACTATTGAAGATATTATGAATGTTTCTGGAATTGGTGAAAAAACATTTATTAAAGTCCGTGATAGAATTTCACTTTAATGTGTATCTTTTTATTATTTGTTGGACTTAGTCTAGGATTTTCTTGCTT
Organism: Caryophanales bacterium UBA6879; assembly: GCA_002449135.1. Classification (GTDB taxonomy): domain Bacteria; phylum Bacillota_I; class Bacilli_A; order RFN20; family CAG-288; genus Scatoplasma. The sequence continues at coordinate 6,972 of DKCH01000005.1, read as the reverse complement.
TGTTTTATCAAATTGGCTATTTCTAATTTTTCTTATCTTAGTTTTTTTGGCTTATTCATTTTATTTAGGTAAAAATAAAATTATAATCTTTTCATTAAGTTTCGTATTTGGATTTATTGTTACATTAATAATTCATATTATTAATTTAAAGACTAATGTTGATGAAGTGAATTCTTACTTTTTAATAGTCAAAAGTGAGGAGAATTATTATTTAGTTTCTAATTTTGTAAAGGTTTATTATGTGTATGAAAAAGGCCATGCTTTTGAAATCGGTGATTTAGTTAAAATTGAAGGATATATAAAAGAATTAGAGTTTAGTCATTATCAAGAAAGTTTTGATTTTAAAACTTATTTAAAGTCATTTAGAGTTTTTCATTCACTTAATGTTCAAAATAAGGAAATTATCTTTTCAAATTTTTTGAAAATAAATAGTTTTAAAAATAAGATTCTAAATAATTTTAGTGGCGAAAATAAAAATTTAGTTGCCGCTTTTCTCTTTAAAGATTCTTTTACTAGTAAAACAAGTCTTAATAATTTTAACGGTACTGGGATGAGCTTGTTTTTAACAATGACAGGACTACATCTAAACTTTATAATTAAATTTGTAGAACAAAAATTTTTTAAAAAATTAAACGAAAAACACTCAAATTTAATTATATTTTTTATGAATCTTGTTTTTTTAGTTCTTTCATCTTATGCTTTTGCTTTACAAAGAATTGTTTTAATGTCTTTATTAAAATTAATTAATAATTTTAAAAAGATAAATTTCAGTTATGTTGAAAGATTATCTATTACAGGTATTATTATTTTATTATTTTCACCATTTTATGTTTTGAATATCGGATTTTATTATTCTTTTTTTATACTATTCACTTTTTATTTTGCAAGGAATTTATTAAATATTAGAGAGAAGTTTTATAAAATAAAAACTAGTTTAATTTTTTTAATTTTGGTTTTACCACTTAATTTATATACTGATTATCAATTTAATATTTTAAAGTTTCCTTTGCAAATTTTATTTTTACCACTTTTTTCATTAGGCTTTTGTTGCAATTTATTGGCGCTATTTGGAAATGTTTTTATTCCTTTTGTGACAGCTGTTAACAATTTTTATTTGTTTCTTTTTAAATTTATTTCGTACTTTAGATTAAATTTAATATCAGGGAAAATTTCTATTTATTATTTGTTTTTTTATTATTTATTGCTATTAATTATTTTTTATGTAAAAGGATTAAATATTGCTTTTGTATTAAATAAATTAAAAATAGTGTTTATTAGTGTTTTAGTTTTTGTTTTTATCCCAGAAGTTTTTCCAAAATATGAGGTTCATTTTATTGATGTAGGTCAAGGGGATGCAACTTTAATACGCTACAAATATCAGACATGTCTAATAGATACAGGTGGTAGTTTATCAACAGATTTGGCAACAAATTGTTTAATTCCTTATTTTAGAAGCATTAAAGTTACTAGTATAGATTTAGTTTTAATAACTCATGATGATTTTGATCATGTTGGTTCTTTGGAAAGTTTAGGAAAGAATTTTTCGTTAAAAAAAGTTGAAAAAGATTATTTAATTAGAAAAAGTTATTATCTTGATGATTTATTAGTAGAAGATATTAATTATCAAAAAAGTGAGTCTGAAGATGCAAACTATAATTCAGCAATTTATTCTTTCGAAATTAAAAAAACGAAGTTCTTAATAATGGGAGATGCTCCAAAAGAAGTTGAGGAAAAACTTCAAATTGATTCAGCAGATGTAATTAAATTAGGTCATCATGGTTCTAATACATCTTCTTCTCAAAAATTTTTAGGTAAATTAAAACCAGACTTAAGTATTATTTCTTGTGGATTAAATAACATATATAAACATCCATCTAAAGAGACTTTAACAACTTTGGATAATTTAGGTCTTAATTACCATAGAACAGACATTGGTGGTACATTTGTTTATAAGTGCTAACTCATTTTTAGTAAATTTATTAAAAATTTTCGATAAATTATATTGCATTTTAAAATTCTATTTGCTACTATATTTAAGCGCATTAAGTTGCTCAGTTAGCTCAATGGTAGAGCTATCGGCTGTTAACCGATCGGTTGTAGGTTCGAGCCCTACACTGAGCGCCATGCGTATATATGGCCTATTGGAGAAGCGGCTTAACTCACATGCCTTTCACGCATGCATTCATGGGTTCGAATCCCGTATAGGTCACCATTAAGAATGAATTAGTTTGATACAGTAAAATGTATTGAACTTTTTTTGTTTTTACGTAGGTTCAATTTCTACCATTGGTTCGAACTCGCGAACTTTGATGTGCCAGAAAACGATTCAAGGAGCTTTTGTAGCTCTTTTTATATAAAGATTTATAGATTTTAAACGTGAATGATTGAACGATTACCCTAACAAATGAACGATTATAGGAACTATTGAACGTTTGCTCCAACGATTGAACGATTTGCTAATTAAGGATAGTAGTTGCTTAATTAGTGGATGCTTTTTGCTTCTTGCGTTCCGATTTCTACACTTATCATGTTATAATTGTTTTGGAAGATTGAATAGAATAAACAAATTCTCTTATGCAGCTTTCTTGAAGGGAGTGATTGTTTTGCCAGATTTAGATGAAAAAGAAAAAGCCTTTAAAGCAAGCAATAAGAAACATCAAAAATTATATGGCCATTATATTAACGCTTTTAAGCAAGAACCTATTTTTTGCTTGAGACTTAAGAAGAATGTTCTATCGGATGAAACAAAGCCAATTACTACTCTTGTATTTAAACCCTCAAAGGATATGCCTTTTTGGAAATTATGTGCAATTGGTGCTAGCGACTACCTAATGCCTGAGCGTGATATCGGCTGGGGAAGAAAGGCAAACCAACGAAACGAATACATGATGCTTGTTGATCCAGAAGTTGAAATAAGCCAAGAAAAAGTAGAATGGTTATCATTAAATTCATTACTCTGGGCAACTGCTGAATACGCTTTTAACGCAAAAGAAAATATTACGATTTCCGACACAATTGATATGCAAATCAAAGGAAAATATTGTGGGATTGTGCTATTACTACTAGAGATATTTAAGTCGCCAAGCATAGTTAAGTGCCTTATTTCCAAGCATAAATACATAAGCATATTCCAAGCGATGCCAATAACTAGGGAACTACTCAGCAAGAAATTAAGAAAGGGCAACAACAGCATTTATTGGCTTATGGAACAATTCTATACGCACGATGACGATTACAAACTTATATCGTCCAAACCGTTTGCGACGTTATAAAATAGGAGACAATATGAGCACAAATAGCGATAAAATAAAAAAATACGAGAGGCTCGCCGTAAAAAAGCCGAAGTACTACGTTTCTATCGGCAATTTATATTCCGATGACGGCGATTTCAGAACCGCAACGACGTACTATCAAAAAGCCGTCAACAACGGCGTTTTGGCATATACTGTTCTTGGCGACACTTGGGGCTACCGCTCTCAATACAAAAAAGCGTTCGACACTTATACGGAGGGCGCAAACAAAGGCGAAGCGGAGTGTTTTGCCCGTCTCGGATTTTGCTATGAAACCGGTTATGTAAAAATCGATATTCAAAAAGCAATCGAGTGTTACGCCAAAGCCTCCGATTTGGGCGTCGCGGCAGCGGCAAGATCTCTCGGTGAATTGTATTATTTCAATACTCCGATTGAAGATTCCGAGATTGAAAACGTTAAAAACGCGCTGAAATACTACGAGCGTGCTTTTTACCTCGGAGATATAGAGGTTGCAAAAAAGATAGGCTTCATATACTTAAACAACGAGGAACTGAAAGACGTTCCCAAAGCCATAGAGTGGTACGAAAAAGGATTGAGCCTCGGCGAATACTCGCTTAATTTCGATTTGGCTTACGTCTATCTCAATGACAGGTTTGTTCCGCACGACTACAAAAAAGGTTTGAAATATCTTTTGGACGGCGTTCACCACAACGATCCCGAAAGCCTTTATATGTACGCAAGAGTTCGCGAAACGGGTATGTATAAGGTAGAACCCGACAAAAAGGCATATATTTATTATCTTAAAAAAGCGGCGGCACTTGGACAAGACGACGCTCTTCTCGATTTAGGATATTATTATTACAATAAAGGCAAATACGACGATGCGCTCGATTGCTTTGCGCAGTGCGATTTGAATGATGCCGCCGTTTATTGGGCGATTGCAACGATTTGCGAAGAGCAAAAGAAAGATTATGAAAACGCTTTACGGTACTATCAGGCGGCTATGGAAATGGATTTTCCGGACGCAATCGAAAGAATGGCAGAAGCGTATCTCGGCGACGAACTTGGACTCGAAAAGGACGAGAAAACCGCCCTTAAACTTTTCAAACGAGCCGCGAAACTCGGCAACGCCGCCGCACAATATAATCTCGGTATGGCGTATGCGTGCGGGTACTACGGCGTGACCGCCGATAGGGAAACGGCACTTCATTGGCTGAAAAAGAGCGTCAAGGGCGAAAACCCGTCGGCGTGTCTGCAAATGGGGCTTTATTACTATTACACCCTCAAAACCCAAACGGCGTATAAAAAAGCGTTCAAGTTATTTACCAATGCGTACAATTGGGGAGAGAACGAGGCGATTATCAATATCGGGCTTTGCTATCTGCAAGGCAACGGCGTAAAAGAAGATAAAAGAGAAGCGGTTAAGTGTTTTAAGACTGCTGCATACAAATATAAATCTAGCCTTGGTTTTTATAACCTTGGAATATGCTATGAGAACGGATACGGCGTGAGGAAAAATTACAAGAAGGCGATCGAGATGTTTGGCAAAGCCGTGGAGAATGGCGAGTCAGCTGGTCTAGAGGCCATCAAAAGGGTCTATTCCGAAATGGTGAAAAGAGAGGCTTAACATGATTAATGAATTCCAAAGAAGAAAACTTCGCGCTTTGGCGGAGCAAGCGAGGCCGACAATCAAATTAAGCGACAGCCACATCGGAGCCAAGGAAATTATCGATATATCGATCGCCCTCGACCGCTACGAGCTTGTTAAGATAGCCTTACCAACCAAATCAAAAATAGATTCAGAAACGATTTTGAACGCCATTTGTGCCTTAACGGGAGCGGAATCGATAAGTGCAAATCGAAGCGAAATCGCGGTGTACAGGCGTTCTTCTTGCGACGGCGTTGAGCATATTGAAATATAGTCTTCGGAGGCATATAAGGAATGAGGAAAGATGTATGGCACAACGAAAAACAACTAGTCTAACGGTGGTGTATCATAACCCGTCGTATGGGTATATGATCGTGCCCTATGCGGTAGAGCAAAATATGAGGTGCCGAATCGCAATCGATCCAACTATAACCTTGCTGCCCGGGACATCCGACGAGGAATTGGGCGCCGCAATCAAAAATGGAATAGAAATTGCGGCAAACGCTTCGGAAGCCGACATTGAAAGTAGCGATTTAAATGAATTTTGGAAAAAAACGAAATACAAAGGCTTTTGCAGTTTTTCAAACCATTTCCAATCGGTAAATGTCACTCAATATGAAAATAAATTAAGAATCGAAAAATGGATCGCAACACCACGAAAGGGGTATGTGAAGGACGATTTTCAAAGGGCAATCGAAATTTCTGCAATGTTAACAAATGAAGAATTGGGTACGATTATCAGAAAATTTGTAAGCTAACGAACAGAAAAAAATTGAAAATAACGTTATGAAAATCAGTAGAGTTAGGTGATAAAACTGGGCTTGAGACGATTAAGAGAACTGATTAAAAATGAACACTAATGTCCATAGAGCGCAATTATTTCCAAATGCTTTTATGTTAAACTATTGGGGTATGCAAATTCACTCTAAGGGTACGCACTTTTAAATTAAGGGTATGCAAAATTTCATTGTTTAGGGTATGCAATGTATCAATATTGGTAATCAGACCCAATATAAAAAACATGTCTAATACTTCTTGGTGTTGGACTTTTTTTATTTTACAAAACTTATAAATTATTTTTTAATATATAGAATATAATTAGTTTTAATTATTATTAGTAGACTTAATACATAGTTGTGATGAAGTTTTTATTAAGCATATATTTAAAAATTCTTGCATAAATAGCAATAATTTTTTAAAAAAGCTTTTTAATTTAGGAAAGTGTTAAAACTGTTACTAATAAAATTTAATAAGTAAAATATTTTTATTTCCTAATTAAAAATAGAACATCACTGATTAGGTATTTTGAGTTTATTGTTTTTAGTATTTTTGAATTTTATTTTTTAAATTATTTTATGTTACGAAAAAATTACTGCTATTTTTATAGATGATTATCAGTTATATAGAATATAGAGTAATACTTATCAATATTTATAAAGATTTAAAAATTTAGATGCAGTTATTCCACTACATTTTAGCTTGTATAAAGACTTTGTAAATAACATTTTTTTAAAAGAGTGCTTAAAAAAATAAAATTAATAACTACATCTAGTTTATAATTAAAGAAAGGAGAAGCATAATGTACTTATATTATTTCATGGAAGAAAAACACGCTAATGAATTTAAAGAGGTTGGTAAAACAGGAGCTAATCCTACTGGTTTATTACCTAAAGCAAATTGCAGTGCTGAAGGATTAAGAGACTATTTCAGATTCACATTAGAAACAATGAATACAACTGGATCAGATTTTAGCGATCTTGATGGAGATATGTCAGTCTTAGGAAATAAAAAAGTTTTAGCCAGTAAACTTATTGAAATGTATAAAGCATCTGATGTGTATCAAAAGCAAACACCAGAACAAAGAAAACAAGCTATAGAATTAATGAAAAAAGATCCATTGGTAGAAGAAACAGGAGTCTATATTTATTAATTTACTTATTAATAATTTTTATATAAAAATTTTTTTAAAAGTCTCTCTATTAATTGGATGAGACACAATTGTTAGACTTGCTTTTAATATCTTAATTAAACAAATGAATGTTGTTTATATTTTTATGAAGACAGTCATTTTTT
>DKCH01000009.1:602-4062 GCA_002449135.1 Caryophanales bacterium UBA6879 | reverse complement strand
GTCAATGTTTCTTTATTAACTAACTCAATGGAAGTAAATTTAACTAATCCTCAAGTAAGTATAAAAGACATAGAAAAAGCAGTAAAAAAAGCTGGATATAAAGCCTCAGTAAAAGGTAAAAATGAAAAAATAAATTCTAATTCTTCTGACTTAAAAGCAAGTTTAATTAAATTAATTGTTTCTTTTATTTTCTTACTAGTTTTACTATATATTTCTATGGGACATATGGTAAATCTACCTTTACCATCTTTCTTAGATATTTCAACTCATGAATTAATGATGAAAAATGGCTTAGCCTATGCTTTTACTCAGTTTTTACTTAGCTTAGGACCTGTTTTGATATATTCTGATTATTTTATCTCTGGATTTAAAAAATTATTTAAATTAGCACCATCCATGGATTCATTAATTGCTATAGGAGCCTTAGCTAGTTTAATTTATGGTGTTTTTGCTATTTATATGATTGGTTATGGATTAGGTGAAAATAATATGGAAACTGTTTCTAATTATGTTCATAACTTATATTTTGAATCTGCTGCTACTATTCTTACCTTAGTAAGTTTAGGTAAATTTTTTGAAAGTCTTTCAAAAAAGAAAACTACTAAAGCCATTGAAGAAATGATGAATTTGACTCCTAAAAAAGCAACAATTTTAAAAGAAGGAAAAGAAATAGAAATTAATGCTAGTGACATTAAAATTAACGATATTATAATTCTAAAAAAGGGTCAAACCTTAGCTATTGATGGAGTAATAATAAATGGAAGTGGTTCAATAGATGAATCAAATATTAATGGTGAATCTCTTCCGCGTTATAAAACAATAAATGATAAAGTTTACGCTGCTACTACTCTAAGTAGTGGATACTTACAAATAAAAGCTACTAAAGTTGGACAAGATACTTCAATAAATACAATTATTAAATTAGTACAAGAAGCTAGTAATTCCAAAGCTCCTATTTCTAAATTAGTAGATAAAATATCACTGTATTTTGTACCAACAATCATTTTAATTGCTTTATTAACATTAAGTGGATTTTTAATTGCCAAATATCCTTTTGAAGAGGCTTTTAATTTTGCCTGTTCAGTTTTAGTTATTGCTTGCCCTTGCGCTTTAGGTTTAGCTACTCCTGTAGCTATTATGGTCTCTACTGGAAAAGGAGCACAAAATGGTCTTTTAATTAAAAATGCAGAAATTTTAGAAAATGCGCATCATATTAAAACTGTCGTCTTAGATAAAACTGGAACCATAACTAAAGGAAAACCTGAAGTTACTAATTATTTAAATTTTAATAACGATAGTAATTTAATTAACTTAATTTATTCATTAGAAAAGAAATCAGAACATCCATTAGCTGAAGCTATTAGTAAATATTGTGAAGAAAAAGACGCAAAAGAACTTAAAATAGATAATTTTAAACAAATTGAAGGCCAAGGAGTAGAAATGACTTATAACAATATTAATTATAAGATTTCTAATTCCAGAGAATTTAATAATAACATTCCTTATGAAAAAGAATTTACATCATTTTCTAATCAAGGTAAAACTGTCCTCTTTGTTTTAGAAAATAATAAAGTAGTTGCATTAATTGCAATTAAAGATGAAATAAAACAGGGTTCCATTCAAGCTATTGATGAATTAAAGAAATTAGGTATTAATGTAATTATGCTTACAGGTGATAATAAAAACACCGCAGAAGCAATTGCTAAAGAAGTAGGTATTAACAATGTTATTGCTGAAGTATTACCTTTAGATAAACAAAAAGTAATATTAAATCTAAAAAAAGATCCTCATCATTTAGTAGCTATGGTTGGTGATGGAGTAAATGATGCTTTAGCCTTAACTAGTGCAGATATTGGAGTAGCTATTTCAAGTGGTGCTGATATTGCTTTAAATTCGGCTGATATTGTTTTAATAAATAACTCTTTACTAGATCTAGTTAATGTTATTAACCTCTCTAAAAGAACGACTTTAACTATTATCACTAATCTATTTTGGGCCTTTATTTATAACTTAATTGGTGTTATTTTAGCTAGCGGAATTTTTTATCCTGTGTATAATATAAAATTAACACCGATGATCGCCTCTTTATGCATGGCTTTCTCATCAGTTTTCGTAGTTTTAAATGCTTTAACTATTAACCTATTTAATGTTAAAAAAGCAAGAAAGGAAAAATAAAATGATCCTAATTCCTAAAAATTATCACTCAAATTTAGATTTATATCAGACTCAAAAAGCTATTAAATTAATTAAAGACTTTTTCCAAGTCGAACTTTCTTTAACTCTTAATCTAAAAAGAGTAACTGCTCCTTTATTTGTTGAACCAACTACTGGTCTTAACGACAATTTAAATGAAGTAGAAAAAGCTGTAAGCTTCACAAGTAAAGATCATCATACACTAGAAATAGTTCAATCATTAGCTAAATGGAAACGTTATGCTTTAGCAAAATATAATTTTCAAATTCATAAAGGACTTTATACCGATATGAACGCCATTAGACAAGATGAAACTCTAGATAACCTTCATTCTATTTATGTTGATCAATATGACTGGGAAAAAATTATTTTAAAAGAAGATCGTAACGACTCATATTTAGAAAAAACAGTAAAAGAAATTTATTCATGTTTATTAAAGTTAGAACAATTTTTGGCTTTAAATTATGATTATTTACAACCAACTTTAAAAGATGAAATATTTTTTATAACTAGCGAAGAACTTTTAAAACTTTATCCTAAAAACTCTCCTAAAGAAAGAGAATATAAAATAAGTAAAGATAAAGGCTCAGTATTCATTAAACAAATAGGTAAAAAACTCTCTGATCATACTGTTCATGACTTAAGAGCTGCTGATTATGATGATTGGAATTTAAATGGTGATTTAATTCTATATTATCCTCTTTTAGATATCCCATTTGAACTTTCTTCTATGGGTATAAGAGTCGATAATGTCTCTTTACATCAACAATTATTAGAAGCAAATTTATTATATAAAGAAAAATTACCATTTCAAAAAGCAATTTTAGAAAACAAATTACCACTAACAATTGGTGGTGGAATAGGTCAATCTCGTCTTTGTATGTATTTTTTAAAAAAAGCTCATATTGGTGAAGTTCAAGTTTCTTATTGGTCAGAAGAAGATAGAGAGCAATGTAAAAAAGGAAACATTTATTTACTTTAAAGAATCAATATTAAAGGAGAAATAAATATGTCAGTATTAGATATTATTTTATTAATCTTAGTAAGTCTTGGTCTTATCTTAGGGATTCTAACTGGATTTAGTAGAAAACTATCTAGTTTCTTGTCAACCATTTGTGGTTTAATTGTTTCTTATTTTATAGCGACGCCTTTAAATAATTTTTTAGTAGAAAAAAACTTTTACAGTTTTATAGATAAAGATAAAAGTTATTTTGCTTTAGTTACTCTTATTATTACATGGATTTTAATATTTATAATTGTTTATATA
>DKCH01000009.1:0-504 GCA_002449135.1 Caryophanales bacterium UBA6879 | reverse complement strand
CTTTTAGGTGGAGTATTAGGCTTAGCTAATGGTCTTTTTATTACTTGTATAATTTTGTTAATCCTTGGTTTTACTAGTAATTATGTTGATAGCTTAAATTCTTGGTTAACTTCTCAATTAAATATGTCTTCTACAATAATTAAGAAATTATTTGAATTTTGTGCAACAACAATATCAGAACTTCCTATAAACTTTCAAATTTAGATTCCATAATTTATGAATTTATAATTTTTATTTTTTCTATTTAATGCTTTTTTATATATTGTAGCTATGATAAACTAAATAAGGCACCCCAAAAAAATTATTTTTATTTAAAGGAGATTTTCGTATGAAAACTAAATTTATTTTTGTCACAGGTGGAGTAGTTTCTTCTCTTGGTAAAGGCATTTCTGCTTCTTCTTTAGGTATGATTTTAGCCAAAAGAGGCTTAAAAGTTTTCATGCAAAAATTTGATCCATATTTAAATGTTGATCCTGGAACTATGTCTCCTTATCAACATGGTGA
>DKCH01000062.1 GCA_002449135.1 Caryophanales bacterium UBA6879 | reverse complement strand
AATGTATCATCCTGAGGGTGTGCAAAGCGCTTCTTTTTCTTCTCCAATTATGCAAGCAAATTATTCTACTTTAGCTGATGCTATTTATACTCTTTTTGATAATAATTATAATTTAAGTTTTATTGATAAATATGTTAATTTTAAATCTTTAATTAAGGATAATCTTTCAAAATTTTCAAATCAGGTTTTAATAAAAACTGATTATAAAGAACAAGTAATTAATGATATAAATAGCTATTTTTCTAGCAAAGAAAATTCTAATTTAATTATTGTTAATAGCAAAGAATCATTAGCAAGTTATCAAGCATTAAAACAAGATGTTAATCAATCAATGCAGTTAACTTTTGTTTTTCCTGTAATTTTCTTTTTGGTTTCTATTTTAGTTATTTTAACAACTTTATCACAAATGATTATTAAGTCTAGAAGTCAAATTGGAATTTTAAAATGCTTAGGTGTTAAAAAAAGTCAAATATATTTTCATTATATTTCATATGGTGTTGTTCTTTGTTTATTAGGTGGTTTAGTAGGTTTTATTGTTGGTCCTTTAATTATTCCAGCTGTCATGGGCATTAAGTATAATTTGCTTTGGGATTTACCAAAACTTAAGGTTCACTTTTTTTATCCGCTTTCAATTTTGATTTTTATAATTTTATTGTTTCTAGCAGGACTTTGTTCTTTTCTAGTTTCTTATAATGTAATTAAGGAAAAACCAGTAGATACTTTAAATGTTAAAATTGATAGAAAACAAGGTAAAAATATTAATGCTAATTCATTTTTTTATAAACATAGTTCTATTTCTTTAAAAATGGCTATAAGAAATATTTTTAAAAATAAAGGAAAATCTTTGATGGTTGTTTTAGGAATGCTAGGCTGCACTGCTTTAATGGTTTCTGGTTTTGGTATAAATGATACATTGAATTATGATGTTAATTTAGATTTTAATGTAAATAGAAGCATTGACATTTTAATAAGTGGAAACAATTTAACTGAAGAAAATAGCCAAAAAATAAGTGAATTAGATAATGTAAAAAGAGTTGAATTAGTTTCTAGTTATCCAGTAAGTATCTCTTTTAGCTCTTCTATTGATACTTCACTAACTATTTTAGAAAAAGATTCTTTGGCTTTTAAGGTTCCTTATTATGTTAATGATGGTATTACTATAGATAAAAATAGTGCTGAACGAATTAATGTTAAATTAGGGGATAATTTAAAAGTTTATTTAAATGGTCAAATTTATCTTAGAGAAGTAACATATATTTTCACATCTTCTGTCTTACATGGTATTTTTGATTTAGCTAATCCATATACGCAAAAGTTTACTCCAACTTCTATTTATGTTTCTTTAAATGACAGCTCAAAAGCAGATGAAGTAAAAAATGAAATTGAAAAATTAAAACTATTTGATCAGATTTCTACTCATAAAGAATTAGAAAAACAGGCAAATAATCTTTTATCATCTATTTCTAAAATGACTGATGTTATAAAAGTTTTTGCAATTTTATTGTGTATGGTTGTTATTTACAATCTTACAAGTTTAAATATTTCTGAAAGAAATAGAGATATATCCACATTAAAAGTCCTCGGATTCTCTTTTAAAGATATTGCGAAGACTTTAACATATGAGATTGCATTGAATACTTTTATAGGTTCAATTTTGGGACTGATATTAGGCTATCCTTTAACAGTTTTAATTATGGTAGTAAATAAGACTGATCTTTTAACTTTTGTATACCATATTAATTGGTACACCTATTTAATTGCTTTTATTATTTCTTATATAACAAGCATTGTTGTTTCAATGATATTAAATTTAAAAATTAAAAAAATAGATATGATTTCAGCTTTAAAGTCGGTTGAATAATAATTTATTTTTTAAAAAATGAAAATAGACCTTTTTTAGCTACCTCATTTTTGGTAATTGATAAGACTCTATATCCAGATTCATCAAATACTTTTTTAGAAAAATCTTCATTAGAAAAATCAAAATTATCAGTAGTAAAGGTACAAATTCCTGTGCTGTGGTTAGATTTAATTTTCTTTACATTAACTAATTTTCTAATAACTTCATTAAGATGAGCTTCACACATTGAGCAGTGCATACCATCAATTTTTAATGTGATTTCTTGCATAATTATTACCTCTTTTCTATATATATTATAAATTGACTTAGTTTTTTTGTTAGATAAAATGCTTATTTTTCTAAATCTATTAGTCTTTTTCTATTTTCTTTTAAATAGAGATTTTTTAATTTATTACCTCTTTTATTAACAAGTCCAAGATGTAAATTGTTATAAGTGACTATGTAGGTATCATCATTTAACTTGAGGTTAGTTGTTAATTCATTCCCGTAAATATATTCTTTTGCTTGAGAATAATCTAAATTGATTGTGTTAATGTTTGAATTTTGATATCTAGCATAGGCGTAAGTAAATTTTGCTTTTGCATATTTATCATTTTCTTCTATTTGTATTCCCATTTTTAAAGCCTTAAGTTTTAATAATGGTAGATAAAGTTTATTAAGCCCGAATGTAAGATTATTATATTTAAAAGTTATTAAATTGTTTTTAGAGTTATAGTTAAGTTTGTTTGAATTGTTAAATATTGTTTTAGTTGCTTCTCCATCTTTTTTAAAAAGTGAGATAAAATGCCCTTCACCATTAAATAAATGTGGAAAAAGATGAATAGTACCTTTTTGAATAGAAAAATAATTTGGTAAAATTGGAAAGTCCACTAAATGCATATCTTGGTATTTATTTAGAAATTTATTTACTTGATCTTCATCTTCTTCTTTTAAAAATGAACAAGTGGAATAAATTAATTTTCCACCTTCTTTTAAAAGCAAATAGCTAGTATTTAATAAGTCTTCTTGAATAGGAAGTAAGGCTAAAGTTTTTTTGTATGACCAATCATCTAGCATTTTTGTTTCTTTCCTAAACATTCCAGTTCCTGAACATGGGGCATCTAATATTATTAAATCAAAGGTGTTTTTAAATTCATTTAAAAAATAGCTTGGTGGAAAAGAAGTAACTATTACATTATTTAATCCAAGACGAATAATGTTTTTACATAGTTCTATTGCTCGTTTATAAGAGTAATCATTAGCAACTATTAGTGAGTTAGGATGAGTTAAACTAAATGATATTGTTTTCCCACCTGGAGCGGCGCATAAGTCCAAAACTAATAAGTTATCTTCTGCTATTAATGATTGATTAATAGTTGCTGAAGGATCCATTATATAAACTCCACCAGCTTCATGAATTAATGATTTTCCTAAAGGCGTTGTTTCCTGATTATAATAATAGAGATTATTTATCTGGTTTGATTTAGTAAAATTTTTAAAAAATTTACATAATTCATCATCTTTTATTTTTGTTGTATTTAAAACAAAACCTTTAAAAGGTTGATGATTTTGTGATTCTTTAATTTCAGATATAAAATCATCAGATAAATAATTTTTTAAATAAGGATAAAAAGACTCCATACTACTTAATTATAAGTAATAAGCATGATAAAATAAATAGAGGAGGTCATGATGAAGAAGGAAATTATTAATCAAATAGAAAAAGAATTCGGTAATCAATTAGTTGACCTTTTTATAAAAATTGGAAGAAGAAAAATTGATAAAAAATATCAATTTAGAAGAATCCATTCTTCCATTTATGATTGTGAAGAATATGTCTGGCA
>DKCH01000047.1:2969-6104 GCA_002449135.1 Caryophanales bacterium UBA6879 | reverse complement strand
TCAAATTCTCTAGTTCTAAAAGTAAAATTACCTGGAGTAATTTCATTTCTAAAAGCCTTACCAATGTCACAAATACCAAAAGGTAATTTTGCTCTAGTAGTTCTTTGAACATTTTTGAAATTTACAAAGATTCCTTGCGCTGTTTCTGGTCTTAAATAAACAGTAGAAGTTTTATCTTCAGTAACACCAATAAAAGTTTTAAACATTAATTGGAATTGTCTTATTTCAGTAAAAGAAGATTTACCACAATTAGGACACTTAATTTCCCCAGATTGAATTACATTATTCAATTCTTCTTTAGACATATTATCAACATCTAAATCAGGTTTTTGACTCTTAATAAGTTGATCAGCTCTAAAACGAGCGTGACAATATTTACAATCAATTAAAGGATCAGAAAAATTAGAAACATGCCCGGTAGCTTCCCAAGTCTTTGGATTCATGATTATAGCTGGATCAATCATATACATATTAGTTTTTTCTAAAACAAAATGTTTTCTCCAAAGATCTTTTAAATGAAGTTTTAAACTAGTACCTAATGGACCATAGTCCCAAGAGTTTGCTAAACCTCCATATATTTGGCTTGATGGATAAATAAAACCAGAAGTCACTAAATGATTAGTAATTGTTTCGAATTTAAATTTTCTTTCCATAACATTCTCCTTTTTATAAGCGTTCCTTATTATTTTAATACATCTTTAAATACATTATAAGAGTTAAGTTTAAAACCTAATTCATCTTCCAAAAACTTAATTAAGTCAAAAAGAACAATTTTTAAAGAACTAGTTGGTAATTTAGCATGATATATATCTTTTAAACTAACTAAAAAACCATATTTTATAATCTTCAAATAATTAATATCCTTAGGTGGATAATTTAATTCTTTTGCACATTCATCGCATAAATAGCCACCTTCATAAAAATCAAAACTAACAATATGATCTTTCCTTGAACAATTTACACAATTACTTATAATAGGACCTAAACCATTGATTTTAGCAATTTGACAAAAATAAATATAAACCAGTGTTAAAGGGTCAAATTTATTGGCAATTCCTTTTACACAAGCTTCAAAAAAATCATAGCAAACAGCATCTTCTTCATAATGAGTTTTTAAAGTTATTTCAATTAACATTTGAATAGAACAAGAAATTAAAATATCAGAATACAAATTAGTATAATTAATTAAAGTTTTTACACCTTTTAAAAAATAATTAGAATTATTTTCTGTTACTTCAAAAATAACTTTATTAAAGATTAATGTAGCTTGATAAAACTTAGATGTAGTCTTAAAAGCATCATAAGCAGAAATAGTATAAATACCATCTTTTGTTAATAAAGAAATCACTGCTGAGGAATCTTTATTTTTTGATACGCTTAAGATATATCCTTCTAAAGAAGCTAATTTTCCATTTATCATTTCTGATATCCAAATTCTTTTAATTTTGCTAAATTATTTCGCCAATCTGGAACTACTTTTACATAAAGTTCCAAATTAACATCCTCTTGCATAAACATTTTTAATGAATATTCAGCGTGTCTTCTAATTTTAGAAATCATCATTCCATTTTTTCCAATAACAATGCCTTTTTCAGTGGCTTTTTCAACAATAATATCAGCATAAATTCTAAGACCATTTTCATCTTCTTCAGATTTAATAATTTCAACATGAACAGCATGTGGAACTTCTTGTTTTAAATAATTAAGGCATTTTTCCCTAATTATTTCTGCCCAAACAAACCTTGTTGGATGATCAATTAATTGGTCAGTTGGAAAATAAGGAACACCTTCTTTTAAATGAGCTTTAACCTTAGTGATTAATTCATCTAAATTAATCTTTTTTAAAGCTGAAATTTCAACAAATTCTGCATTAGGTAACAATTTTTTATAGCCATCTAAATGAAATAAACCTTTATCTATTAAACAAACATCAATTTTATTAAAAGCAACAATAACAGGCATTTTAAATTTTGATACTTGATCACATAATCTTTCATTTACTTTTAATGTTGAATCCACAACATAAATTAAGCAATCAACATTTTCTTTAGCGTCATTTACATCTTTTAAAAGTATTTCACCTAATTTTTTATGAGGAGCATGTAGGCCTGGGGTGTCAATAAAAATAATTTGTGAATCTTTATCATTATAAATACCCTGAACATTTTCTCTAGTAGTTTGCTTAGTTTCAGAAACTGCTTGAACCTTAACTCCTAATAAAGAATTTAATAATGTAGATTTTCCTGCGCTTGCTAAGCCATAAAGACATACAAATCCTACTTTCATTAAATTAAACTTTCCTTCCTAAAAGAATAAGGCAATAATTTTTCTACATTAGTTTCTAAATAATTACCTTCATCATTAAATAAATACACCTTAGTTTCGGGACTTAAAAATTCAACCATCACTTGCCTACAAGCTCCACATGGAGAAATAACATCTTCAAATTTATTTGTTTTACCAATAATTGCTAAATATTTTACTTGCCTTAAATCTTTTTTCAGTAATATTGCTTGAAAAATAGCATTTCTTTCTGCACACATTGTTAGCGAATATGAAGCATTTTCTATATTAGCACCTAAAGTATATGTGCCATCATTAAAAAATAAAACAGCACCGACTTTAAAGTTTGAATATGGTGAATAAGATAAAGATTGAGCATTTTTAAGCAAAAAAAGAATTTTATTTTTTTCAGAATCATTTAAGCTCATATATTTAACTCCTTATAATCGTATTTAAATGAATTTAAAATATTGTTTTGTAATCCAAACATTACTTCAGCTTCTTTATCTGAATGAACATGATCATAACCAAGTAAATGTAAAACGCCATGAATAAATAGAAAAGCCATTTCTCTTTCAAATGGATGATTATATTCTTTAGCTTGTCTATATGCTGTTTCTAAGGAAATAACAAGTTCACCTAAATCCAAAAAAGGTTCATTATCTCCTTCATTATAGTCATTATAAGCAAAAGAAATAACATCAGTTGGACGATCAATTTTTCTATATTCTTTATTTATCGAATGAATTTCTTCATCATTAACTATTGAACATGAAAGATAAATATCCTTATTTATTTTCATATAAGAAATAATATGATCAAGCAAAAGATTATACATATTTTCTAATTCTT
>DKCH01000047.1:1616-2875 GCA_002449135.1 Caryophanales bacterium UBA6879 | reverse complement strand
GTTCACATTCATAAATTGATTTGAAAATAAACTTTTTAAGAATTAAAGTTTCAGGTTTTAATTTTTTTATAAAATAATTGTCATGGGATACTAAATTAAAATGTTTAATAATTAAATTAGCCAAGAATTTTTCTTCATTCTTATTAATTTCAACATCAATATGTTCTTTAAAAGATTTTACAAGTTCTAAACTAGTAAAATTTAAAATAGAAAGATAGTCATTTTTACCCTTAAATTTGCTTAATATTATTTTACCTGGTGATGATTTAAGCAAAATATCGAAAACAATAGCAAAATAATTAAAATTATTATGCATAAATTTTCTCCTCTAAATAGATACTTTTATCAAGACTTAAAAAGTTTAAATATGGATTTTTTGCTTTATAAAAAAATGTAAAAGTCTTTTCTAAATAAAAAGTAATAAATATAGTTGTTAAGAAATTTAAAATAAAGCCTGAAAAATCTCCTTCCTTTAAAATTAAAGAAAAGAAAAATGAATAAAAAAGAATTAATACACAAGAAATAAGTTTCCGCAATTCATTTGTTTTTGTCAAATTAATAGCTAATTTATCAAGCATAATATATTTTTTAGAGTCAAATTCTTTTAACAAATCTCTTTCTAAATTATTTATGGTTAATATTTTTTTACCATTTAAATTCTTAAATAACATAAGAAAAAACATGTTAGTAACATATGATAGGCTTACTAGTAAAACCTGATTTAAAGAAGAAAATATTGCATAATATACGAAGAAAAAGAGAATAAAAACCCCAGTTATTTTATTATTTATGCTTTGAATAAAACTTGTTTTAACTTGATTTACGAGGTAAAACTCTCTTTCAGAAACATTTTTTTCTAGATACGAAGCAAAGACTTCCTGATCCATTCTTTTAAAAATTTTTAAATTATAAAAATGTGTTAAATAAAAGAGCAAAAAAATAAAAGGAACCAGTAAAAATGAAAAAAGCTGTAACTTTTGATTATTTAATAATTGCAAAAAACAAATAATACCCGTTAAAGAAAATAAAGAAAGTAAAGTTAGATTAAAAACCTCTTTTGCTTTTATTAAATTAATTACCCTTTTCTTTTTCTTTTCAAATTTTCTAATGTATAAAATATTAGTTGTACTAATATTAAAAAGTTTTTTAACACTTATAATTTTTGTCCCACTTTCTGGAAAATAAGCCAAGGCAAACTTTCCAATAATTTTAAGAACTAAAATAAAATGTTTTTCTTTTTTCAACTCAATTTGTGCAAT
>DKCH01000047.1:1166-1415 GCA_002449135.1 Caryophanales bacterium UBA6879 | reverse complement strand
ATAATTTTCATAAATCCTCCTTTATTATTAAATAGGAGGAAAATTAAAACTATTTATAATTTTTTAAAAAAATGGAATATCAATAATTTTTCTTTCTTCAACAATTTTATTCAAAGTATTAGATAATAGTTCTTTACTTTTACGATCTTTATAATACAAATCACCCAATTCATTAATTGAATAAAAGGATGATATAAAAGTTATTTTTCCTTTACCTTGTCTTGACATTAAAAATGGAATTAAATAAGT
>DKCH01000047.1:0-1100 GCA_002449135.1 Caryophanales bacterium UBA6879 | reverse complement strand
TTTTATTTTTTCTAATATTTCTAAGGCCTCATCTACAATTGAATGATCATAACTTGCTAAATTATTAAATAAGTCACTTGCTTTAGCTATCGCTGTATTTACATTCATTTTTGCGGCTAAAAATGTCATACCTTGAAAAAGGTTTTCAGCATTTAAATTTTCAGAAACTAAATATAAACCTTTAACAAAGTTATCTTGTGTATATTTCCCTTTTAATAAACTATAGGATAAACGCGCTAAATAAACAAAAGAAGTATCAACATTACTGTTATTTTTAATAGCTTTACCAACTTGATAATATTTTTCAAAACAATCTTGACGATCATAGGAACAATACTGAATATTTTTTAATAAATTCAAAATAACTCTTAAATATTTACAAGGACATAAATTGTCTTCTAATGACTTTCCATCATATGTCAAACTCAAATAAGAAGAAATTCCTTTATCTTCCTTTTTACAATTAAGTAGCCCATCACAATTTTTACATTTTGAAACATTAAAATAATATCTTTTTATGGCAGGTAAAGAATTTAAAATAACATCTTTAGAAACATTAAATGAAATTAAATATTCTTTTAAGTCTTTATTATTATTGATAAGATCAATAGTTTCATTATTGGATTTATTTAAAAGAGCATTATCATATTTTAAATTAATAAAATTTGGTTTATCATCCATTTTTAAAATTCTCCTTTAAATAAATCATCATAATTATCTTCAGTAATTTGATCATCATTCTTTTCTTTAGTTTCATTATTATTAACATTATCTTTTGCAGAATCATTAGCATATAAAGAATTTTTTTCCTTAATTTTTTGATTAGTTTTTTGATCGCTAGCATAAAGATAACTCATAGCATCATAAGCATTATTTATTTGATGAGATATCAATGTTAAGGCAATAGAAACAGCATAATTTTCTGGAATTTTTCCTTCACATTTTTGAAAAGTATAATCTAAAATACAGTTTATTACATCTGTTGATAATTTATATGTTAAAGATAAATTTTTAATTAATCTAAGTTGAATAATAGAAGGGGTTGCACCTTTATAAAGTGAGGATAAAAATTCATTAGGCTTCTTTTCTTCCATTTCTTT
>DKCH01000001.1:3779-16349 GCA_002449135.1 Caryophanales bacterium UBA6879 | reverse complement strand
ACACAAGCTATTCAAGCTCTAAGAAAAAATGGTGTTAGCGTTGAAACTATGCTTAAAGCAGGTATATTATCCAATGGTGAGAATTTATCGGATAGAAATTTTAATAGAATTATTTTTCCTATTTCAAATTTAAATGGTCAACTTGTGGGTTTTTCAGCTCGTAAATTTCCTGATACTGATCAAAATAAAAATGAACCCAAATATATTAATTCCCCTAGTTCTGAAATTTTTAAAAAAGGTGAATTATTGTATAATTTCAATAACGCTGAGACTGAGATTAAAAAGACAAAAATTATATATATAGTTGAAGGCTTTATGGATGTTATAGCATATTATCAAGCAGGTATTAAAAATGTTGTTGCTTTGATGGGGACTGAAATGACTAGCCAACATATATCTCTTTTTCAAAAGCTAAAACTTACGGTTAGATTATCATTAGATGGGGATAAAGCCGGTCAAGATGGTATTTATAGGTGTATTTTTGAACTCTTTAAAGCTAGAGTTAAATGTGAAGTTGTTCATCCTTTTGATGGTGGTAAAGATGCTGGCGATGTATTTTTTAATAAAGGAAAGGATTTTTTAACTAGTTCAATAAATAATTTAGAAACACCTATAGATTTTTTACTAGGTTACTATGAAAAATATAATTTATTAAATACTGATGAAAATAAAGCAAAATTTTTACAAAAAGTAGCTCCTATTTTTGCTAATAGTGAACCAATAACTAAGGATAGAATCTTAAATTTAATATCTGAAAAGTTAAATGCTTCAAAGGACGTGATTTTAAATTCTTATTTTACTATTAAACCTAATAACTTTTTTGAAAGTCCAAAAAGACTTATTAATAGAATGAATGTAGAGCAAAATGACTTCAGTACTTTTTCTAAAATTGATGCTGTTTCTTCAATCTCTAATTTCATAATGAAAAATATTAAATATGAGAATTTATCAACAAAAAGTAGATACATTTCCGGTTTAATTAGAACTGAAGCTAGTTTGCTTGTAAGGATTGTTAGCGATATTAATTATTTTAATATTTTTGATGCTAGCGGTGATTTTTTTGTCATTGGTTCATTTGCTAATATTTATTATCAAATAAACGATATTTATCACCCCTTGACTGGTTCGCTAAAATATATAGGTGAAGAAGAATATGGTAATTTAATTGATTCTTGCTCCTTTGAAAGAGAACAAAATCAGGAGAATGCAACTTTATTTAACAAGTTTAATTTGTGTTTAGGAATCTTAGAACGTTTAAAATATTGTAAAAGACCTTTTTCAGGCTTCAACAAAGAAGAGTTTAGTTTATTAATGCAAAATCATTTAAAACAAAAAACACTTTTAGATTTAAATACAGTTGATCCGGGAAAAAATTTTGAAAAATGGAAAGAATTAATGCTAGATTACCAAAAATTAGAGGGGTAAAAATATGCCAAAAAAAATTAAAAAAACTGAAACATTAGAACATAAAGATGATAAAGTTATTACAAATAGTACTTTACCTACTAATTGGAAAGATTATATCTTAAATCTTAAGCAACAAGGAACTAAAAAAATTTCTGGTTCCGAAATGAATGAATATTTATCTAAAACTAATCAAGATGCTGATATTGCTGAAATTGAGGCTTTTATTGAAGAAAATGGTATGGAATTTGTTCCAGATGATGTTGATCCAGATGAGGAAGATCTTCTTGATGAAGGCTTTAGTGATGATGAGGATGAATCTGCTATAGATGAAGAAATTAAAGAAATGGATGCAAGTAAATATGTATCCGTTAATTTAGATGATCAAAAAACTCCTGATCCTGTAAAACAATATTTAAGAGAAACTGGTCGTTATCCTGTTTTAAAAACTAAGGAAGAAGAAGTTGAATTAGCTAAAAGAATTAAACAAGGCGATGAGGAAGCAAAAGAAAAACTTACTAATTGCAATTTAAAGTTAGTTATTTCTATAGCTAAACATTATGTTAATAGAGGTATGCAATTCCTTGATTTGATTCAAGAAGGTAATATTGGTTTAATGAAAGCAGTTGATAAATTTGATTATACTAAAGGTTATAAATTTTCTACATATGCTACTTGGTGGATTAGGCAAGCTATTACTAGAGCTTTGGCTGATCAAGCTAGAACTATTAGAATTCCTGTACATATGGTTGAAACAATTAATAAAATTACAAGAACTTCCCGTAGACTTACTCAAAAATTAAACCGTGATCCTACTGCTGAAGAAATTGCTAATGAACTTGCTCAATCAGGGACAATATTAAGTGCTGAAAAGATTAGAGAAATTCAATTAATATCTATGGAGCCTTTATCTTTAGAAAAACCTGTAGGTGAAGAAGAAGATTCACATGTTGGTGATTTTATTGAAGATAAGGATAATCAATCACCATTAAAGTATGCAAATGAATCTTTATTAAAAGATCAACTTGATGCTGTTTTATCTGAATTAACTGATAGAGAAGAAAAAGTTATAAGATTAAGATATGGACTTGATGATGGGAGAAATCACACACTAGAAGAAGTTGGAAAAGAATTTGGTGTAACAAGAGAAAGAATTAGACAAATTGAAGCTAAAGCAATTAAGAAATTACGTCATCCTTCTCGTTCAAAACAATTAAAAGATTATTTAGAAGATATCAACTAACTTATTATGACATTAGAGCAAATTGAAAACGAAATCAAAAGTACCTATGAAGAGATAAAAAAGATTCCATCAATTACTTATAATACCTATTTAACTATGCTTGATAATAACAAGCAGGTTGAGTTAAAAAATTTTTTAAATGCCAATAATATCAAAGTTGATAATTCAAATGATTCAGTAGATATTTCTAAAATACCTTCTTTAAGCCTCTACTTAAAAGAGTTGAATAATTTTCCTTTGCTTACAAAAGAGAAAGAAATTGAGCTTTCAAAGAAAATTCATCAAGGTGATGAAGAAGCTTTTAATACTTTAGTTAATTCAAACTTGCGACTCGTTTGGTGGATGGCTAATCAATTCAGATGGGCAATAAAAGATAATGGAAACATGTCTTTAGATGATTTAATATCTTATGGAAATGAAGGATTATTAAAAGCGGCAAGAAAGTTCGATCCATCTTTTAATACACGTTTTTCAACTTATGCTACTCTTTGGATAAAACAACAAATAAAAAGAGGAATAGAAGATCAAGCTTTCCACATAAAGCATCCTTCTAATCGTTCTGATATTTATAATAAGATTAAAAATATTTCGCAAAATTTGTTTAAAGAATATTTAAGAGAGCCTACTTATCAAGAAATCGCTGATTGTTTTAATAAAAAATATGATGATAAAATCACGGCTGACAAAGTTGAAGATTTGTTATCTGAATTTTCTGATGTTAAGTCTTTAGATGCAGAAGTAAGCAATAATAAGGGCGATGTTTCAACGTTAATTGATTTAATTCCTGATTCATCTGCTGATAAAAATGAAGAAGAATTAGATAAGGAAGAAGTTTATCAAGCTCTTGAAGTTTTGAATCCTCGTGAAAAAGAAATGGTTGAACTCCGCTATGGTTTACAAAATTCTGATCCTTTAACTTATGATGAAATTGGCAAGCGTTTTAATATTTCTAAAGAGAGGGTTAGACAAATTTTAAAAGTTGCTGGTAAAAAAATGGCAGATTTTATTAATAAATTAAACAACAATGATAACTGATATTAATAAATTAATTTCACCCCGCTTATTAGAAGTAATTAAATTTATAGAAGATAAAGATACTTTGGATGTTGGTTCTGATCATGCTTATTTACCTATCTATTTAAAAAATAACGGATTCAAAAGTAAAATTTATGCTTCGGAAAATAAAATTGGACCATTTAACAATTTAAAAAAGTCTATAAAGTTTTTTAATATGGAAAATTTCATAACACCTATATTAGCTGATGGTTTAGATAATTTAGTAGATGTTAAACAATTAGTTTTTACTGGTATGGGTGGTTTTTTAATAGCTAACATTCTTTTAAATGGGCAAAAATTTAATTGGGAAAATAAAATTGAAAATATGGTTATTGAACCTCAAAAAGATTTATATGTTGTAAAAAAATTATTGATTGATACATTCAACTTTCATGAAGTTAATGGAAAATATATTTCAGAGAAAGGTCATATTTACCCAATTTTAGTATTTAAAAAAGGAAAAGAACAAGTAAGTGAATTAGACTTACATTTTTCTTCTACGGCTTTAAAAAATAATGATAAGATTCTTTTTGAGTACTTAGAAAAAAAAGAAAAAGAATTAGATTCAATTAATTCTAAGTTCCCATCAAGTAAAAATATAAAAAATTTGGAAATTATTAAGGAGGCTTTAAAAAAATATGGAAGGTAAAAAAATCATTTCATTTTTAGAGAATAAATATCCATTAAGTTTACAGGAAAAATGGGATTTTTCTGGAAAGCAACTTGGCAAACTAAAAAAGAATATAAATAAAATTTTACTTTGCTTAGATTATGACTCCACTATAAATGAGCAAACTTTAAATTTTAAACCTGATTTGATAATTACTCATCATCCTTTTTTCTTTGGAAAAAAAGATAAAGTTTATAAAAATTTCCCATTAAAAAAACAAACAAGTAGATTTTTATATCAAACTATTAATTGTGCTGTTTATTCTTTTCATACATGTTTTGATAATTCAAACTTGGGTATGAATTATTTACTTTCACATGAATTAAATTTAAAAAATATTTATCAATCAAGTTTATGCAATTCTTTATTTATTGGTGAATTAGATCATCCAATATCTTTATTAGAATCCTGTAAATATATAAAAAATAAACTTGATATTAGTTATGGTCTTTTAGTACAGGGCAATGATAAATTAATTAAAAAAATAGGAATAATTGGTGGTGGTGGAGCAAGTTTATATCCATTTGCTTTCTTAGAAAATGTCGATTTATTTGTTTCAGGTGATATGTCTCATCATATTAGACGTGAAATTATTGAATTAAAACAAAATTATTTAGATATCCCACATGAAGTTGAAAAAATATTTATGAAAGGTATTAAAAATGATTTATTAAGTTTGAATCCTACTTTGAATATTTTATGTGTAGATCAGGAAAAAGAGGCTTTAGTTATATAATTTTTACATCTTCTTTTAATTCTTCTTTTAAATAATTTATAATTCTATCCACTTCAAGATTTGAAAAAGAAGTAGCGGACATTAAATATAAATCTTTTTCTAATTTTATTTTTTTGATTTCTTCTAAATTGGAAATAAAATAACATTTGTTTGTAAAAAGACTTTTTGCTTTTTTATAAAATTCGTTCGCGTTTGAAGAAGATTTAGATCCTAATATAATAAATATTGCATTATTACTTACCTTTAAATTATCTAACTTATTCCAACGTTTTAAACATTCTTTACATATGGAGCCAAAAAATGGTTTGTTATAGAAATAATTTAAAAAATGGTGCTGAGTTTTTAAATAAATTGTTTGTCCTAATGTCGATTGAAAAAAGACAGCTGCTTTATCTTTTTTTGAATATTTTGAGAGATTTAAATTATCTATTTCGTCTTCAGATATAAAAATTAAATTTTTGTTATTAGATAAAAATGCCAATGTTTCTGGATGGGATTTTTTTCCTATAAAAAAAAGAAGAGTAGATTTTTTGGAAAAATAATTTATTTGTTTTTGTACCCCTTTTAAAATTGGGCAAGTGGTATCTAAATAATTTACATGATATTTTTTAGCAAACAAAATATCATCAGCTGATAAGCCATGTGCTGAAAATATTAAAGTTGTATTTTCATTAAAAAGAGTAGTTTTTGAAAGGATAGTAGCTTTTGTTTCTTGTATTATCTCATTGTTTGTTTTTTCATCATGAACAATTTTTCTAGCAAAAACCAAATTTTCAGATGGATGGTTGGTCTTGTATTCTCTAGTGAGATTTAATGAGTTTTTTACTCCTTGACAAAAACCTATTGGGCTTAAAACGTAAATCATCATTATTATTTTACATTAAATTTGAATTTGTATGCTGTTAAATGAAAAATAAATGCTTTAACATGCTATAATAAATAAGCTTTTGAGGAGGATTTTTTTATGGATTTAGAAAAAAGTATTAGAGTTGTTGAAGACTTTCCTAAAAAAGGAATTTCTTTTAAGGATATTTCACCACTTTTATATGATCCTAAAACTTTTAACTACGCTTTAGATGAGATGGCTAAATTAGTTAAAGATTTAGATTTCTCCTTAATTGTTGGTCCTGAATCTCGTGGATTTGTTTTTGGTGCTCCTTTAGCTAGCAAAATGAATAAGGGTTTTGTTATGGCAAGAAAAAAAGGAAAATTACCTGGTGAAGTTATTTCCAAAACATACACATTAGAATATAATACTGCAACTATTGAGCTTCCTGCTTTTGCAATTAAAAAAGGAACTAGAGTTCTTTTATGTGATGACTTATTAGCTACTGGAGGTACTTTAGAAGCTGTAAGAGAATTAATTGAACAAGAAGGCGGTGTTGTTGTTGGGGCAATAACATTAATTGAATTAAATGGTTTAAATGGAAAAGCTAATTTGAAAGGTTTACCATATTTTAGTTTATTGAAATTATAAATTTATGCTTATTCAAAATAAAATTATAACTTTTCCAGAGTTAGAAGCTTCGTATAAAAAATATATTACTATTCCTGCCGATTTAGCTAGAATTAAAAAGGCTTACGAATTTGCATATAAAAAACACGAAGGTCAATATCGTAAATCTGGTGATCCTTATATTACTCATTGTGTAGCAGTTTGTTATATTTTATCTGAAATGCAAACTTCACCTGTTACTTTAATGGCAGCTTTATTGCATGATACTATAGAAGATACTGATACTACAAAAGAGGAAATTGAACAAAACTTTGGTGAAGAAGTTGCTTTTTTAGTTGAAGCTTTAACAAAAATAACACGTTTATCTGATTTTCATAAGTCTGATTTTTTAGCTGAAGACCATCGTAAAATTTTTATTGCAATGGCCCAAGATATTAGAGTAATTGTTATTAAATTAGCTGATAGGTTACATAACATGCGTACAATGCAATTTCAACCTGTTGAAAAACAACAAAGAATTTGCAAAGAAACTATGGATGTTTATGTTCCAATTGCTCATCGTTTAGGTTTAAATTCTATCATGTCTGAAATGGAAGACCTTTCTTTGTATTATTTAGATCGTCCAGGTTATGATAAAATTGAATCCTTATTAAAAGAATCTACAAAAAACTTAAATTTCTCATTAGAAAAAATTAAAGAAAAAATCACAAAAGTTTTAGGACCTACAAGAATACCATTTGAAATATCTTCACGTGTTAAATCAATTTATTCTATCTACAAAAAGATGTATATCAAAAACAAAAAATTTGAAGATATTTATGATATTTTAGCTCTTAGAATTATTACTAAAACCGAAACTAATTGTTATGAAATTCTAGGTTATATTCATACAGCTTTTGTTCCTGTTCCAGGACGTTTTAAAGACTATATTGCTATGCCTAAACCAAATATGTATCAATCATTACATACAACAATTTTGTCTGGTGATGGGCATGTTTTTGAAATTCAAATTCGTACTAAAGAAATGGATGAAACTGCTGAAGGCGGGGTTGCTGCTCACTTTAGATATAAGGAAGGCACCAAGTACGATCCTAAAAAAGAACAGCATGATATTGAAGAAAGATTGCACTGGTTTAAAGATTTTGTTTCATTATCTGATGAAGGGGAGACATCATCTTCTTCGGCTTCAGATTATGTTAACATGCTTCAACAGGATATTTTCCATGCTAATGTCTATGTTTTTACTCCTAAAGGAAAAGTAATTGATTTGCCTAAAGGTGCTACTCCTATTGATTTTGCTTACCGAATCCATACTCATATTGGTGATACTATTTCAGGGGCAAAAGTTAATGGACGTTTGGTTCCTTTAGCTACTGTTTTAAAAACTGGTGATATGGTTGAAGTAGAAACTTCTGAAAAATCATCTCCTTCTTCTACCTGGCTTGATAGCTGTGTTACTAGTTTTGCTAAATCAAGAATAAAAAAGTTTTTAGCTAAGCAAAATAATACTTACGTTAGTAAAGAACAAGTTGAAAAAGGTAAACAATCTTTAAAAGATGCTTTTAGAGAAAGAAAAATCAATTTACAAGTTGAAAAGGTAATAGACAATAAGGTACTTGAAGCCTTTAAATGTAAGGATTTTAACGATTTTTATTTAAAAATTAATTCTAAAAATATTGTTCCATCAGCTGTTATTGATTATTTAAAAATTGATCCATCATCTGCAACTTTAAGAGCTATTGAAACGACCAATAAGGTAAACGCAAAAAATTATCTTAAAAAAGATGAAACAAATTCTGTTTTATTATCTGATGGAAGTCCAATGATGATGAAACTAGCTACATGTTGTACACCTATTCCTGGTGATAAGATTGTCGGCTATATTACTAAAGGGAAGGGAATAAAGGTTCATCGTATTGATTGTCCTAATGTTAAAGATGATGCTAGGAAAATTGATGTTATTTGGAATCCTAATTTGCCAAATAGTAATAAATATCCTGTAGATTTTACAATTGAAAGCTATGATCGACCTAATCTTTTAATTGATATTTCTAATGTTATTGCTTCAAGTGGGGCTAATATGACTTCATTTAATGGAAAAACAAATGCAAAAACTTTAGTTTGTACTTTTCAAATTACTGTTCAGGTAAAAAATGTTGAAACACTTGAAAAATTATTTCAAGCAATTAAACAAATTAAATCTGTTTATGATGTAAAAAGGAGGATACATTAATGTCTGAAAGAATAAATAAACCAAGAGGAACAACTGATTTTCTTTTCGAAGAAGAAAAACTTTTTACAACTGTTGAAAAACATCTTTTTAAAGATGCTAGTAATTTTGGGGCTAAAAGAGTTGAAGGACCACTTTTTGAAGAAGAAAAACTTTTTGTAAGAGGTGTTGGTCAATCAACTGATATTGTAAATAAGGAAATGTTTAGGTTAGATACTAAAGGTGATCATTCCTATGTTTTAAGACCTGAATTTACTGCCTCCATTAATCGTTTAGTTATTGAAAATAAATTATATAGTTCACCTGATCTCCCATTAAAAATTTCTTATTGTGGACCTGTTTTTCGCTATGAAAGACCACAAGCTGGAAGATTAAGAGAATTTAATCAATTTGGTGTTGAATTTTTAGATAATAAAATAGATTTTTCTACTGCTTTAGATGCTTTACTTTTGCTTTATCGCGCAGGTGTGAATTTATTAGGGCGCGACCTTCTTTTAAAAGTTAATTTTTTAGGTTCTTTTGAGTCACGTGAAAATTATAAGAAGGCTTTAAAAGAATTTTATAAAGATAAAATTGATCACATGTGTGAAGATTGTAAAGTTAGGTATAACCAAAATGTATTGAGAATTTTAGATTGCAAAGTTGAGGCTGATATTGAAATTAATAAGAAAGCACCTAATTTACAAGATTATTTATCTATTGATGATAAGAAGACTTTTGAAAAATTAATTTCAATTTTAGATAAATTAAAAGTTAATTATCAAATTGATTCTAAATTGGTAAGAGGTCTAGACTATTATACTGGATTAGTCTTTGAACTTTATGATCCATTAAATTTAAATTTAGGCGCTATAGGTGCTGGTGGACAATATGGAAATTTAATGGCTGAAATTGGTGGGCCAGATTTTGAAGGTATAGGTTTTTCTTTTGGTATAGAAAGATTACTTTTAGCTTTAATCCCAGAAAGAAAGGAACAATTATTAAAGGAACAAGATGATTCTTTGGATTACTTTATTATTGATTTAAGAAAAGAAAAAGATATTTTGCCTTTAATTTTAGCTGATCAATTACGTAAACTTGATAAAAAGGTTTCAACCCCAAGTGCTTCTAAAGCTCTATCTGGTGCACTAAAAATGGCTAATCGATTACAAAGTAAAAAAGTTTTAATTTTTGATGATTATAACCCAGGTGCTTTACTAGTTAAGGACATGGCTAAACATAGTCAAAATGTTATAAATTCTAATGATTTAGACCAAATTTTAAAAGAATTAGGAGAAAAGGAGTAATTTATGGAAAGAAATTGTACTTTAGGTGAGCTTAGATTAAAAGATTTAAATAGAAAAGTTAAGGTCATCGGTTGGGTAAGTAAAATTAGAAATCTTGGAAGTCTCTGTTTTATTGATTTAAGAGATCGTTATGGAACAACACAAATTAATGTTGATCCAAAAAATTTTGATACTCATTTAATTCATTCTGAATATTTATTACAAGTTGAAGGCACTGTAACTAAAAGAGGTGAAGCTAATCCACATTTAGAAACAGGTGAAATTGAAATTTCAGCTGAAAATCTTAAAATTATTAATAAATCAGAATTACCACCTTTTATTATTGCTGATAAAACTGATGCATTAGAAGATACTAGATTAGTTAAACGTTATTTGGATTTACGTCGTCCATTACTTCAACATAATTTAATGTTAAGACATAAAATCTTAAAAGCGGCAAGAGATTTCTTAGAAGATAAGGATTTCTTAGAAATTGAAACCCCAACTTTAGTAAAATCTACTCCAGAAGGTGCTAGAGACTATTTGGTTCCATCTAGAACTAAAAAAGGAATGTTTTATGCTTTACCTCAATCACCTCAAATTTATAAACAACTTTTAATGATTGCGGGAATGGATCGCTATTATCAAATTGCCCGTTGTTATCGTGATGAGGATTTAAGAGCTGATCGTCAACCTGAATTTACACAAATTGATTGTGAAATGTCCTTTGTTAATAGAGAAGATGTCCTAAATGTTATTGAAAATTTAGTCCATAAAATTTTTAAGGATTCCATTAATTATGATTTAATGCCATTTAAACGTATTTCTTATATGGATGCTATTAATAAATATGGTTCTGATAAACCAGATATGCGTTTTGAATTATTAATTCAAGATTTTACTAGTGACTTATCCGATACTGAATTTAAAGCATTTAAAGATAAACAAATTCATGGTTTAATAATTAAAAACTTTGCAGATAAGGTTTCAAGAAAAGTTCAAGATAAGGATAATGAATTAGTTAAAAAGTTTAAATTACCTGCTGTCTCTTTCTTTAAAGTGGAAGACAATAAACTAACTTCTTCTTTAGCTAAATTCTATAAAGAAGAAACTTTAGAAGCCTTTAAAAATAAATACAATTTAGAAAATAATGATTTAGTTATTGTTGGCGCTAGTGATAATTATGAAGTTTTGGGACGTGGCTTAGGTGCTTTACGTTTAGAATATGGTGAAAAATTAAATTTAATTGATAAAAATATTTATGTTCCTTTATTTGTTTTGGATTGGCCTTTATTTGAAAAAACTGAACAGGCATATGAATCTTTATCAAATCCTTTTACTAGACCAAGAGATGAAGATTTAAAATATTTAGATAGTGATCCTTGTAAAGTCTTATCTTATGCATATGATACTGTTATAAATGGTATGGAAATTTCTTCTGGAGCCTTAAGAATTTATGATGGCCATTTACAAGCCAAAGTTTTTGAAATTTTAGGTTTAAGTGATCAAGATATTAAAAATCGTTTTGGTTTCTTTGTTGATGCCTTTAATTATGGTACCCCAATGCATGGTGGCTTTGCTTTAGGTGTTGAAAGACTTTCAATGTTAATTTGCAAAACTGATAATGTAAAAGATGTTGTTGCTTTCCCTAAGAATTTACAAGCTTATGATATGATGTCTGATTGTCCTTCCACAGTCCCAACTGAAAATTTAGATATCTTAGGAATTGAGGTAAAAAAACAATAATATGAAATTTTCCGCTTTTAAAATAGACCCTAAACTGATTGAGGATTTAAATTCTAAAGGATTTATTAATCTTTCTCCAATACAAGAAAAAGCTCTTCCTGCCGTTTTAGCTAATAAATCTTCTTTAGTAAAAGCTCCTACTGGTTCAGGAAAGACACTATGTTATTTAGTTCCAATTTTAAATGATTTAAATTTGGAAGAGGAAACACAAGCTGTTATTATTTTACCTACTGTTTTACTTTGTAAACAAGTCTATTTAACTTTAAAAACTTTCTTTACTTATAAAAAATTTAAAGTTGATTTAATTGTTGATGGCACCAGTAAAAATATTGATAAATATCATGGACAAATAGTAATTACTACCCCTGAACAATTTTTGTTTAATAAAAATAAAATAAATTTTAAAAATTTAAAAAGAATCATTATAGATGAAGGTGATATGATTTTATTTGATGGTTTTATTAAACCATTAGAAGAAATTTTGGATTTAAATAAGAACGCTTCTGTTTTCTTATTTACTGCCTCTATTGATGAACATTTAAATACATTAGTTAAAAAATTTATAAAAGCTAGTAATGTTATTGAAACTAAAGATGATTTAATAACTAGTAAAAATGTTAAACATTATTTAGTAGATATTAAACATGTTGATTTAATCCAAGCTTTAGCAAATTTTATTAAAGCTAAAAACCCTTATAAAGCTTTGATTTTTACAAGTAAAAAGGCTGAAGTAAGTAAATTACAAAAAGGATTAAAGGAATTAG
>DKCH01000001.1:0-3643 GCA_002449135.1 Caryophanales bacterium UBA6879 | reverse complement strand
TTTGATATTCCTGATATTACTGATGTAATTTCTGTTGATCTTCCTTATGATTTAACATATTATTTCCATCGTGCTGGTAGAACTGGTCGTTTTGATAAACTTGGTTCTTCTTTTGTTTTTTATAATGATGATCAAACAACTAAAGTTAAAGAATTAATAAAAAAGGGTGTTAATTTTACTTTTTTAACTTTAAAAGGGACTGAACTTAAAAAAGAAAGAAATCTTTCTGAAATTGGTAAAAAACCAAAGAAAAACAATCTTTATTTAGAACAAGAAATTAGAAAAAAGATCTATAAACTTAGAAGTAAAAAAGTCAAACCAAATTATAAAAAGAAAATAAAAAGAATGATTGAAAGAGTTAAACAAAAACATAAAGAAGATATTATCAAAACTAATCTTTCAAAAAGAAATAAAAATGAGGAGACAAATTTCTCATTTATAGAGAAAAATTATCCTGGTAAAAAGAAAAGATAATTAAAATTTATCTATCTCACTTAAAAGGAACTCTAAGGCTTCTTTTTCTGGACAAGTCTTAATAACTTGTCCTTTTTTAAATATTAAGAATTCGTTTTTACCACCAGCAATGCCAATATCTGCATCTTTTGCTTCTCCAGGTCCATTAACTATACAACCCATAACGGCAATTTTTATTGGTTTATTTATATATTTTATTTTTTCATTAATTATATTGTAAATCTTAAAAAGATTAACTTGAGTTCTTCCACAGGTTGGGCATGAAACTAAAGTTGGTACATTTTTTCTTAAATTTAAAGCTGATAATAAATTTTTACAACAAATAACTTCATCTTGAGGGGCTTCTGTTAAGGAAATTCTAATAGTGTCACCAATACCTTCAAGTAATAAAGGAACTAAGGCAACAGATGAGCGAATTGCTCCAATATAACCTCCACCAGCCTCAGTGACACCAATATGTAAAGGATAGTCGTATTTTTCATTAGTTAATCTATAAGCCTCTAAAGTTAGTAAAGGATCTGAAGATTTTAATGAAAGGACCAGGTTTTTAAAATCATTTTCCTCAAAAAGTTTTACATATTCATCTAGTGAATTAATTAAGGATGATGCTAAATGTTTATCTTTTTTATATTTTAAAGGCAAAGACCCTGAATTTACACCTATTCTAATAGGTATATTGTATTCTTTTGCAACATGAATTATTTCTTTTAAATGTTCTATATTTCTAATATTACCAGGATTGATTCTAATAGCACTTGCACCATTTTTTATAGCATTTATAGCATATTCATAATTAAAATGAATATCAGCAATTAATGGCACATCAGTTTTTTTGGTTAATATTTTAAAACTTTCATAATCAGTAGGATCCAAAATTGATAGACGCATTAAATCATTTCCTAATTTTTTACAATCTTCAATAAGTTTTAATACTTCATCTATTTTGCTAGTTTTAATATTAGCCATCGTTTGGATTAATATAGGATTGTTACCACCTAAGATTTTGTTTCCGATTCTTAATTCTTTCTTAATTTTTCTCATATTCATATTTTATCACTAATTATTTAGATTAATATAGATAATAACTTTTGACTTTTATTTGTTTTAAATATAAAATAATTAAGCGATTTAGCCTTTAAAGAAATTTAAAGCTATGATAAAATATTTAAGTTGCATTGAAAGGAGTTATTTATGGCTGAAGCAAGAACTGAAATTACATTAAAATGCAGTGAATGTGGCGAAGAAAACTACATTTCTACTAAAAACAAAAAGAACAATACTGAACGTATTGAATTACACAAATATTGTCCTAGATGTAGAAAAGCTACACTTCATAAAGAAAAGAGATAATAGTTTATGGCTGATATCATTATTTGTAACGATTTAGGTCCAGGTAAGATGTTTACTAAAGATGGACAAATCTATACCTGCTTAGATATCGAACACAATAAAACCGCTATGAGAAAGATGGTTGTTAAAGTTAAGGTTAAAAATTTAAGAACTGGTACTATTAACGATGTTACTTTCACTGGTGGTGATAAAGTTCAAACCATTTATCTTGATAAAAAGAAGATGACTTATTTATATGATGATGGATCTTCTTATGTCTTTATGGATGGAAATACTTATGAACAAGTATCAATCCCTCATGAAAGATTAAAATGGGAAAAGAACTTCATGAAAGATAATTCTGAAGTTACTGTTACTTACTATGGTGATGAATTATTAGGTGTTGAATTACCTGCCAAAGTTGCTTTAAAGATTGTTCAAACTGATGATGCTGTTAGAGGCGATACCATTAACAATCCAAGAAAAGATGCTACTTTAGAAACTGGTTTAGTTATTAAAGTTCCTATGTTCATTAAAAACGGGGAAGAAGTCTATGTTTCTACTAAAGATGGACTTTATGATTCTCGTGTAAATAACTAGATATGAGTTATCCTTGGATAATCACTTTAACTGTTTTAGTTTGTACTTTTGGTGGTATAATAATCGGATATTATATTTCTAAATGGGTTTTTAAAAATCAATTAAAGAAACATCCACCAATCTCTGAGAAAGCAATTCGTGCCATGTATAAACAAATGGGTCGTACTGCTTCCGAAGCTCAAATTAAAGCCGTTATGAGAGCGATGAACGACGCTAATAAGTAAAAAAATAAACCAATTAGTAATTAAATTATTAATTGGTTTTTTTATATTATTTTTTGTAATGTGTATCAGGTTCAGTTTTATTAATCAATCTTTTAATATTTGCGTGATGAAGACTAATTACTAAAATAGTATAAACAAAGATGTAAAAAGTAAAATAAAAACTTGGGTCTAATTTTAAGCTAGAGGGGAACCAGTACATCCATAAGGTAGAACCAGGAATAAAATACTCAATTGTTGAAAAAGTAATTGAAAATAAT
This sequence comes from Caryophanales bacterium UBA6879, assembly GCA_002449135.1. Taxonomy (GTDB): domain Bacteria; phylum Bacillota_I; class Bacilli_A; order RFN20; family CAG-288; genus Scatoplasma. The sequence continues at coordinate 759 of DKCH01000001.1, read as the reverse complement.
AAGACTATAAAAACACCTAAAATGGAAGCTAAGGATACTTTCTTTTTAATGGCAAATATAATTAAAAAAATTGAAAAGCCTAAGATTGCTAACATGTAATTAGTACATAAACAAAAACCACCATAACAAGAAACACATTTTCCTCCTTTGAAATGTTCAAATATTGGGAAGCAATGTCCTAAAGCAGCGCCTATTCCGCCTAAATAATAAAATAAGCCTAAGGATAAATGTTCATTTATTGAATAAATAAAATCTTTTAAAGGGGTTAATTCTAAAATAAAGAACCAAGACCAAACCGCAATAACAACTTTAAAAACATCTAGTAAAATACAAATATAGGCAGCCTTTTTTCCACAGGCTCGACCTAAATTAGTGCCTCCTGCATTTCCAGAGCCAAATTTATGAATGTCTATATGGTAAAAATATTTTGCAATAATAGTAGCCCAGGAAATTGAACCTATTAAATAAGAACTTAATAAAATACCTAAAGTTAATAATACAAGATAAAAAATATTCATTTTAACACCTCGCTAAAATCATACTAAAAATACTCTTTAATTTAAAGTTAAAATAAAAAAATTAGTTTATAAAATATAAAATTGATAAAATATATATAAGAAGGGAATAATTAATAATGTCAAATTTTAAAGATCTAAGAATCGTTGATAATTTTTATCAAACATCTGCTTTTTTTCCTATGCCTACCATTTTAATTTCTACTGTTGATGATGAAGGTAAAACAACAATAGGTGCTTATAG
>DKCH01000064.1 GCA_002449135.1 Caryophanales bacterium UBA6879 | reverse complement strand
TTTATATATTCAGGTTTAAGATTCTATTTTCTAGCAAGTGCTCTTCTACCTCCTTTTCCTTCAAAATATTCATTAATCACTTTTGCTTTAAATTCATTTGTAAATCTCTTGGGTTTAGTTTTTTTATAATAAAAACTCCCTAAGTATATTTTAACTTAAGAGGTGTTAATCTATACTGGTGAACTTTATTGGGTTCATTTCACATCGTTGAACGCTCTGGACATGGGGTTCCTGAAGTAGTCAAGGTTTATGGGAAGGGTGCTTATAGATTTTTTACCAATACAATTACTGTAACGATTCCGTTTGATAAGACCAGATTTAACCAAGATGGCAAAATAAATGGCAAGATAAATTCTGATGAGTTGTCCCAAGTCGAAACCTCTGTCTTGAATGCCCTCACGGAAAATAATAAACTCACTATACCTTTGATTAGAGCGCAAACAGGATTATCGCAAAGAAGTATTTCAAGAGTTTTTGATTTGCTTAGAAATAAAAGAATAATAAAACGTATAGGTCCGAGGAAGACTGGCCATTGGGAAATCGTAGAAGAAGGTAAAGAAGATTAATTTAAAATATTAAATGCCATCTAGCTTATAATGATTAGGTGGCTTTTTAACATTGCAAATAATAAAAGAACAATTGTAAATATTAGAAACATCGATAAAATGCGCATTTTCTAGGGTGTCGTGTAATAGTGTAAGGGTGTGCAAAGTATCGAATAGAAGTAACCACCGCATTAAGGTTATAAATGTTTGATGCTTTTTTAACTGAACCCCCCATTTAGTTCACTTAATACTGTTTGAAACAATTTATTTTTAAATTTTTTATGACTTTGTTCATTTAAAATAGTAACCATTTTTAACATAGCTTGTTAAATTTAGTTGGTTGGAAATGATTTATCATTTTCGTAAAATTATAATAGTAAGGAGGTAAAAGAAATGCAGCTAGCAGAAAACTTAAGAGTTCTTAGAACTAAAAGTGGTAGAACACTTGAAGAAGTGGCTGATATTCTTGACGTTTCTAGACAATCAGTAGCTAAATGGGAAACTGGTGATTCTTATCCAGATATTGATAAATGTGCTCGTTTAGCAAAACTTTATAATGTCTCTTTAGATGCTTTAGTTAATAAATCAATTGATGAACTTTTAAAAGAACCGGCTAAAGACGATCGCTACATCTTTGGAGTGACTAAAGTTAGAGAAGATGGAACGATAATGCTTCCTAAGAATGCTATTGATGTTTTAAAGCTTAAAACTGATGATGCTTTAATGGTATTTGGCGATAAAAAACAAGGTTTAGCAATTATTAAATGTGGTGAATTAAAAGATTTCATAAGCGGTATAGAAAGCAAAAAAGTAATATGAAGAAACTAATAAATAAACAATATATCTTGAATTCTAATGACATGTTAAATTACTATGAATTAGAAAATAATAAACCTATTTTACTTATTCTTCACGCTCAAGGTACAAATTCTACTTCTTTTTTTAAATTAGTAAAGAAATTAAATAAAGATTATCATTTTATATTAATCGATAATTATGGTCATGGTAAATCTAGTAAAAATAAAGAGAAGTATAATTTAATATCTATAGGTAATGATATTATTGAATTTATAAATAATAAATTTAAAGATAAAAAAATTAATATATTAGGGCATTCATGTGGTGGACTAATTGCTAGTTATATAGCTTCTAAATTAAATAATGTAAATTCCCTAATAATTGAAGACTCACCATTCTTTGCTAGTCTTGGTGATAATAGGTTTAAAACATTTAATTATCTAGATTTATCAAGCATATCCTATAATTTTACTAAGCAAAATGAAATTGATGATTTTGTATATTATTATTTTATAAATCAGTATGCTTGGAAGTTATTTCCTATAGAACATAGAGACAAAATAAGGAATTCACTTTCAAAATTTGTTAAAAAATATAGAATTAAACACCCAAATAAAATGCTAAAAGTTCCATTCTGGCCTAAAAAATTTTTAGAAGTATTTAGAGGTTTAGAAGAGTATGATCCATACTTTGGTATTGCTTTTTATGATGATTCTTTTAATAAAAATGTAGATTATGAAAAACTATTAATGGATATAAAATGTAATACTTTATTTTTAAAAGCAAGGACGACAATTGATAAAAATGGTACTATTTTAGGTGCTTTAACTGATGAACAACTTAATAAAGTTAAAAGCTTAGTTAAAAAGATGGACATTAAATACTTTGATTGCGGCCATGGTATTCATACTGAATTATTAAAGACTTATTGTAAAAGTATTAATGAATTTTTAAAAATAAATAATAAAATTTGTAAGAGTCAATTTTAAGAACAATTGTGTTGCTAATGCAGAATTAACTAGTCATAGTAAAATTATTAATAACTATGATTCTAAAGACTTTAAGTATTGCAGATTTGTTCCAGTTAAACTAAAACAAAGTGGTAAAATTTTAGTAATTAATTTAGTATTTTCTAAATAATGTTGAAATTGTGGCTCTATTAAATGGACACTTTTCTTTTTTTAAAATTTCATAGAAAGGAAGGGTTAGCATTCTTTTTTAAAAGAAAAAAGCCGATTTTAGAAAACTTTAATCAAGTTATTTTACCTCTAATATAACACTTAAATTAGTGATATAAATGTCAATATAAAAGTGCCAAAAGATATGTGCAAATAACAATCCCCTTAATTGCACATACTGATACTTTTTTGTTATTTTTCAATAAAAAGAAGGAAAGAAAGAATAACAAAATTAATATTAAAGTTTGTAACAAAAAAGAAAGATTTATAAAAAAAGTAAAAAGCTTTTTAGTAAATAAAGAACATATAAAGAATAATATTTTAAAAATGTAAACATAAAATCATTAAGCAATATTTTCTTTAGCAAGAAGTCTAGGATCTTTTTGAAGTGTAGTAAATAGAGGAAGCAAAGAGAAAAATAAAGCAAAAACATAAATAAATAAAGGAAGTAAAACAAGTAACCAAATAGGAGCAAAATAAATATAGGTTGAAACTACTATCAAAGTAAATAAAATATAAGGAATACCAAATCGCAAACTAATATTTAACAAGATTTGCTTAGAATAATAAGCGAGAATTTTTGAATTTTTTACGCCTAAACAACGATAAATGCCAATCTTTTCACTATCTAAAATAACATCACTTCTAAAGATAATGGCGTATAAAATCAAGAAAATTAAAACCACAGTTAAAATTATTAAAGTGAAATATCTTGCTTGATTTGATCTAAAAATTTCTCCATATTCTGCATCGCTTAAAGCAGTGGTATTTTCTAAACTATCAAAATATTTTTTAGATTGTTCCATATTCTTTGTTAAATATCTTGTATTTGATGTTCTTTCATCTTCTAAAACTCCAAAGTTAGAATTACTGAAAAATAGCTTTTTGATTTCCTTATTATTTAGCAAAATTAAAGGGGCATTTTCTAAAGCTTTAAATGTTCCTAAACAAATAGGGTTTAAACCATAAATATATGTTGTTTGATTAATAATTGGAATTAAATCAATTAAATCTTCACGGATATAATAACCTAAACCTTCTTTTTCACCATAATCTAATTTTGTAATAGTTAAATTCTTATAATCATCTGTTGTTCCAAATTCAATGCCATAAATACCTTGATTATAGTAATAATAGCTAGAATAATTTGCTTCTTTTCTATTTTTAGAAAAATAATCATTAGAAAACTTATTAGAATCAAATTTAAAAGTAGGATTTAAAAGTATATCTAAAATAGGAAGATTGATATTTTTATTAGAAATTTCTTCTCTAGAAGCACCTACTATAAAAATTGTTTTTTTACTATTTTTCTTAATTTTAAGACCCTCATCAGTAAAATATGGAGAATTTTTATCTAAAACACTTGAATATATAGCAATTTTATCAAAATACGATTGATTATAAGAATCATTATTTAAAGGAAGAGATACATTATCATAAGACTGTAAAGCATCATCTAAATCATCGCTAAAGAAAGTAGTAACTTCATCAACTGATTCTCTATTTACATAATTAAAATTCTTATCAAAGACAAAATTTACACCATCAAAAATGTTTGTTGATTTTTTAATTAAAGTATTATATGAATAAATTCCTTGATAAATAGTTTGGGTATCACAACCAAAAATAAAGCAACCTTCAGAAAGATTTGTATGAATAAAACCTTTAATAGTATAAAGACTTTTAGGATTTAATGTGCCATCAATAGAAACATAAGTGCCTATATAATTATTTTTATTAGAGCCTAAATTAGAAACATAAGCAAAATTCTCTAATAAGGAGTCCTCCACATAAACTTCATTTTCTTTTAAATTAGAAATCTTTTCACCTCTTAAAGAAAAGGAATCTAATACCATATCTTTAGAAAGGAAGAAAGGTTTGACATTACCAAAATAATAATTATTTCTATTTACCTTATAAGGATAATTAAATGCTTCTAATACAATTTCATTTAAAGATAGGGATAAACTATCATCTAAAAATCCTGTTACAAAACTATTAGGATTATCTACTAGTTTGGCTTTTTGTAAGGGAGAAATGTCAAAAGAATCTTTGTCTGATGATTTATCTTCTTTATTCATTAAATAACCAACGGAATTCTTATCTAAAATACCTTTGTACTCATTTATAGTTCCATCCATAACATAACCAATGTTTAAAATAAAAGTTACTAATATTGCGGTAAAAAAAGAAATAATCGCTTTAAAAATACGACCTTTATGTTTTCTTTTAGAAAAAAGAACATAATTTTTCTTTGAATAAATATTTTTAAATTGTGAATTATCAAAAATTAAAGTGTCTTGTATATTTTCTTGTTTTATTTCATTTTTTTCATTTGCCGTGTCAAGTTCAGAAACAAAAGACTTTTCAGTTTCTTCAGTTATTGCTTCATAGGAAGGAGGAACAATAAGTTTTTTAACTCCATCAATAAGTAAAACCTTAAAACTTTCCATAACAACTTTATATGTTTTCTTTTCACTTTTAGTAAGGACATTTTTTTCTTTCTTTTGATGAAAAGCAGTACGTACCTCATCGGCAACTTGAAGTTTTTCTCTATCTATAGGTTCTAAAATACCATCTTTCATGAAAAAGAAATTATCACCATAGTTATAAGCAAGATAATCATTATGTGTTACACAAACCACTGGTATTTTTAATGATAAAGCCTTTAAAATTTCCATGATATTTTTAGCATTTTCAGAATCTAAGTTACCTGTAGGTTCATCTGCCAATAATAAATCAGGGTTAATAGCTAAAGCGCGGGCAATAGAAACTCTTTGCTTTTGTCCTAAGGATAATTCACTAGCTTTTCTACGTCTAAATAACCACATAGAAACAGCTTTTAATGAAGCTCTAATTCTTTTTCTTTGCTCTTCATAATCCAATATTTGAGCGATAATTAAAGATTTTCGAACATTTTCTTCCACAGTTTCTTCACCAAAAATCAAGAAATTCTGGTAAATATATCCAATATGTTTACTACGATACTCATCAAAAGTAGCACTTAATTTCCCAGTTTCTTTATGTCCATCCTTATAAGTAATACTTCCTTGATAAGTTTCTAATCCACCTAAGGCATTTAAAAACGTGGTCTTTCCAGATCCTGATTTACCAATAATAATAGTAAAACCATAATCTGGAATATCTAAAGAAAGATTTTTTAAGACATGAAGTGTAGAACCCTTTTGTTTAAAGGATTTATTTAGATTTTCAATTTTAATCATACTATTTTAAAATCCTTTCACGCTTTTGCCAGCGAATAGCAAAAAGAAGACCCAACAATACATTTACAATAAGTATAAGAAAATAAATATATAAATAAGGTAAAACAATAAATTGTTCAAATACAGTTAAAACTATCAAAATAACAGTTGCGGTAACTAAATAGGTTAAAATAATAGGAACAACTAAGAAAATAAATTTAGTCCCAAATAAACTTTTTGTAGAATAACCTAAAGTAAATAAAACATAATTATCATTATTAAACCTTCTTGTAATATTCTTTAAAATCAAAGAAGTTACAGCATAAAAGATAAAATAAATAATTAAATAAGCAACAATAATTCCTAAAACAACTATAAAGACTAATGCACCTAAAATTTTATTCATAGTGCTTGTCATTTCTTTACTTAAAATAGTTGCAGAATATCCCTCTTTTCTTAAATTACTCTCTAACTTTTGAATAGAAGTTAAATCATTTGAAAAAACACGATAAACAGTTTCATTTAAATAATTAGAAATAAGAATAAATTCTTTAAAAGTAGAAAAACTATTATCAAAAAAGGAAATAGCACCATCCTGAGAAAAATAATCATTAAAAATCTTATAAGAATTTTCTCCAGTTGGTTTATTTAGTGTATCAGTATAAGAACCTTCTAAAGTATCTTTAAAAATTGGCTTTTGTAAAATTGAATTATTTTGAGTTAAATGATCAATAAAAGTTTTTAATGGAATCTCCTTATTTAAAAGAGTAATACTCATATTATCTATTTTATCTTGATAATATGTCGGTATACTCATAAAAGGAATATGGCTACTATCACCATCATAGTAATAAGTGGTGTTTTTAATATTAACCTTATTACCATTTAAATTAATAGAAAGTAATTCACTATCATTACTATTATTTTTTAAAGAACTGATAAGTGAGTAAGAACCATTATCTTTTTCAATAATTCCATCTTCTTTATATACTCTTCCTTTTTCAGTATTATTATAAACAAGTAAAGCCTCAAAATAGGTCTTTAATATTTTTTTATATGTATTGTTATTAGAAGGAACAATAGCTGAAATACCATAAGAAGACGAATCTGATTCATAAAGAAAAACTCCTTTTAAAGGAAGAGAATTAATATAATTTTCACTTTCTAAAGACATACCATAAGTATCTTTACTTTCATCATTTAAAAAATAATAGGTTAATAAATTTGTTTGATTAATATAAGTATTATAAAATTCTTTAATTTTCTTTTTTAAATTAGAAGATAGATTTTCTTTTGAAGAATAAACAACATAAAATCCATCCTCATCAGTTAAACTACCAGATAAAACATCATTTGTATCAAGATGGGTTGTTAAAGAAAAAGTTGAAATATTTTCTTTAACAGGTCCATAACTTATATTGGACTCCTCAGGTGAATAAGTAGCAAAATTTAAAGGTATACCTAATTGAACATTCGAAGTAATGTTTCCCTTATCTACAACATAATTCTCCTCATTTAAATTATAAGCACCTTTATCCTTAGTAAGATAAACTAGAGAATTTGAATCAACATCATTTGTAAAATAATTTTGTTTATCAAAATTATTTGATGACCATGATAGCAAAAGAGTATTAGCATTAAGACCAATTCCCACACTTGCTAAAGAAAATAAAATCAACGAAATAATCATTAATAAAAATCTACTAGGAGAGGAAAAAAGGACTTTAAAAGCATTATGAATAAGTCCTAAAGGTTTTTTCTCTTCTTTATTTTCAAAATTATTCTCATTTAATTTCTTTAACGTTTCATCTTTTTCAATCTTGCCATCTTTTAAAGTTATATGACGAGTTACTATATCTTTTATAGAATCAAAATCATGTGTAACATAAAGAATCAATCTATCCTTACTAAATTCAGAGATAAGTTTAATAATATCTCGTCCAGTTTTAGAATCTAAGTTTCCTGTTGGCTCATCAATAGCAAAAAAAGGACAATCACTTGCTAAAGCACGTGCTAAAACAACGCGTTGTTTTTCCCCACCTGACATTAAAGCCACTTTCTTTTTTTCATAACCTTTTAAACCGACTTTCTCTAAAGCCTGATAAGCTTTTTCCTTTGCTTCTTTTTTGGTATAGCCTATATTATACAAAGCAAGAAGAATATTATCTAAAGCAGAAAGACTAACAATAACATTATATTCTTGAAAAACAAAGCCTACATTGCGACGTCGAAAATCAATCTTCTTCTCTTGGTTCCATTCATATGTGTCCTTACCATCAATTAAAAAATCGCCTTGATCAATATCCATCAAAGTTGAAGCTACATTTAAAAGAGTAGTCTTACCACTTCCTGACTCACCTGTAATAGCAACAAATTCACCAGTTTGAAATGTTATAGATATATCATCTAAGCCCTTATTTGCATTATGACCATTTGAATAATATTTAGAAACATTTTTTAATTGAAGAATCATAATTTTTCCTTTCGTATAAAAAATATAATTTAATAAAAATCAAGGCATTTAACATCTTTTATTTTTTACAATTTACATAAAACAATAATTTTTAAATCATATGCAATATATTTTAAACTATAAATAGAATATTAACAACTATATAAAATAAAATAAGAAACCAATCGAAATTTTAATATTTAAAAAATGTTGATTTTTTTAAACTTTTTTTGTAGTATAAATTTATAAACATAGGAAAAGTAGAAATGTAATTAAATTATAAAAATACATAAGTTAATGTTTCATACTTAAAATTTATTCTTATTTAATAAATTATTTTATTAAAATAATTAATCTGACATTTAAAATAAATAGAACAAGGAGCAATACATGAATACTTTAATCATATATGGTAGCCACTATGGTACAACAAAAAGATATGCAGAAAAATTCGCAGAAATGACTAGTTTTCCTATTATAAATTATGAAGATGTTAAAACTTTAAATGGTTATGAACAAATTATATATTTTGGTGCTTTATATGCAGGTGGAATTAAAGGAATAAAGAAAATAATTAAAAAATTATCTTCAAAACAAAAATTAATTATTGTAACAGTTGGATTAGCAGATGTGACTAATAAAGAAAACATAGTAAACATAAGAAACTCAATAAAAAAACAAATTCCAGAAAACATATTAAAAACCTCATCAATTTTTCACTTAAGAGGTGGTATTGATTACAGCAAATTAAATTTTATACATCGAACTATGATGAAAGTTGTCTATCGTTCTCTTAAAAACAAACCTATTGAAACCCTTACACAAGAAGATAAGGGGATGATTGAGACCTATAATAAAAAAGTAGACTTTGTAGATTATAATTCATTAAAACAAATTTTAAATGAGATCAAATAAAGTCCATTAAATTAACAAAATAATTTATTCCTATCTTAATTAAAATATATATCGTCTACATTTTTAATTTTTTTAAATCAAAAGTTGAAATTTGTTATATCAAATTAAAATCGATATTAATAAAAAGAAGGAAAAAAATTATGAAAATATTTAATATCATTAAACAAGTGATTTTAATACTTAGCTTTGTTTTTGCTGGGCTTTCATTTGTATTAGGTGGAATAACTTTAGATTCTGAAAGTGTTACTTTCAGTGTTGCACTTATTTCTTTTATGTTTTTTGGTTTCATTGGTTTCTTCTTATTTAATTCTTCAAATGATGTTGCCAGAAAAATTGGTCTTGGTCTAACTACCGGTTTTATGGTCGTTGAATTTTATTTTTCCGTTTCATCAATAAGTGCTACTAATACTTCTGCCTATATTGGTTTAATTTCAGTTATTCTTTATGTTGTTTATTTCTTAGTAACCTTTATTGGATTTATTGCCTTAGGTAGCAACCAAGCTGATGATCCTGAAACTGATCCTAAAATTAAAAAGATTCTTGGTTGGAAGAAACTTCAAGAAAATGGAATAATCTCAGCCCAAGAATATGAAGAAAAACGTCAAATGATTCTTGATATTAAACCCAAAAATAAGTAGTTAATATTTATTTAAAAACATTAAGCCACTTTATAGTGGCTTTTTTTGTTCCAAATTTTAAAATTTATATTCATTTTTAATATACATAAAATTTACAATTTTTTTTACAATGTGATCGCTATCATTTTTTTCTTATTTACTTTTTAATATAAATTGTTGTAAAAATATTTATGTGAAAAGATTTATGTTAAATATTTGTACAATCAAATTTAACAAATAAATAATTTTGGGTTTTAAGAACCCTTTTTTATTTTCTTTTCATAAAACTTTTTAGCAGTAAATTAAAAGAAAGGAAAAATTATGAAAAAAAGTTTGTGTTTATGTGCCGTTTTAGCAACATTATTAGTTGCTACTGGAACCACTAGCTGTGGTAAAGAAAACTCTGATAACGTTATTAAGATTCAATTTGTTCCATCAAATGATCCTGATACATTAGGAAGCTTAGCTAAGAGACTTGAACCTGTTTTACACGAAATCACTCCAGATTATAATTATGAAATCTCTGTTGGTACTTCTTACAACGCTACTACTGAAGGTTTACTTTCTGATCAATTAGATATTGGTTTTTTAACTGCTTCTGGTTATGCTCAAGCTACTATCCAAGATCCAGGTAAAGTTGAAGTTTTATTAACCTCTGTTAGAAAAGGTTATAAAGTTCAAGTTGAAGATTATGTTGATGATGTTGAAAAACAAATCAAAGCTATGAATGGCGAAATTGAAGGTTATGAATATTTAGGTCAACAATCCGATAAGGATGTTAACTGGTATACTTCTCAATTAGTTGTTGGAAATCAATATTATGTTGATAAAAACAATGATGGTAAAATCGATGTTAAAGATTTAGCTGGTTTAAAAATTGGTAGAATGGGTGCTACTAGTGGTGCTGGTTATCTTAGACCTTTAAAATACTTAAATGATTATGGAATGTCTATGGTTGATCAAACCAAATATGATCAAGCAACTGATGAAGAAAAGAAGACCATGATTATTGGGGTTGAACAAACTGACTATGGTGCAGCTTTTAACAACACTCAAGATGGTACCATTGCTGGTTTCTGGGGCTTTACCGATGTTAGATATGCCCAAGGCTATATTAAGAAAGATTCTCCTTATTATCAAAATCCTGAAGCTTTCACTAAAACTAAGACTGTTGCTATTACTGATGGAATCTACAATGATACCATTTCAGCTAGATCTAATTTAGAAGAGGCTAAGAAAAATGCTGTTAAAAAAGCTTTCGAAACCGCTATTACCATGAAAGATAACATTGAAGGCGAAGATATGTCTCCTGCTGATATTCTTTATAAAGTTTATTCTCATACTGGTTATACCGAAGCTAAAGATAGTGATTTCGATGGTGAAAGAGAATTCTATCAATATTGTGTTGACCACGATTTAATTAAATAATAAAATAAGAAGAATTATTACTAATATAAAAAATAAAAGGATGAAGTTATGATTGAGTTTGATCATGTTGATAAAATATATCCAAATGGATATAAAGCACTATCTGATATTAATTTGAAAATTAATGATGGAGATTTTGTATGCATTATTGGATTATCTGGTGCTGGTAAATCCACATTAATTAGAACAATTAATAAAATGCATGATATTCAACATGGTCAACTTATTGTTAATGGAATCGATATTAATAAAGTAAAAGGTAAAAAATTACGTACACTTAGAAAAAACATTGGAATGATTTTCCAATCCTTTAATTTAGTAAAAAGAAGTAGTGTATATAAAAATGTTCTAAGTGGAAGAGTTGGTTATCATAATACTTTTGAAAATTTATTTAATTTATATAGTAAAAAAGAGAAGATGCTTGCATTAGAGTCTTTAGATAAACTAGGAATTTTAGATAAAGCCTTCACAAGAGCTGATCAACTTAGTGGTGGACAACAACAACGTGTTGCCCTTGCTAGAGCCCTAACGCAAGAACCTTCTATTATTTTAGCTGATGAGCCTGTTGCTAGTCTTGATCCAGTAACTACCTTAAGTGTTATGGATGATTTTGAACGTATAAATAAAGAATATAAAATAACAATAGTTGCAAATATGCATCACGTCGATTTAGCAATTAAATATGCAACAAGAATCATTGGTATTAAACAAGGAAAAATCGTTTTTGATGGAAAGCCAAGTGAAGTCACTGATGAAATTTTATTACAAATCTATGGTCGTGCTTTAAAACATAGTGAAAAGTTAGGAGATGTAGATTCTAATGAAAAATAATGTTTTAAAATTGGTTGGTGATAAATCTAAAAAATATATCCATTCTTTATTTTTTAAAAAAGTAGTAGTAAGTGTTGATGATAAAGGTGTTCCAACTAAAACAATTGAGAAAAAAAGAAGTAAATTTTTATTAGTTTTTTTATTTATTTTGTTTTTATTTTTTGGTTCTTTTTATTTTATCGAAATGCCAACTAGAGTAAAATTGGACCAACTAGGTATAATCTTTGAACAAATGTTTGTTCCTAATAAATTATCTTTAAAAACCTGGCCAAGATACTGGGATTATTTATTTAATAGTGCTATTCCTGCAATAAATCAAACTGTTGAAATGGTTTATATAGGCACTTTAATTGGCACTATTTTAGCTGTTCCTTTGTTTTTATTAGCTAGTAGAAACGTTTCCAAACATAGCTATATTTATATGCCCATAAGAATAATAATGGACATCATTAGAAGTATCCCTACTTATGTTTTAGCCTTAATGGCTGTTGCTTTCTTAGGAATAGGTGCTACTGCTGGTATTGTTGCTATTATTATCTTTACAATGGGTATTATGTTCAAATTAATGTTTGAATACATTGATACCTTAGATATGAATCCTTTTGAAGCAAGCTTATCAACAGGGGCCAATCGTTTGGAAGCTTTTAAGGTTAGCTTACTACCTAGCGCTAATCCGATGCTAATATCAAATTTTATTTATACATTTGAAATTAATGTTCGTGCTAGTGTTATTTTAGCTTGGGCAAATGCTGGTGGTATTGGTCAATTATTAAAAACAGCTATGGAAGCTAGACAATATGATAGAGTTGGAGCTATTTTAATACCTTTATTTATCTTAGTTTTCATTTTACAAATTATCTCTAGTATTTTAAGAAGAAAGGTTGCTTAATTATGAAAATCATTGAAAATGTAGGTAACTTTTTAACAAAATGTGTAATTAATCCTTTAAATAATCTTTGGAATATTCTCTCATTTAAAACAAAAAAGACTTTTGATGATCCAAAAGATGCATATAATCATCGTCCATTATTTTGGATTTATACTTTAATTTTATTTATCGTAATAATTGGACTTTTGGTTTATTCATGTATAGAAATTGATTT
>DKCH01000011.1 GCA_002449135.1 Caryophanales bacterium UBA6879 | reverse complement strand
GTTTTACCTTCACCTGTTTTCATTTCCGCAACATCACCTTCGTTTAAAACTGTGGCACCAAAGACTTGAACAGGATAAGGAAATTGGCCGATAACTCTTTTAGCGGCTTCACGGCAAGTAGCAAAAGCTTCTGGTAATAAATCATCTAATGGAACACCTTGTTTTAATAAGTCTTTGAAATAAGGAGTCTTTGCTTGTAACTCTTTATCAGAAAGGTTTCTCATTTCTTCTTCATAGTCAAAAACCCCACGAGCTTTTTTCTCAATTTTGTTAAAGGCTCGACGATCTATACCAAATAGTTTTTCTAAAAATGCCATTTTGAATCTCCTAACTATCTTTTTAAAGATACACAACTGATATTTTAACAATTTAAAAGTATCTTTACAATAAATATATAATATATATCTATAAATAATTAAAATTAAATAAAAAAATAAAAATAATTAAAAAAACACTTTTTTGAATAAAACATAAGCTTTTTAATTATAAAAAAATAATATTTAATTTTATAGATGGTTATTTTAAGTTTTTCAATATGTAAAAAATAAAATTTGTGTTCGGACAAGCTATTTATTTAGATGTAAATTTATCTACTTAAATTCAATGTGCTTCTAGTGTGTTTATTTATTTTTAAAAAAAGTGAAAAAAATTAAAAGAAATATAGATATCTTTGTTAGTTTATGTAAACGCTTAATTTTTTATATATGCACATTTGCACATTATTTTATAAATTTTATGTAATCGCTTACAAAAATAACCCGAAGATATCGGATTTTCTTTAATTTCTTACATAATATGATGCTTTATGATATTCATTAAATTTAATAAAAATTTTTAATTTATATGATTTGTAAATAATAGTTTAATAATTGATTATTTTTGATTTATTTGCTATTGCGTTTTACTTTTAAAGCTTGATATATTGTAGTTGTGACCGTGAACGCTTACACATTATTAGAAAGGTTTAAAAATGATTACTATTAAAGAAGTTGCTAAGTTAGCTAAGACTTCTAGAGGGACTGTTGATAGGGTTATTCATCAACGTGGTAAGGTCGCTAAAGAGGTCGAAAAAAGGGTAATGGATGTTTTAATAAAAACTAATTATCGCCCCAATAGTGTGGCAAGAAGTTTAGCCTTTTTAAATAATCAAAGGCATGTAGGTGTTATTATTGGTAGTAGGAATCAACCTTTCTTTGATTTAGTAGAGGAAGGAATAAGGCATCAAATTGATAAAGTTTATTACTCTGGTTTAGATTTTGCTATTAAAAGTATTGAAGTTTTTTCTGAAGAACAAACCTTACAGGCTATTGAAGAATTGAAGCAGCTTAATCTTTCTTTGCTTATTATTTCTACTATTGAAACTGAAAAAATTAAAAAAGCATTAGAAGACTTAGATATTCCTATTATTGCTTTAAATATTAATTTAAATTTGAAAAATAAATTAGCTTATGTCGGCCCTGACTATTTGAATTCTGGAAAGCTTTTAGCTAATATTGCTAATTTAATTTTCAAAGATAAAGTAAGAACAAGCATAGTCATATCTTCTGTTTTGCATAATGGCTTAAAGCAAAGGCTAAAAGGTCTTATTGAGGTTTTGAACCATAATTTTGAGATTGTTAAAATTTATGATAATTTTGATTCAGAGGTTTTAACTTATAAAGCGACTAAAGAGATTCTAGAAAACGAATCTTCTGATTTGATTTTCTTTTTATCTGCAGGATTTAAAGGAGCTAATTTAGCTTTAAGTGAATTTAAAGGGAAATTACCAAAAATCATTACTGTAGATCAAACTATGGAAGTAATAGATTGTTTAAAAAATGATTTAGTTATTGCTAGTGTTGGCCAGCATCCTTTCTCACAAGGTAAAGAAGCTATTAATTTAGCTTATGACTATTTAATTAGAACTGAAAAGGTTAAGGAAAATATTATTTTAGAAAACACAATATTTTTAAAAGAATCTTTAATTTCACATACATAAAGGAGGAAAAAATATGGGAAAAAGAAAAGTTTTATTAGTTACTTGTCAGTGGTCTGATTTGGATTTTGAAAGTTTATGTAAGCTAGCTCATAAAATGGGTTATGATGGCTTAGAATTAGCTGTTTGGGGAAATGCTTTTGATTTAGATAAGGCATATTCTGATGAGAATTATTTAGAATTTATTAAGAAAACATTAAAAGATAATCATCTTATTTGTCCTGTTTTATCTACTCATATTATTGGTCAGTGTGTTTCTGATTTGCCTGATCCACGTTTAAATAATTTTGCTCCCGCTAGTTTAGCTAACAAGCCTGATGAAATTAAAGCTTGGGCTACTACTTCTATGAAGAAAGCTGCCTATGTTGCTCATAAAATGGGTATTAAGGTAATTTCTGGTTTTACTGGTTCACCTATTTGGCGTTATTTATATTCTTTCCCACAAACTAGTGAGGAATTAATAAATGATGGTTTTAATCAAGTTTATAAGGATTGGTGTCCAATTTTAGATGAATTTAATAAATATGGTATTAAATTTGCTTTAGAAGTTCATCCAGGTGAAATTGCTTTTGATTATTATTCAGCTAAGCGTTTATTAGAAGTATTTAAGGATCGCAAAGAATTTGGTCTTAATTTTGATCCTTCTCATTTGTTGTGGCAAGGTGTTACTCCTCATATTTTCTTAGAAGATTTTATTGATAGAGTTTATAACGTTCATATGAAAGATGCTGCAGTTACTTTAAATGGTAGAACAGGTTTGCTTGGTTCACATATTGATTTTGGATCTTTAAAAAGAGGATGGAATTTCCGTTCTTTAGGACATGGTCAAGTAAATTTTGAAGAAATTATTAGAGTTTTAAATGCTTATTCATATGAAGGAGCATTATCTGTTGAATGGGAAGATTCTGGTATGGAAAGAGTAGCAGGGGCAACAGAAGCTTGTCAATTTGTTCATAAGGTTGATTTTGAAGCTTCTAATGTTAAGTTTGATGATGCTATTTCTAATGCAAAGTAGGTGATTATGAGAAATATTATTAGATATGGGATGGTAGGAGGCGATATTAAAGCCTTTATAGGAGAAGTTCATCGTAAGGCTTTAGCTTTAGAACCTAAAGCTCAATTAGTTGCTGGATGTTTTTCAATTGATCAGAAACTAAATGTTGAGACTGCTAAAGCTTATCATGTAGATGATTCACGCTGCTATCTTGATTATAAAGAAATGGCAGAAAAAGAAAGTGCAAGAGAAGACGGAATTGATTTTGTTTCAATTTGCACTCCAAATTTCTTACATTATCAAATTGCTAAAGAATTTTTATTACATAACATTAATGTCGTTTGTGAGAAACCTCTTTGTTTTACTGTACAAGAAGCTACAGAATTAGTTGAACTTGCTAAAGAAAGAAACTTAATTTTTGCAATTACATATACATATACTGGCTATACGATGGTAAAAATCGCTAAAGAAATGATTGCCAAAAATGAATTAGGTGAAATAGTTTCTATTAATGTTGAGTATGCTCAAGACTGGTTAATTAATTCTTTAGATAAATCTAAACAAAAAGAAACTAGTTTATCAGTTTGGAGAAGTGATCCTAAGTATTCTGGAATATCTAATTGTATTGGTGATATAGGAACCCATGCTGAAAATTTAGTTAAGTATTTAACTGGCTATAAACTAAAAAAATTAGTAGCTACTACTGATAATTATGGTATGGCATTAGATCTTAATAGCAATATGATTTTAGAATATGAAAATGGTTTAAAAGCTGGTTTTTGGTGCTCACAAGTAGCTTTAGGTCATCTTAATGGTTTAAGAGTTAGAGTATTTGGTTCTAAAGCCGCTATTGAATGGGAACAAGAATATCCAGATGATTTACTTTTAACTAAATTAGATGAAGGAACTACTCGTTTATCTAGAGGTGCTAGTTATTTAAAGAAATATTCAGCTAGTAAATATTCTCGTTTACCAGTAGGTCATCCTGAAGGGTTAATTTGTGCTTTTGGTAATATTTATCGCAATGTTGTTAATGCTTTATTAAAAAAGATTAATAATGAAAAATTAACAGAAAAAGATTTAGATTTCACCAATGTAGAAGATGGTTTAGATGGGGTTAAATTCATTCATAAAGCTATTGAATCATCTAAAAAAGGTAGTTGGGTTGATTTTGAATAATTGAAGAAAGGAAAGATTAGATATGCCATAAAAAAATAATAAAGGTTATTTAAATAAGAATTTTCATAAAAATATAAAAGGAGGAAAAAATATGAAAAATCGTAGAATTTTTACTTTACTTGCTGCTTTAGGTCTTACTTTAGGTTTAGCTAGCTGCCAATCTTCTGATTCTGGAAAACAAGAAGTTAGAATTCTTGTTCCTTCTGCTGATCATGGCTGGACTGGTGCTGTATTAACTAATGCTCAAAGCCATGCTGATGAATTAAATAAAAAAGAAGGCCAAAAATACAATTTTGTTGTTACTGCTTGCGAATCTGCTGAAGTTCAAATGAATACTGTTAATGACTTAGAAGCAAGCTCTAATATTGCTGGTATTGTTATTTTACCTTATGACAATACTGTTGAAAGCGCAATTACTAAATTAGCTAATGGTAATATTCCATTTGTTATGTTTGATAGAATCATTACAAATGATGCAGTTAATGGTTCTACTTCTTATGTCTCTGGTGTTAAAGGTGATAATGAAGGTATCGGTAAAGAAACTGCTAAGAAATTTATTGAACTTGGATTACAAAAGACAGATAAGATTTTAGTTATGCCAGGTGATAATTCCTCAGTTCCTGAATTAAGAAATAAAGGTTTCTATGAAGAATTAAAAGCCAATGGTTGGAGTCAAACAGATATTGATAGTCAAATAAAATCTACAGACTATACTGGTTGGTCTAGAGAAAAGGGTAAGAAACTTTTTGAAGATGCCCAAAATACTATTAAAGATTATAAATGGATTTTCACTCATGACTCTGAAATTTCTATGGGTGTTTTAGAAGCTTTAGCTGGTTCAACTATTTCTGAAGAAAATAAACAAGCTTTTAAGACTAATATTAAAGCTTTAGGTTCTTCTTCTGGTTTAGAAGAAATGTATCAAGTTATTAGAGGTGATCACCCTAGACAAAGTCAATATGCAACATATATTGAAAATACTACTTTATTCGATGTTACTTATGATCCAGGTATGATTACATCTGCTATAGATGATATTGTTAAACATTTAAATAATGAAAAAGTTACAAAAGATCACGTTATTCCAGTTGAAGTTGTTGATAAATCAAATGTTAAAAATAAAACTGGTTTCGGTGGTAAAGTAACTGCTTAAATTTCAAATTAATGTGTAGGCCTTTTGGCCTACACATATTTAAAAAGGAGGACTTATGGTTAAATTAAGCATGACTAATATTAATAAATCCTTTGATGGAGTCCAAGTTCTTTTTAATGTAAATTTTAATGTTAATAAGGGCACAATTCATGCTTTAATAGGTGAAAATGGAGCAGGGAAATCTACCTTAATGAATATTTTAGGTGGTGTTAAAACTCTTGATTCTGGAATTATTAAAATTGATGGTAAAGAAGCTAAAAATCTTACTGTTACTAAATCTGAAGCTTTAAAAATAGCATTTGTCCACCAAGAAATTAATCTTTTTAACGATTTAAAAGTTTATGAAAACATCTTTATCAAAAATGAAATTACTAAGTTTGGATTACTTTCAAAAAGAGAAATGATTCAAAAATGTAATGATTTGTTTGAAGAGCTCGGTGTTGATATAGATGCAAACGAGACTGTTGAAGATCTTTCAACAAGTAAAAAACAACTTTTGGAAATTTCTAAATCGCTTTTTAAAAAGGCTGATATTTTTATCCTGGATGAACCAACTACAGCATTAAATAATGATGAAATTGATAATTTCTTTAAAATTATTCGTTCATTAAAAGAAAAAGGGAAAACATTTATATTTATTTCACATAAAATGCCAGAGATCTTTTCTTTATGTGATGAATATACTGTTTT
>DKCH01000012.1:3995-37900 GCA_002449135.1 Caryophanales bacterium UBA6879 | reverse complement strand
TGAACTAAATGGGGTTCAGTTAAATTAAAAAAAATCAAACGTTTATAACCTCAATGCCTAAAAGAAACAGTTTTAATACAATTTAGCACCCCTACTTGTAATCGTGTAAAGTTTTAGCACCCTTTGTATTAAATCGTGTAATTTGTTAGCACCTTATATAAGTTAAAGATGACCGTCGCCTGTCACCTTTTTTTATTTTAATCTAGGAGGTTTACAAGTATCTTACTTACTTGCCTCCTTCTCTAAATTTTTAGCTAAATTTGTATATTCATAATCATATTTGCAATAAGAATAGTTTTCAAAATCCAAATCTGGTTCTCTATCTTTTGCCTCTGTGTTGATATAAACCAATTCATTTATAAACAACGCATCATCTAAATCACAATTGAAATTATCAAAATTTATTGTTTGTGCATTTAGATACATATCTTGTTTTTCATCATAGCAATTAACTTGATAACAAATGTCATACATTAAAATATACTTCATAGGTTTAAAATAACGTTTAAGATAAGTATTTAATAAAATGCACTTATCAAGAAGTTTTGAGTTATCTTCTTTCAATGACATATTATAATTTTTAACAATTATTCTTGTCTCACTATTACGATAGTCACTTGACATTGAATATGAAATATTCTCTTCATCAAAGAATTTCTCAATGAAATCAATAACAGCTGTATTAGAAACATTTTGTAATCTTATCAAAACTGATCCAACAAATCTTGATTTATTTTGGATACCTTTTAATTTCTTAAAGAACCTGATACCAGCTGCAGAATCCATAAAGTTTATTGAATCATCGTTTTCAATATTCTGTTTTCCTTCATTTGAGCCATTAGATATTTCTCTAATCTCATAATGATTTTCAACCTTTAAAATTTCAAACTTCTTTCCATTAGCATTAAAAACTGGAAATTTGTCTGCTTTTTCATCATTAGTTGAAATATGGCAAATTATTAAATTATAATCAGCAGTCTTGCCACCCCTGCTTTGTGGAAGGATATGATCAACATTCCATCCAAATTCGCTGTTACGATTATTGTAAGCACCTTTAACAATTTCACGTCCAGTAAAATCTTTTACCTTTGTGGCCTTGCCATAGAACTTACTCCAAAGTCGCATAGCGGTCTCCTTGTTTAAATCCATAGATTTTGTGTTTGTCTTTTCCATATTAAAAAATTCAGAAAGACACTTTGACCTCCTATATTATTAAGTCAATCCGACAAAATCATGTGACCAGCCATAGGGCGACCTATTGCTATCAGCCTCAAAGGGCAATCCTCATAATAGCGTTGCAGAAGATTAACTAGTCAGCTTTCATAGAAAGTTATCAGTTTCATCGAATTGCATATTAATTTTACTTTAAAAAGTTGTTATTGTCAATGAAGACAAAAAAGCCCATTAGTATTAACCAATGGACTAACTACTATAATGTTATTTCTTTTCCGCCTTTAAACTTGAATTGAATTGTACCATTATGAAATAATCCAATAGCATAATCGACTGCTTCTTTTTCTGACATTCCAACTGAGCTAACATAATAATCTACAAGGTGGTTCATTCCTCTTAGGCCTGTTCTATTTTTCTCACACATCTCAAATAAAGGAATTCTCTCATCAGGTAAAACTTCAAATTCATCAACTTCAGGTATCAAGGCACATCCACCCCAAGTTCCATGAATTTGATTTGCATCATCAATTAAGATAACTTTTCCAACCTTACCTGAATATTCAGGTTCACTTTTCATATTTTTTATTTTGATATAACATCCAGCTTTTAATTCGGCCATGTTTACATCCTCCTTATTCGTGTTATATTAATCACTCTAAAAACAATAAATATCAACTTGAAAGTAAAATAAAAGAGCAGCTTTTTATACTACTCATTTTGAATTAAGCCAACTTAACAATTCCTTCTTTGAGTCTGTTTTAAATATTGGTTTATCCCATTGACCTAGTCCATAAACTGTATACTTACAATCGCTTCTGCAGCAATCAATTTGAATTGTAAATAATGCGTCATTTGTTTCTAAATCACAAATTCTAAATTCATCATACAATGGTCCAGTTAAAGGACAATTATTTTTAAAGAAGATTGTATTCTTTTCTAGATCAACCTTTCCGCCATCTTTTATTTTCTTTATAATTTGTCCCATTTTTTTAGTTTTATTTGCTAAACTGGAATCTCTACAAAACCAATCATACCATCCTGCCTCAATTTGTGTTTTTACATAAGGTGCATCATAAGCTCCTGTGTTAAATGCTTTTTGCCATTCACTAATTTTAATTTTTGCCATTTTGTTTTCCTCCTTGAAGGTTATTTTCTATTCCCTTCGTCGTGTATATATATCACTCTACTTGCCTTATATAGCAAGTACAAAATTGACAATTTTTAAATGAAAATCAAAATAAAAGAGCAGCTTTTTATACTACTCTTCACATAAACCAAGATATACCTTGATTATTATTCAGTTTTTCAAAATTTCAAGTTTTCAAAAATTCTGGGCCACGCATTTCTGAGGTGGGGCCGAACGGTACTTTAGCAATTGCTCGAAATTGAGACTGGGGGATGGCTATTTCTTTACTTCCTTTTCAAAGACAATATGTCCAATTGAAGCTGTTGCTCCATAAACATTTACAGTGTGAAGTCTCCACCCTTCTTTTGCATATTGATCAAGATATGCTTGAACTTTTTCATTAAAACCATTTTTTGTACTGAAAGTTAAACCAAAAGTAATGCTTTTGTATTCATATTCCATAATATTTCACCAACCTTTATCAATGAAATTATACCATGAAATCTACTTTTTTACCATATTACCATCTTCATCAAACTTATAATCTTTCTTGTCAGTAAAGCGTTCATGTTCCTTGTTGTGACATTCTTTACAAAGCAATAAAAGATTATCTTGGTTGATGCTGATTTCAGGATTATCTACATTTTCAGGAGTCAAGTGAATTATGTGGTGAACTTCAGTACCAACGTTCCCACACTTTTCACATCTTCCACCAGCTGAAGCTATCTTCATAGCTCTAGCAATTTTCCATTTATTTGATTTATAAAATCTTTCAATGGCTGGATGCTTCTTAGACATTAACCAAACCCCACTCAGCAAATTTTTCAAAACCACCGATTTTTTTAATAAAGGATCTCGCAATTTCTACAATTTCATCATAAGGTCTTCCATCAATAAATTCATCACCAATTGCACAACATAACTCAACAGGTTTATTTGTTTCTTGAGCTTTTAAGAAAGCATAAATATTAACTGACACATCAGCCTTAGATAAGTCCTTACCATGAAGTCCTCCTCCTGTTACAGAATCGCTAGGAGCGATGATCAAGACTTTTCTTTTACTATTAAATAATTTGTTAAATAGCTTCTTAGGAATAGACTCAGTCACGCTCTCAAGCACATTAGTGTTTCCACCAGATTGTTCCGCCACATTAATGCGGATGTTATGATTTTTTGTTCTCATAAATTTCCTCAAACTTTCTAGAAGGTTAAATTGCTTTTTCTCCTTCTGTGGCTTAGGCCGAACAACCAATAAAAAGTTAGGGTCAACAAAATTTTTGTTTTATCTTTTTTTCCAAAGTTTTTACTCGCTCGGATACAGTACCTTTTGTTAGGCCAAGCATCTTACACATTTCGCATTGTTTATACCCTTTAATAAATATAAGGTCATATGTTTCTTGCATTGTTTTAGGTAAAGTAGCTACAAATTCCCTAACTTCCATCTTTTTTTCACTTAACCAATTATCGCTATCAGCTTCTTTGGCTATTTGATATTGCAAGCGTGATTTATCCGAATCTTCATCACCATTTGAACCAAAGAAATCCAAACTTAATATTCTTTCTGGATGATTGTATGGGTTTGATTCCTTAGGTTGATCAGGATGGTCCATGGCCCATTGCTTTTTGTTTTCGATTTGTTTCCTTCTGTTTTTTTCATCTTCACAGTTGATGTATTTAAGGTTTGACCTTACCTCTGCATCATCACTTAAATGAAGACTTTTAATAGTGACATCTGTGATATTTTCATCGATTACTACCGCACTACCTCCAGATGCATAAATTGTTGTTGACTTACCAGGCTCAATTATTACCTTGTCACCATTATCAAAATGATAGGTATAAGTCTCCCTTTGATTAGTAAATGTTTTTCTAGTTTTCAAAATAAAAATCCTCCGAATGTAAATTTCTTTACGAAACGGAGGTTAATTACCTACTTATGGCCAACAAGGACTTTGGACGCACTTAAAGAATGGTGTTAAGACACTCCATTTCGATATGTGCAGTCCACTTCCTATTAGCTTTCTGCTTTATAAATTTGTTGCATCTTTTTCAATGTATAGGTTCGTGATTTGTACTTCATCACCCATTAAAAAATCAGCTTATTTTTGCAGCATTTTTCTTGCTACAATATATAAATAACACACTTACACAATTTGATAAATGTTAGGGCAGATACTGAAGTATCTGAGTAAAAAAGTCTAAAATATGCACAAAAATTCAATTTAAGTAAAAAAAAACACCCCTTTTTAGGAGTGCATGGTTCAAATAAGAATAACAGATATAATTTTATTGCGTTTTTTTCAAAAAAAGATACTTAAGTATTTGGAAAGTTTTTATTTTTCCATGATTTTGATAGTTTCAAGCATGATAAAATGTCAGGGCTATCTTTTAAAATATTACAAATTTCTCTTATATTACAGCGTGGTTATAATCTTAATGTTTCCATTAAAGCTGATCTAGCAATATTGGAAGGGTCGATCCTAATATTTGCTTTCGAAAGAAGGTCTTCTATATACGGAACTGATAATCTAAAACCTAAGCAAAACTTTACTATCACTTCAAATTTATAATCTTCAACTTCATCATTTATATATGCTCTAACCGTTTTTGCTGTAATATCACATAGCCTAACAACATCTTCTGTGTGGGGTCTATCATCTTCGTATTTCTTTTTAATATGATATTGCATTGTTCGTCCCGCAGAAGCTGGCATAAACTTTTTATGACTATTATAATGTGCAGTATCAGAGGTA
Organism: Caryophanales bacterium UBA6879; assembly: GCA_002449135.1. Taxonomy (GTDB): domain Bacteria; phylum Bacillota_I; class Bacilli_A; order RFN20; family CAG-288; genus Scatoplasma. The sequence continues at coordinate 32,848 of DKCH01000012.1, read as the reverse complement.
AATTGTGATATTATAGCTCTATATTGTTCTATATCAATTGAAGCTTCATTTCCAATAGAATTACCTCTATATAAGCAAAATTTAAATTTAGAATCAGGTAGTGGTTTTGATTCACTTGATACATTAATTTTTATACAACATTGATCCACATGTAATAATCCAAAGCTATTAATTTCATAATCGGTAACGTATCTAGGATCATTTATAACTAATAAACCATTTGAATAAATTATTCGATTATTTTGAAAATCAGCTCTTATATCATCATTAGATTTTATTATAGAAATAACAGATTATTTTTCTAGAAAGTAAGTTTGATGATCTGTTAAAGAACCATTTTCAAATTTAAATGCTTTGTAATATTTACCTTCATCTTTATTATAATTTAAAATTCCATCATATTGATAATAGCCTAATTCTAGTAGTCTATATTTAACAGATTGCTTTGAAACCCCAAAGAATTCAGATAAAGATGAAATTATAGCACCTTCAATATCACCATAATCACTTTTTTTCCCAAAATTTGTCTTTAAAAATTTTGCAATTTCTCTTTCTTTTTTTAATTCAATTTTATATTGCTTTAAAAACATTTTTTTTGGCATTAAAATTTTTGGTGTAATAGAACGAGCTTGTGATTCCATCCATTTTATTTCATCATCTTCTTCGCTTGATTCTTTTTTAAAACAAACAGCACATGTTAATTTATTATCCAATAGCTGTCTTAACTCAAAAAAATTACTATGAAAAAACCAATGAACTAATTCATGAATAACAGTATTTCTAAATGGATTTTTTCCTCTTTCATATGCTTTTTGATCGCTGACTAAAATAGTGCCTCTTGGTATCATGCCATGAACCAACTGACCATTATCATAATAATCTGCTATATCATTACAAAAATAAATTTTTCCAAATGTGTCATATTCTAAAGGAGCAAAAAAACAATTTAATTTTGCCTTAGTTAAAATATCTCCAAGTGGTAGCTTCATAGGTGTTTTTAAGGCTTCAGGACAATATTTTTTCAAAAATTTAGAAGCATATTGATCCATTTTGTCTTTAGTAATAACAGGGACAAGATTTTTAGTTAACTTTTCAATAAATGGTTGTTTATCTACTTTTTCAATTTTCTTCTTTTTAATTTTAAAACCTTTAATAAAATTTCCTGAGTAATGAATGATATATCCATCTGTTTCATCATAAGTATAAATTTGATCACCATTATTAAACAATTGATAGGTGATTCTAATATAACAATCGAATTCAACCTTATTCAATTCTGATTTAGTAAACTCTATTGCTTTAATTCGTATATGTTTTATTTTACAAGTAATTTCATCTAAAATATTTTGATTTCTTTTATATTCATTAGGTAAAAATGCGTTAAATAATTCTATAAAATTACCAAGATTTTTTTCATAAAACTACTCTTTAAACGTACTATATTTTTTCATTTATTTTCCCCCTTTCAATTTTTAAAAAAATAGGGAGGACTTATATTAAATCCTCCTTAAAATTATAGTACGTCAGTTACTGTAATATTGATGAGCTAATAACTGCTTTAATGAAAGACAAAATAACTTTATTTTTATCTTCATCATTTACAATTTCATCATAAGCTTCACCATAGAATAACGAGAATAAAACAATTGGTTTAATTATTTGATTTTTAATCTTTGATATTTGATCACTTGAAGCAGATAAACCATAAACTTCACTTCTTAGTTGATCTGAATCAAGACATAATTTTATATCAATTTTTTTATTTACTTTATCTCTAGCAATATCACAAATCAAAGTTGCCTCATCAACAATAATGATATTTAAGTCTAAGCTCTTTGTTTGCATATTTTTTTCTTTATCAGGAGATTTTTCATTTTTTATTTCAAATACAATTTTTTCAGTTTCCATTGTTGTTGTATTATTTTTGAAATAAATAAACTGAATTGTATAAATTCCAGGTTTAAGAGAACCTGCATTTATAGAATATTGAATTCTACCATTCATAAAATTTCTTTGCAAATCATTAAAACATTTATCATTTAAGAATCCACTAATAATTGCTTCTTCATTAATATGCTTTTGAGCTTTAGTCGTAATAACAAATATTATATTTTCATCTTTATAAAACTCACGTTTTGACGATGTTAATTCTAAAGTAACAATATGATCTTCATATATTTCTTCTGGAGTTGGTTCAAAATGTCTACCATTTTTTCCTGGAAGGACTGTACCTGATTTTAAAAATTTGCTATATTCACTTTTTACTTGTTTTGAAACTTCATCAAGCAAATTTTGATCTATAGAAGATGAAACAGATTTTTCACCAATTATACCATTAATTTCAATTAGTTTTTGAGTTGAAGCTAATGCTTTTATAACTTTATCTAAGAAGCCTCTTGTTAAATCACTTTCAACAATTCTAGCTCTATCTGTGGTAAAAAATTTATATTTTTCTGTTTCTAAAATATCCAAATTAATGACTACTAATAACCTATATCTTAAGAAATTCAAACCAGCATTATTCAGCTTTGTATATCTTTCAGTTGTAATAGTTTGTCCATTTACTGTATATATTATTGGGTCATAGTACGCATTGAATTGCTCAAAAACTTTTTTACATTCTGATTCGCTTCCCCATTTATCTTCATCACTAGGAAGGAGTGTATAATAATCAATATTATATGTTCTATTGTTATGTTCAATCTTAATAGTTCCACAATAATCTTTTTTTACATATTTTTTTGAAGTCTTTAATTTAAGTTGAGTTCCATAAATAGATCTATTTTGCAAATGAATATTTGAAACATAACTTATTCTATTTTCTATTACTTTAACAGGTAACCCAACATTAAACAATTCGGTATTTAAATAATCTGCCAACATACCTGGTTTAGTGACTTCATTATCTCTAAATCTTTTTGAAATCTCAGCTTCAACCATTCTAACTAATGTTCCAGAGTCACTTTGATTAACAAAATCATCTAAATAATTATCATCACAAGTAAAATCATTAAAGTTTAATTCAGGGATTTGATCATTCAATGTGAAATATACATACACCATGTTTTTATAATCAATCAATTCAACCCTTTTAATTATTGTAAAAAAGAATCTATTTTTTTTCTTTGATAAAATTATTGTCGCATATGTGAAGGGCAAAGATGTTGAACCACCCTGCCCAAATGCTCCTATCAAATAAGATTTCTCTCTCGAAAGTTTATTACCATGATTAATAGATAAAATTGTACTTTCAAATTCAGAGCCTAATAACCCTGTACCTTTATCGATTACATCAAAAGTTGGCTTGTTTGATTTTGAACCATCATTTACAGCTAAAACAACTTGTCCTTCTGCATCTTTTGCAAATGACTTTTCAGCATTATCATTAATAACATCAATCATATTTTCATAATACTTTGGAAATGCTTTTTTTATTATTGCAAGTGAATCCTTAGCAGATACAATACCACATTTATTTTTTTGCTTTTCAATTACAGCATCAATTGCATTTGTTATTCTTTCTACTAAACCTTTTTCTCCACTTGTAAGTTGTCCAACATTTGAACCATTTGAACTGCTATTGCCGAGAAATTTATAATATTTCTTAATTTTTTCATAAGACAAATCTTTTTCATTTAATGATAATCCAGTATATTTTTTTAAGAAATCATCAATTTGAGATTCCTTGTAAATAGATAAAACTTCATCAATGGAAATCATACTACGTCACCTCACTAAAAACTAGCGGTCATCGTAGTCATCTTGACTTGCATAAATAATGTTTGCCAAAGATTACTGTTTTTTCCTGTTGCATTAGGATTATTTCCTAAATCACGTGACATTTGAATAGTGCTAGCGACTAAATTATTTCCTAATTCATTTAAAACAACAATAGGATCTTTAATCCATTCGTATTTTCCGTCCTTTTCTCTTACTAAAGCTCTAAAAGCACCTAAAATCGGATATATAAAACCGTTTGGAGTACTATAATCCATATCGTATTCATAAAATTTTGATTTATATTTTTCTTTACCAGGCTTCACCATTGAAACGCCAGTAATTGAGCCATATTTTTTTACACCAGTTGCTTCACCTTTATAAAATTCAGGCATTCTTGTTTCTAATTGATCGTATAATTCGGTTATTTTTGGCATGATGCTTTTCATCTTATAATAAGGATTTTGTGTTTGATCCTTTTCGTGTTTTTTATGTTCATCAATGTAATAATCACTACATGATTTTTTACTTGCATAAGAAACCAATGGCATGGGATTTAATTTATCCGTTGGATATCTATCAATATTAAATAAGTTTAAGATTGCTAAAATATCTGATACATCAATTCTTTTGATGTCATTTTGTTTATAACTAATATCGTTATAAAATCTTTCATTTCTAAAAGCATCTTTTATTAATTCAAATCTATTTTCTAGTTCAGCTATTGATTGGTCATTAACTTGAACAGATGTATTTCTCGCAGCTGCCAATTGTTCAAACATATCTTCAATACCAGTTAATACTTCAATTTTTACAAATTGTTCCCCTGCTTCTAATTGGTCACGACAATTTTTGATAATAGTATAAGTATGTCCACCATCAACATTTCCGTGAACATTTAAATCTTCGAATAAGACAGTAACAACATTCTCTTCATTGTTATATGATACAGACTTAGCAGAAAGTAAGATACCTCTATTCAATAAATAAAAATTTCTTTCCGTATGATTAGTCAATGATGCTTGAATTTTTTTTGCTACTTTCGTTTTTTCGTTTTGCATTCTTGGGTTTGTTCCCATTGGAATGTCAGTAGGTAGATCTTTAACATCACAAATTAACACATACATTTCTGGTTTGGTTTCACCCACATTATCTGATTTAATGTAAGGATTTGGAATCTTTCTAAAGCTTGAAACCTTAAACTTTAGTTCCATTTTATTATTTTTGCTCATATTTGAGTCTCCATTTCTCTGCTTCATTTTATTAGCCAAGCAGTAGCCTTAAATGCATACAGGATTACCTCATGCAATTATATTTTACAACCAATTAGTGCATATCTCAACGTCATATATAGCGTTATATACAAAAATATGATAAAATATTCAAAAGAAGGTGCTTCAAATGGCTAAGGTTCGACAAGATAAAAATAAAAACTACAGATATAAATTAGGCCAAAATATAGCTCGAATTAGGAAACAGGAGACAGGCTATACTCAAGCAGAAATGGAAGAATATACCGGAGTTTCAAGAGCATACTATGGAAGAATTGAACTAGGAACACATGCGGCAACAATTGACGTATTAATAAAAATAGCAGACGCTCTTAACGTTCCGCTTTATAGATTATTTTTAGATGAAAATGATAGACCAATTTAACGTAAAATGTGGCCTAACTCGTAATTGAGCTAAGTCGCTTTTCTTTATTAATTATTCTTTTCAAAATTCTCAACTTGATCCATTATCTTTGTAAATACTTCAGGACTGTATTGAGGTGGATACCCATTTTTTACTAAACAGATTTTAATATCTAATTTCAAAGAATTTCTAACATTTTGATTATTAAGCCAATCAGCAAATGAAGATTTAGTGTCAATGATTTCTTTAACTTTTTTAGCTAATGATTTACATTTATCATTCACAATCATTCCATCAAAAAGTTTATCTTCTCCATATTCGAAATTATATTGATCCCTTAATGAAATTAAAATATCATAGAATGCTTTTTCTTCAAAAGTTAACCCTAGTTTTCTAAAACTCTCCTTGCTTTCTTTCATTTCTTCTAAAAGTTTAAGAGCTTGTTTAGTCGCTTCTTCAATAATATCTTTAGAAGCTTTTTCTTGTGTTTCACCAGCTTCCTCTTCTGATAAAGACTTACGTCTATCGTGATATTCTTCAATTGTTTTTTCAAGCAATTCTTGGAATTTCTTTCCTGCAACTTGGTTAACTCTACCATATTCTGTTATTTCTTTTCTTAACATTTTTATAAGAATTTCTAATCTAGTAGCAGGCATTTTTATATCAGATAATTTTTCAACAAACTCAGGACTAAAAATATCTTCTTTTTCACCATTCTCTAGAATGCTTTCAACTTCAGTATATTTTAATGCTTCTTCTACCATCTTAGCAACATGCCTATTCATTACGTCAGTGTCAACATGGTCTGTTCCAGTCATTTTTCTTACAAATCCTGCAATAGCCATAAAGCATTGAGCTAACGCAGATTCTTCTTCAGATAAATTTCCAGATGGCTGACAAATCTCATATGCTAATCTCATGCGTTTAACCGTTTTTAAAAAATAAGTTTTGAATGATACTTTTTTCACGGTTGAGTTAGTATCAGAATTTAAATTTAACTCTAATGTGCTTTCAAAAACATATTCTCCTGCTTTTGCAAGTAGTTTATATCTTTCAACTGGATCACAATTAGGATTTAAAAATGGAATTAAATCATAATCATTAAATAGATTCTTTAAAATTCCTAGTTCATTTCTAAATGCTGTTGTTGCTTGCTCTACATCATCCTCAGTTGGTGCAATAGAAGAATCGCCACCATATGTTTTAAGAGCTTTTTTCATATTGTTTCTAATTCCAATATAGTCAACAATCATTCCATATTCTTTACCAGGATATTTTCTATTTACTCTACTAATTGTTTGAATAAGTATGTGCTTTTGTAATGGCTTATCATTATAAAGAAATGTCAATGATGGAACATCAAAACCAGTAATCCACATATCTACTACGATTACAATACTAAAATTAGATTTATCTTGTTTAAAAGCAGCATCAAGATCTGATGAACGTTTATCATTTGTTACTCCACCCAAATAATTATACATATCTTCAGGGTCGTTTTTTCCAACACTAGCAACCATAGCCATAAATGGCATAGCTTTTAGTTCTTTATCTTCATCAGAAGTAACTTTAATACCATCTGGATGCTTCTTTTCAATAAACCATTCTGGATATTTATTTTCAAATATCTTTAAAAGCTTATAAGCTATTTCTCTAGAAGAACATACAACCATACCCTTTTGTATTCTTTCAGGATCACTCTCACGAGATAAAACAAAATGATCATGAATATCTACAGCTAATCGTTCAAGTCTAGATGGCTCACCAAGAATTACTTCCATTGAACTCATTGCTTTTTTAGAAGCTTCTAAGTCTTCTTCAGTAGCTCCCATATCTTCACACTTTTTATAATAATCTTCAATTAACTTAATTTTTTCTTTGTCCAATAATACTTTTGCAATTCGAGGGTGATACTTAATATCAACTGTGATTCCATCCGCAACTGCTTGATCCATAGTATATCTATCGATTTCTTCACCAAATGTTTGATAAGTTTCAGCAATTGGAGTTCCTGTAAAGCCTACAAATGTAGCATTAGGGAATGCCTCTTTTAAAACTTTAGCATATGGTTTAGATACCATAGCCCTCATGTTTTCATCTATATCTTTGCTAAATTGTATAGTTCTTGATTTTTCAATTTGACTTCTATGTGCTTCATCAGAAAAGCAAATAATATTTTTTCTGTCATTAATTAAGCCTAGTTTATCATTTTCTCTATCACAGAACTTTTGAATGGTACAAATATAAAAGCCACCACTTTCTCTTACTTTCATCTCATCTCTTAATTTTTTTCTAGTCGGTACAACTTCAACTGCACCTAAATTAAGAAATTCAGTACTCTTTTTAAAAAGTTTTTCTCCTTGATTTTGTAATTCTTCTCTGTCAACAATCATTACAATTGTTGGCGATCCAATTTCAGGAATATCAGTGCATCTTAAAGCTAATTGTCTAGCTAAGAATGCCATAGTATAGGTTTTACCACATCCTGTAGCACCAAAATATGTACCACCTTTACCAGTACCATTTTGAACAGATTTAATAATACTTTGTTTTAATAATCTAGCTGCGAAGAATTGAGGATATCTACATACGATTTCAAATTCATCACCATCAAAAATAGCGTCTTTGAAAAATATATAATCTCTAAATATCTCAAGGAATCTAACAGGCGAATAAACACCTTTTACCATTGCTTGAGTTTCTTCAAAAGGAAGAGTTGAAACCTTATCTCCATCATTTACTCTTCTCCAAGCATAGAAATGTTCATAAGGGGCTCTTACTGTTCCAAGTCTAGTTTTTACTCCGTCAGATATGCAAGCAAGAGGACAATAATGTAATAAGTGAGGGATATCTCTCCAATATCTAATTGTAATTTGTTCCCATGCATCAAAGATAGTGGCATTTTGATCTGTAGGATTTTTTAATTCAATAATGCATAGAGGCATACCATTAACATATAAAATTACATCAGGAGTCCTTTTATGCTTTACTCCATTATTTATATATTCAATATCAAGTTGATTGACTACTTTAAAAATATTGTTTTCTGGCTTTTCAAAATCAATGACAGAAATATTATCAATAATTCCATCTACTTTTACGCCATCAACCATTAATCCATAAACTTTATGAAGAGTAGCAAAATCAGACTCAGCACCAATTAATCTAATTTTATCGTATATGCCTTCTATTTGATCATCTTCTAATTCAGGATGAGTTCTTTTGATAAATCCAATAAAATCATCTTTTATTAATACATCACTTATTTTTTCTCTAGAAACGTTACTTCCAAAGCAATACTTCCATCCTTCATTTTTTAAAAGGCCAACAAAAGCGTACTCATACTCTGTTTCATAATAGCTTCCATCATATTCTGTTAGTTTAGGCATGAGTTAATCCTCCTTTGCTTCTTCAATAGATCCTTTAATTAAAATTGGACATATATTTTTTATTTGTTCTTTTAATTGTTCGTTGATTTGTTTTCTTTGTTTATAAACTGTATAAATGTTAACGATATCTTGTTGAATATCCAATGATGGAATAGGCATCTTTATTGTTTTAAAGTCATCAAAGACGAAATTTTCTCTTGCACTGCCCCATGAATTATAATATCCATATCTTATAGTTTCTTTCCTACATAACCACATAAACAAATATTCAGGTAATAATTTATCTTTATTATTTACACCAAATACTTCATAAATTGGTGATACAACAAATGGTTCTTTTTTATCAGAGATAGCAGCAGCCCATATTTTCATGTGTGTTGTTGGTACGTATGCCATATCTTGAAAATTAACAATTTTATATCCTGTTAGATTTTCTTTATCTACAGAAGAACTAGCTGTAATAAATTGAAGAGAATTGGAAACACCATAGACATCTTTAATTTTATCATCAGAATTTTTATTTCGTTTTAATTCTAAATATTGCCCTATTTCTTCAACACCAATTTTCTTTTTTAAATCTTCAATATAACTATCGCAAACAAGTTTTAAATCATCTAGACCACGCTCATAGGATTTTTGATTTTCTATCATTGAAAGATATACTTTTACAAACTTCTCTTGTGTTGGAAGATCTGGAAGTTCTAGTTCAACATTACATAAATCATCCCAAGTCATTCCGTCTCTAATTGAGGAATCTGTATTAAACCAAAAGAATCTATCCCTCTCATCCGATTTAAGGTAAAGAAAGAAATATAATTCAGAAATCACATTATTCTTTTTAATTCTAAAAACTGAATAAGCAGGACTAACATGCTTAATGGTATTTGTATGATTATATGCTATAGGTAAAACCTTATCTCTACCAACGTGCATAAGATTACATGCAAAATATCTAGGCGGTACATTTTGATAGTTGACAGTATCTTCTCCTATTTGTCTTGACGGTTCAAAAAATTCTTTATCTCTATTTACCCCAGAAACTTCCATAGGATCTAATTTAGCAATACCACATTTTTGCTTCAAAGGTTCTAAATAATCACCAAGTCTAATTCTTCTTAATGCCATATCCGATACCTTCAAAAGCATCCTCAAGCATTACTTGGGACTTCTTTTCTACTTCCATTATATCCATCATTTCATTTTGTATTCTTGTCATTTCCTTTTTAAAGTCAATATCCATGTCATGATCAATAAACTCTATATATTTACTTGGAGTTAATGTCCAACCTTTATTTTCAATTTCATCAATATATACACTTCTATATAATTCAGGAACTTCGTAATGTCTACCATCTACTCCTTCATTTTGCCAATTGTGATAAATTTCTGACGCTCTAGCAATTTGATCAGACATTAAACGTACTTTCTTTTTATTTTCATTTTTAACAGGATTCTCTGTCCATGTTCTTAAATCCATAAATAAAATTTCATGTTCACGGTTTCTTTGTTTTCTACCATGATAATTTCCACCTTTTTTATTTTGATTTAAGATCCATAATGTGACACTGATATCTGTTGTAATAAATAATTATCTTGGAAGAACTATAATAGCTTCTACCTTATCATTTTGAATTAATTTCTTTCTGATTTCTAAAGTATCACTATCATTTAAAGCACCATTAGCAAGTAAAAATCCAGCGACACCACTATCAGTTTTTAAATGATAAAGCATGTGTAAAATCCATGCATAGTTAGCGTTACTTTCAGGTGGAGTTACATAATCGGCCCATCTTGGATCATCTTTAAGGTCATTGCTATACCAGCTCTTTAAATTAAATGGTGGATTTGCCATTATGTAATCAAAATATATACCTTTGTGTAAATCATTAGTAAATGTTGAGTCGTTAGTTCCACCAAGATTATGACTAATACCACGTAGGGCAAGATTCATTTTTGCAAGACGATATGTAGCCGCTTCTTTTTCTTGGCCATAAATATTAATGCTATTTAAATTTCCTTGTTTTGATTTAACAAGCTCTGCACTCTGAATGAACATGCCACCTGAGCCACAAGCAGGGTCATATAATGTTCCATCAAAAGGTTCAACCATAGACGCTATTAATTGAACTACATCATGAGGAGTATAGAATTCTCCTTCTTCCTTAGTAGCATTAACAGCGAATTCTTTTAAAAAGTATTCATATACTCTACCAATTAAATCTTTTTCTTCACCAAATTTCTTATGGCTAATTTTATTTACTTCATCAACTAACTTCTTAATATCATTTGATCCAAGATTTCTAGTAGTAAATGTTCCTTCAACAAAACATCCTTTTAATTGTTCTGAGCTATCAGCAATACTTTTTAAAGCAGTATCTAATGCAGCATTTAATTTTGTTGCGGGAGTATTAATAATAGTGCTCCATCTCGCTTCAATAGGAAGATTATATGTTCCATCTGTAAAAGTAGCATCATCAAAGAAAGCTGCTCTTATATTTTCATCATTAGGATCTAAGCCTTGTTCGATTAAAGTTTTAGAAAGCTTTTCAATACCATCATCGTACTTTTCACCGATAAATCTTAAAAACACCAAAGTAAGCATCATATCTCTTTTTTCAAAGAATGAACCTGAGTTTCTTGCAGATCTTAAAATATCTCTGCAATTAAATAAAATAGTATCAATATTTAATACATTTTCAGTTGTCTTCTTAGCCATAATTATTCATCCACCTCAATATTATACTTTTCAAAATATGGTTGTAATTTTCTTCTTGCTTTAATAGTTGGAACATATTTACCAGTTTCCCACCTATTTATAGTTGCAAAAGAAACATCTAGAAGTTTTGCAAACTCCTCCTGAGTCATCAACATTTTAAGTCTTAATTTTTTGACTGCCTCTTTATAAGTCATAAATACTCCTCATCCACATTTTTCTATTATCTTGTAGAAATTATAACATTTTTTTGCCTTTTTATCTATATGAAGCTTGGATTTTTCTCAAAATTGTCTCAAAATTCAAATCGTGTAAAATCGTGTAAATTTTTAGCACCCCTAGTCAAATCGTGTAGAATTTTAGCACCCTTGAGGTTAAATCGTGTAAAGTCAAAATAAAAAGCTGTCAATAGAACCTCTAAATGAAGCCTACTAACAGCTTGTAAAACTAACAAAATTCTATTTTTAAAGCAAAATATTGCATTTTAAACGTAAATTCTGCTATTTATGCAATAAAAAAGCCTGATAACATTGTATCAGACCTATTCTACTATTATGGTATGCCTAAGGGGAGTTGAACCCCTATCTTAGCCTTCGGAGGGCTATTCTTTGATCCAATTAAGATATAGGCACAATGGCGTTGCTAAGAGGATTTGAACCTCCGGCCTACCGCTTAGGAGGCGGTCGCTCTATCCAGCTGAGCTATAGCAACATCTTTTTTATTATAAAACATTTTATAAAAATTTACTTTAACTAAACCATTTTATTATTGAAAGGATTAATATAAAATGAAAATCATCAATAAAAAGTTAAATAAATGTTTATTATTAACATTAATTTTTCCTCTTTTAACATCTTTTGCAAACAAAAAAGACTATTTAAACCCGCGTAATGATCCTTATTATCATCGATTTGAAGATGGTGGAACTATGCCTATTTTAGACGAAGGAAATTTCTTTAATGCAGAATCTTTTGAAATGAAGAAAGGATCATTACGATTAAAAAGTAACAAAGCATTAAATTTATATGAAAATGATATATATACTTTTGTTTTCAAATTTAAGGATTGGGACAAATTAATGCAGCAAACTTCTAAAATAGAAACTGCAACATTTAACATTGGCTTTTTCACTTCACAGGCTATGCATGATCTTGTACATATTTATTTACATCATTCTGAACAAGAATTAACGCCAAAAGAGTTTTTTAATATAAACGAACAATATTTCAAAACAAAAATGGATGAAAAAACAAGAACAGCATTCGTACAATTTCAAATATTTTCTAATAAAAATTATCACATGAGAACAACAAAACTTGAAATAATTTTTAACACTGAAAATCTTGCTGGTGACTTGACTCATCCTATGCTATATAAAGGGACAATTGATGATTATAAAGGATATATTCCATACATGCATGCACCAAGTGGTTTATTAATTAATGATGATGTGGGTCCTTATAATAATGGAGATTCTATTGATGTTACTTTACCATATAAAAAAGAACAACAAGTTTCAAGCATAGATTTTTTAAACACAGTTAAGGCTTATGATCTAGATGATTTGGCTTGGAAAAATGTAGAAATAGAATATGATGAATTTACTTCTAATCAAAGAACTTTGGATAAACCACTAAAACTAATTTGTCGTTCAATAGATTCTTATAATAATGTTTCAAGATTAACTTTTAATATCACAATTAAAGATGTTGAACCACCAACAATAAATAAAAAAGATAACATTATTGAATTTTCATATAAAGAAACTCTCACTAAAGAAAAATTATTAGAAAAATTTATATTCGAAGATAATTATACAAATAATCTTGATATTGAAATAGAAGGATACGATTTTAGTAATACAGTAAATCTAATTCAAACTCACAATATCACGATTGTTGCTAAAGATACTTCTAATAATGAAACAAGATTAGCAACCTCATTTAATTTTGTAGATAATATTAAACCAGAAATAATAGGTCCAAGTAGCTTAAATGTAAATGTTAGTAATCAATTAACCAAAGAAGAGATTTTAAATATGTTTAAAGCTACTGATCAAATTGATGGAAATATAATCCCAGATTTTGAAGATGATAATTACACATCTAATAGTCATATTGTAGGAGATTATTCAATAACAATTTTCGCAGAAGATAAAGCCAAAAATCGTGCAACACATATTTTAAAGATGCATGTTACAGATACTGAGGGTCCAATTTTTTATATAAATGAAACGAAAATCACAACATTTCAAGGTGAAAAAATAGATCCTAAAAAATTATTGACCACATTAATAAATCAAGGATTACTAAAAAAACAAAATTATATAGATGCAAAATTTGTTAATGGAAACTTCAATGACACAAATAAAGTAGGATTTTATGAAACTACTTTAGAAGCAACAAGTGAAACTAATAATAAAGAATATGTAAATTTAAAAATAGATGTTATTAAAAAGAGTCAAAAAAATTCAAATGCCTTCCAGAAATTTCTCGAAAGTATTATTACCTTTATAAAAAATCTTTTTAAAAATATTTTTTAATCATTTTCTACTGGTCTAGCCTTACCCGTAAAGAATAAAGCAACAGTTCCTGGACCAGTATGAGAACCAATTGTTGTCCCAATATCATTAATTTCAATTTTTCCTTTTAATTGTGGGAATTTTTCTTCAATTAAATCAGAAACAGCTTTAGCATCTTCATGGCAGGCTGAATTAGATATATAAACTTTTCCATTGTAATTTAATCCATTATCAGCATTTTCAACCATTTTATCAACAATACGCATAATAACTCTTTTTTTAGTTCTAATTTTTTCTCTTGGAATTAAACGGCCTTTAAAATCAACATTAAGTAAAGGGCAAATATGAAGCATATTACCTAAGAATCCAGATGTTTTAGAAATTCTTCCACCACGTACAAAATATTTTAAATCAGTAGAAAAAAACCAATGATTAATATTAAGTCTATGGGCTAAAGCATAATCTCTAACTTCATCAATAGACTTTCCTTGATCTCTTAAATCAGCTAAATTATCCATTAAAAGACCATAACCAGAAGAGGCAGCTAAGGAATCAACAATATAAATTTTTCTATCAGGATATTTTTCTTGAAGAATTTCTTTAGCAGAATTTGCAGAATTAATAACTCCAGAAATCCCACTTGATAAGGTCAAATGGAGTATATCTTTCCCTGCTTTTAAAAAAGGTTCAAAATAATTACAAAATTCTTCAATATTTATTTGACTTGTTTTAGTAATAGCACCTTGTTCCATCATATGATAAAAGTTTTTCAATGGAATAGTTGTCCCAAAATCATCTTTATATTCTTTACCATCAATAAAATAATGAAAACAAATATATTTAATATCTCTTTTCTCTATATGTTCCTTAGTTAAATCAACAGTTGAGCAACAACTCAAAATGTAATTAGCCATAATTTTCCTCCTAAAATTTGGTGGAGCTAGTGGGATTTGAACCCACATAGAGTTACCTACAAGCTTCTGAGACTTGTGCGTCTACCAATTCCGCCATAACTCCATACCATAATTTTAGCATACTATAGCAAATAAGTATTTTAATAAAAAATCTATTATTAATTGTTTTATAAAATATTACTATTGTGAAACTTTATTATTTTCTTCCTTTTTTGATTTAGAAAAATATTTATTAAATGTTGGATTTTCTTTTAGTAAAACAAAGAATAAAGTATTAAATACAATTTCATAAACCAAACAATTTAAAAATGCTTTTAAAATATTAAAAGGTAAATATAAAGCAAAAATCATTGTAAAATAATTAGTTCCAAATTTACCTAAGCTTTTCTCTACTAATTCAACAGCGGCAGCATTAAAGCAAGTGGTATATTCACCAGTTAAATAAGTTGGTGTAATAAATAAATAATTAAGCAAAGTCATAAAAAGTGAATTAACTAAAACAATAAAACAATAAGCTAAAATTCTAAATTTAATTCCCTTTTTAAACCATTTAAAAACCTTAACTGATAAAAATAAACAAAATAAATATGTAAAAGAAGACAAAAATGCCGCTAATTGTCCAATATAATAAATCCCAACTGGTTGAACAAAAAGCGAAATAAGAGTTTTAATAATGGCAATAGCCAAAGCGCCCACAAAATTTGTCAAAGCGTAACCAATTAAGATTGTAATATCAGAAAACTCAATTTCAATCCATGGGGCAAAAGGATACGGAAATTTAACAAATAGCATCATTACAATACCTAAAGCAGAAAGCAATGCTACTGTTACCATCCTTACAATCAAAATATTTGAATTCCTTCTCATAAAAAAACCTCCCTACTTCAGGAAGGAATAAGAAAAATACTTCTTTCATCCAGCCTTTACTGTCGCTAGTGGAATTTCACCACTTCGAGAATAATCTTTGCGGAGTATAACCGCCGAGAGGGAATTTCACCCAACCCTGAAGCTTTTAAATATTAACATACATGTAATTTTGTAAGCAAATATAATGCTTACTTTTTATATGTATTGTGATTTTTATTGTAAAGACATTGTTTCTTTATAGTATCAATAGTTTTTAAATCAATTTCCCTAAATTCACCTTTTGGTAAATCTCCTAAATTAATTGGGCCAATTTTAATTCTTTTTAAATATTTTACATCTTTATAAATAGCTTCGCACATTCTCCTAACTTGTCTATTTCTTCCTTCGTGAATTTCAATATTAAAAATAGATTCATCCGTTGAAGTAAAAAGAACATTAACTTTACTTGGACATGTAAGACCATCTTCTAGCATTATCCCATTTTCTAATTTTTTTACATCCAAAGAAGTAAGAATACCTTTCACAGTAACTTGATAAACTTTTCCTAACGAGGATGAAGGATGAGTAACTAAATTAGCAAAATCACCATCATTAGTCATAATCAAGGCACCTGAGGTATTAATGTCTAACCTTCCAACTGGAAATAAACGTCCATATTTACTTGGTATTAAATCCTTAACAGTTTTTCTTTCTCGATCATCAGATAAAGTAGTTATATAACCAATAGGTTTATTTAAAAGTAAATAATAAAATTTCTTTGCTGTTAAAGGTTTTAAAACTTTGTCACCTATTTTTATAACAACTTGATCTTCTTCATACTTATTGCCTAAGGTATTAACAAGCTGATTATCAACATAAACTTTATTATCTAAAATAAGCTCTTCGGCTTTTCTTCTAGAACAAAATCCACGATCAGCAATGATTTTTTGTAATCGAACTAACATGAAATCTCCTTTAAATATTTAATAATTTTTTCTTTTAATTTCTCATCATTTACATGAATATTTATTTCAGCATCTTTTATACAATAGGAAAACTTAGAATCATTGATTTCGCCATTTTCTTTTAATGAACTTTTTATTTTACGTAAATATATTTCAGCTTCTTTATAAGATAATGGAATAATTTTCTTAGCTAGAGAATATACCTCAGAGGATTTAAAATTTACTAATAATTTTGCTTTTTTAGGATTTAATTTATCTTGTAATAATAATTTTTTAACGTCTTCAGATAGCGATAATAATTTAATGGCACAGGTTATTCGACCTTTAGGTAAATTAGTTAAATTTTGTATATTTTCTTCGCTCATTTTAAATTCGTCAATTAAAACCTTAAAAGCATAGCCTTGAACTAATAAATTATCATTGTTTGAAATCATATTATTTAATATATATACTATGACTTTATCAACACTTGCTTTAACTAATGTACAGCGTATTTTTTCTAAACCATTCTTTTTAGCAATTAAAAATCTTTTAACACCATTAATAACAGTTAAATTATTATTAAATTCATAGATATATACAGGTAAATCTATACCTTCTTTACCAATAGAATTTTCTAATATTTTTAGTGAACTTACTAAATAATTATCTTTAGAAAGAAGAGGAAATAAGCTTAATTTTTTTACTTCTACATCAAATGTGGGATTATTCAAGTTAGCTTCAATTTCAGAAACTATTGAATTTTTTTTATAGCGACCCACTAATTTTTTAAGCAAATCTTTTTGAATAAATTGAGTCTTATTTGCCTTCATAGTTAATTACTTCCTTTGCAAGAGTCTTATATGCTAATGCACCTTTAGCTTGAGGTTTATAAATATTAATCGGTTGCCCTAAAGCTTGTGATTCTGCTATTGTTATATTTCTGGGAATTATTGTTTTAAATGTTTTTTCTTTAAAAGTCGAAATAACTTCAGATGCAACTTCAGTGGCCAATTTTGAACGTTGATCATACATTGTTAATAAAAAACCAAGAATATCAAGCTTATTATTTGTAGACATTCTAATATTATTAATAGCAGATAGAATTTGTGCTACTGCTTCTAAAGCAAAATATTCACACTGAACTGGTATTAAAACTAGATCAGAAGCAGTTAAAGCATTCAATGAAAGAAAAGATAAAGATGGCGGGCAATCTATTAAAACAAAATCAAATCTATCTTTAATTAAATCTAATTTTCTTTTTAATAATGAAAAATCTGTAGACTTCCCACTTGAAAGAATTTTTGATTCTACTCCAGCTAAATCCAAATTAGCGGGTAATAATTTTACATTTTTAACATTTGTTTTTCTTACAACTTTTTCAAATGGTAAATCTGTTGATATAAAAGAATAAACAGTGTTTTTTAAAACAGAGGAATCAATACCAATACCTTTAGAGCAATTCCCTTGTGGATCTAAGTCAACTATTAAAATTTTTTTATTATAAATTTGACCTAAACAGGTGGCTAAATTGATTGCGGTGGTTGTTTTTCCAACCCCACCTTTTTGGTTAGCAATAGCAATAACTTTTGACATTTTAAAACAATCTAATTATAAGAAAAATTAAATAAATAATTAATAACAACACAATTAAAATTAAAATAAGTCTATAAATTAAAGCTAGACGTTTATTTAAAATTTCAGCTTTTTCTTCTTTAGAAAGGTATTTTTCAACTTTTTTTTCTTTAATAGTATCTTGCTTATAATTGGCTCCATCATTATTTATATTAGAAGAATTATATTGAACACTATTATTAAAAGAAGAATCAACTTTTTGTTGAAAATTATTAAAAGGACTTGAATTTAATTCCTGAGTAAGATCTTTTTTCTTATCTCTAAACATTAGAATTCACATTCCTTATAACTACGAGGATAAGCTTCAACATCTCTAATGTTAGTCATACCAGTAAGGTATTGTAACATTCTTTCAAAACCTAAACCAAAACCAGCATGTGGACAAGAACCATTTCTTCTTAAATCTAAATACCACTGATAAGCAGGAATATTCATTTTTAATTCTTCCATTCTTTTAACTAATTTTTCATAGTCTGCTTCTCTTTCAGAACCACCAACTAGTTCACCGATTTCAGGAACTAATAAATCAACAGCAGCTACAGTTTTTCCATCAGGGTTTTGTTTCATATAAAATGATTTAATTTCTTTAGGATAATTTGTAAGGAATATAGGTCCTTTAAAAACTTGTTCTGTTAAATATCTTTCATGTTCAGATTCCAAATCTAAACCCCAAAAAATATTATCATTTACAAACTTATGACCATTTTTCTTAGCTTCTAATAAAATATCAATAGCTTTTGTATAATCTACTTCAACAAAATCTTTTTCAATAAAATTCTTAAGTTTTTGCTTGAGACCAGGTTCAATTCTTTGATCAAAGAAATCAATTTCATCAGGACAATTAGCAATTACATATTTAGTAATATATTTTAAGAAATCTTCAATCAAATCCATATCATCTTGTAAATTTGCGAATGCAATTTCAGGTTCAATCATCCAAAACTCCGCAGCATGATGTGTAGTGTTTGATTTTTCAGCTCTAAATGTAGGACCAAAAGTATAAACATCTCTAAAAGCCATAGCAAAAGGCTCAACATGTAATTGACCAGAAACTGTGGTAGTAACTTTTTTGCCAAAGTATTCTTCAGGATGTCTTAAATCAGTAACGACTTGGAAAGTTTGTCCTGCACCTTCACAATCATTAGATGTTAAGATAGGTGTATGGACATAAACAAAACCTTCACCTTGAAAGAATTCATGAATAGCCATGGATAAAACACTTCTTAAACGAAAAACTGCTCTAAAAGTATTGGTTCTAGGTCTTAAATGAGGTATAGTTCTTAAAAATTCAAATGATGTCTTTTTCTTTTGAAGAGGATAAGACTCATCAACACCACCAATTAAATCAACAGTTTTTAAATGGACCTCAAAAGGCTGCTTTCCATTATCTGTATAATGAAAATTGCCTGTAATATGAATTGAACAGCCCAAACGCAATTTCTCAATGGCTTCAAAATTTGGAGTATCAGTAGAATAAACCAATTGAGCATTTTTGAAACAAGTTCCATCATTAAAGCTAATAAAACCTATTTTACCCATAAAACGATTGTTGTTTACCCAACCATCAATTTCAACATCTACTCCATCTTTTAAGCTATGAGTTAAGCAAGCTTCATATAATTCTCTTACAGTCATATAATTTTCCATAATTTAACCTCATTTCTAATTTATATTATTATATAATATTTTTTATTTTTCTTCCCCTAAAATTTTTGATGCCTCAGGTTGAAAATCTAAATTAGCAAATTGTTTTTTCAAAAACATTTTATAACCAACTTTACAAATCATCGCAGCATTATCAGTTGTACACCATAATGGAGGAATAACAATATCAAATTCTTTATTATATTTTTGAACAATTTTTCTTAAATATGAATTAGCAGAAACGCCACCACCAAAAACAATTTGTCTTACTTTAAAATCTCTTGCAGCCTTAATTGCCTTATTAACTATTTGATCAACAAAAGCTTTTTCAATGGAAAAAGCAATTTGCTCGATTTTATCTTCCGTTAATAAATTCTTTTCTTTTAATTCTTCAATTCTTCTAATGGTTTCAGATTTTAGTCCAGAATAAGATAAATTATATCCTTTTAATGATACCTTAGGAAGCTTAATTGGAACATAAGTCTTATCTTTGGTAAGTTTGTCAATCGAAACACCACCTGGATATGGTAACCCTAATTCCCTTGCAACCTTATCTAAACCTTCACCAATTGCATCATCTAAAGTTTCACCAACTATTTTAAATTGCAAATCATCTTTCATATAAACAATTTCAGAGTTACCACCACTAGCTAAAACAGCAATTAAAGGAAACTCAAATTCTTTGGCATATTCATTAGCATAAATATGGCCAGCCAAATGATGAACATTTATTAATGGAATATTGTAAAATGCAGCAATTGTTTTTGCAGCTAAAACACCAACATGTAAAGCACCAATTAAACCAGGTCCACCAGTAACTGCAACAGCTGATAACATATCAGGAGTAATATTAGCTTTTTTAAAGCATTCATCGAAAACATAACCTATATTTTCTAAATGTAAACGAGAAGCAATTTCTGGCATAACACCACCATATAATTGATGTGTTTTTATTTGAGTAGAAACAATATTAGAAAGTAATTCAGTTCCATTTTTTAAAATAGCAAAACTAGTTTCGTCACAACTTGATTCAATTCCTAAAATATAATTATCATCCATTTTACAACTCCTTTTCATAAACTAAGGCATCAACAGAGTTCTCGTAATAATTTTTTCTTGTGTATAAATATTTGAAACCTTCTTTAGTATATAACTTTATGGCATAAATATTATTACTTCTTACGTCTAAAAAGACTTTTTTTATACCTTTTTTAGCTAAAATAGCCAAACTATTTGATAATAAAAACTCACCTAGTTTTTTATTTTGCTCACTTTTAATAATTCCAATTTGATAAATTTCGGCTTCGTCTAACACCAAAGAATAATAAACATAACCAATTATTTTAGAATCTTCTCTTAAAAGAAAAACTAAATAATTCTTATTATTAATAGCTTTAGCAAAATTATTAAAACTAAATTGACTTGTTTTATAAAATAATTCTTTTGAAATTTTTTCTAAAATAAAACAATCATCATTATTTGTTAATAAACTAATATCCATTTTTACCTTTAAAATAAACGGCTTTAATATTAATTGGATCTTTTACTAAATCAAAATAGCTTAAATTATTTACCATGTTATCTATTGTTAAAACACCATTCAAATTTAAGTCACCAAAATTATTTTTAATATTAGTTTGTGCTACTGGATAATTAACAACATCAACATGATATGAATTATAAAGATCATAAATTTCTTTTGCTTCGTATCTTTTTTCTTCAACAATTAAATTGCCATTTTGATATATAGCACCATAACAAGCGTTATTTCTAGCATCAATTAATGTTAAAACTTTTTTATCTAAAGCATTTAAAGATAAAACCTTTAAAGAAGATATCAAATAAATTTTTGTATTTTTATTTAAAAGAGCATAAATTTTTGCAAAAGTAAGGCCTAAACGCTCACCAGTATAAGAACCAGGACCTTTAGTTAAATAAATCTCATCAATTTGATTAAACTTTAGATTATTCTTTTCAATAGCACATTTGATAAGAGGTATTAATTCTTCAGCTATTTGATTTTTATTAGAAAACACATTTTTTTCTAAAACTTTATTATCATTAATAATTGAATATTCTAAATCAAGATTACATGAATCGATACAAACTTTTAGCATTCTATTTTTCCTCAATTTCAATTAAGCGGGAATTTTTCCCAATTTTTGTTATATTGACTTCTAAATAATGTTCAGGTAAATACTGTTTAATAAAATTAGACCATTCTATTAAACAAACACCATCAGGATTACCTATCTCTTCATCTAAACCAATATTAGAAACCTCATTAGTAT
The DNA here is from genome assembly GCA_002449135.1 of Caryophanales bacterium UBA6879. GTDB lineage: Bacteria > Bacillota_I > Bacilli_A > RFN20 > CAG-288 > Scatoplasma. The sequence continues at coordinate 10,599 of DKCH01000012.1, read as the reverse complement.
CTTCTAACCTATAGGCATCAATATGATAAAAATTTAACTTTTTACCTTTATAAAATTTCATGATATTAAATGTAGGGGAATTAATAATTTGTTTAACACCTAAACCCAAACCTATACCTTGAGCAAATGCAGTCTTACCTGCGCCTAAATCACCATTAGCTAAAATAACTTCACCACCCTTAAATGAATTAGCTATTATTTTAGCCAACATTTTAGTTTGACTTGGACATTTTGTAATAAACTTCATTATTCAAAATCTTCTTTCTCAATATTTTTTAAATATTGTTCATATATTTTAAAATTTTCTTCATCATTAAAAGGACCTAAACCTCTTATTAATTCATCTTCAACTTCTTTTAAAGACTTTTCACAGACAACTTTTAATTCCTGAGAATAATTATAAAACTTAGAATTTGAACGATATTCACCCCAATCAATTTCTCTTACTTTTCCATCTTCGCTCTTTTTTAAATCTAAATCATAATCAATAAATTCAAAGCAAGTATTAACTTTAATAGAAGGTGAAGCAATATTTACATAATAACAGATTTTTTTAGGCTTAATAAACATGCAAATAACATTAAAAAATCTATTTTTAGAAAGAATATATAACGAACCTTCCGGAGCTCTCCATTCTCTTCCATCATGTTCAATAACTTTTGCTCTTTTACTTGCTAAATAATAATACTGATTATCTTCTTTCAAAAAGTTTAAATACATCCACATACGATGGCTAGAACCATCATGTTTAAAACTTTTAATTAATGAAGAATACATAATTACTTTATTAAATCAATAAACTTTAAGACTTTTTCAAAATCAGCTCTGAAGTGTTTATAAGGGGAACCACTAACAGGTTTTTCAGTTGGAACTTCCATAACACTTTCATTGTAATTTAAGCAAAATTTTAAGCCATGAGAATTAATAGAAATAAAGAGATTTTCTAAATTTTCGTCTGGTGAAAAAGAATTTAAAAGCTCAACTAAATCCTTATTAGATAAAAGCTGTTCTAAAACGACATTATTATCTGTCCAGCAACGATACTTTCCTTGTGCTTTTTCGTCATAAGAATCAGAAAAATATTTAGTTACATCAACTTCCATGTAACCATCTAAATAAGTAGGAATATAACTATTTGTGCCAAGAAGCAATAGAATTACAGAAGCATTTTCTTTTAATGTAATAGGGTAGGAAATATATTTACCAAAAATACCATAAGAAGCAGTAGGAGTTTTTCTTCCAGTTTGAACACCTTCAGGAGCTTGATAAGGATTACGGCAAGCGACTTCAGATACTTTAATTTCTAATCCTTTATAATCGGCCTTTACAACATTACGAGAATTAAAATCTTGAATAGTATCGAAATAATGTGCTTCAGTTAAATCAGCTAAATCAGCTTTAGCAGAAGTTGAAAAAGTAACATTTTCTAAATTTTCTATATTAGAAAAATAAAAAGCATCTAACTGAGAAATAACATCAGTAACATAAGACTTTACTTCTAAATTAATATTCTTTTGTTCTCTACGTGAATAAATAAATGAGAAAATAAAACCAACAATAGCTAAGGCTAATGGAATGTAAGCAACCCATTTAATTCCTTCGTTTTTAACAGTAATCATTAAAATAATGGCAATTATTAAGAATCCAAAAATAACAAAATTTGCAATTTTAGAAAATAAAGAAGATTTATTTACCAATTTCTTAAAATCATTTCTTTTCTTCTCTACATACTTTTCTGGATCATCATCATCAAATAACAATTCAGGAAGAGGCATAAATGTAGAAGTAACTTCTTTAGATTCTTCAACAGTAGTATTTTCATTTGAAGTTTTATCTTCTTCATGTTTTGAAGCAATCTCATCTAAAGCGTTTGAAACTTCATCTTCTTGTTTAGAAGTAGTTTCTTTACTTTCAGTATTTTTTTCTTCATTGTTATTTTCATCTTTAACTTGTTCAGTCTTAACTTCTTCATGAGAAGTGTTATCATCTTTAGCAATATTAACTAAATCATCAATTGAATTAACATCATCTTTAGAAAGTAATACTTCTTCCTTTATAACTTTGGAAGAGTTACTTGTTTTTGTCGAAGTTTTTTTCTTTGCTGTAGTTTTCTTAGTAACACTATTTTTACTTCCAGGTTTTCTACCTCTCTTTTTAGGTGCAGGGGTTGAAACAGTTTCATTTGTATTTTCCATAATTTCCTCCGTTTAACAATCTTTATTAGTATAACATTTTAAGAGACAAAAATTTTAAAATAGTGGTGAAAAAATCGAAATAAAAGATAAGATTACTTTTAAAACAATATTAGTCTTAAATTCTTTTTCACCCATTAACTTACTTTGATTAAACATTTCTAAAAAATCTTCCTTAATATTTTTAATGCAATCATTATTTAAGACTATTAAAGTGCCGCACTCAAAATTATGAACTAAGGAACGATAATCTAAATTTATTGTGCCACAACAAGCATATTTGTCATCAGAAACAAAAGTTTTTGCATGATTAAAACCAGGTAAATAAGAATAAATCTTAACTCCTTCTTTGAAGAGTTTATGCGCCTGTAGCTTACTTAAATTGTAAATAATTTTTTTATCTGGAATACCTGGTAATAAAATTCTTACATCAACTCCTCTTTTTTTAGCATTAATTAAAGCTTCAGTTAAAGAATAGTCACAAACTAAGTAAGGGGTAGATATATATAAATATTTTTTTGAATTATTAATCATATTTAAATACACGTTACGGGAAACTTTTTCTTTATAAAGTGGCTTAGGTCCATCTGCGTAAGGTTGAATATATCCATCACTTTCGATTCCTTGTGTTTTTTTATTAAAATAACTATTCAAATCATCTTTTGGATATTTAGAATTTGAAGCCCACATCATTAAAAACATACCAAGCAAAGATTTAACTCCTTCACCTTTTATCATAATGGCATTATCTTTCCAAACTCCAAAAACTTTCACCATATTAAAATATTCATCAGAAAGATTTATTCCACCTGTAAAACCAACCTCACCATCAATTATGGTGATTTTTCTATGATCCCTATTATTGTAAACTGAAGAAATAATTGGTCTATATCTATTGAAAGCCATCGCCTTAATCCCAAGCGATTCTAAATATTTTGGATAACCATATTTAACACCTAACATTGAACCAATATCATCATAAATAACACGAACTTCAATACCTTGTTTAACTTTTTCTTTTAAAATTTGTAAAATTGAATTCCACGCTTTTCCATTCGAAATAATATAGTATTCTAAATATATATATTTAGTAGCCTTACGTAATTCATCTAAAAAAACAGGTAAAAAATCTTCACCAATCTTAAAATACTTAACTATTGAATTAGAATAAAAAGGAGTGCGTGCAACATTTTCTACATAGGAAAGTAATTGATAAGCTTCTAAATCTATATTTTTAAGTTCCGCATTTTCCTTCTTGCTTAAAAGAATGTTATGAATTTTATCATTAAAATCTTTAAATGATTTTCTATATTTATGAGAAACAGATAAATGCCCAAACAAAAAATAAAGTACAACACCAAAACCAGGTAAAAGTAAAACAGTAACAATCCATGGTAATTTAAATTCTGGCATTTCGTCTTTTTGAATAATATAAAGGCAAATTATAGTGGAAATAATATATAAAAAAATCCAAACAAAAACAGAATTAAAATTAAAACCCCAATAGATAAAATAAATTATTAAACCAAGTTGAGCTAAGATTAATAAACTAACTAGAGCTGCTCTAGAAAAAAGTTTCTTAAGTAATTTTCTCATACTATTAAATTTTATCAAAATTAATTAAAATTTTACATAACTTAAAAATAGCACAGAAAATTGTGTATATAACTTAAATTAGAATAAATTACCTAATATTAGTTTGCTTCAGAGACTTCAAAAACAAGAATAGCTTTAGCAGAAAGAGTTACTGAGAAAGTAAGTAATTTCCAACCTTTTTGAGCATATTCATTAGCAGTTTTTTCAACTTCTTTTGCCATCTTTTTTGCACATGGGTTATACTTTATGACAACTGTTTTGTATTTCATACTTTTCTCCTTATCTATATTTTTATTTTAATACTTTTTAAAATATTTTTAAAGCTCTCTAAAATTAAATAGTTTAATAAAAAAAGTTTGGTACATTTAAGCACCAAACTATTATTTACAAATGGGGTGGCTGACGAGATTTGAACCCGCGCGTGACCGGTTCACAGCCGGTTGTGTTAACCCCTTCACCACAGCCACCATTATTACCTTATTACTAAGGCGATAATTATTTTACCTTATTTACCATTCGTTTGTAAATAGAATTTTTTTGTTTTACTTAGTAAAGACAAAATCATCTTTAACTAAATCTAATTTAACTGAAGTACCAACTTTTCCGCTAATAATTTCAGTAGCCAAAGGTGTTTCAATATATTTTTGAATATATCTTCTAATAGGTCTAGCACCATAAAGAGGATCATAAGAATCATCACCAATCTTCTTAACAGCTTTTTCGGTATAAGTAAACTTAATACCTTTTTCAGATAAGTGAGAACCTAAAATTGACAAGAATTTAACAACAATCTTATCAACAACATCTTTAGTTAAAGAGTTAAACATGACAATTTCATCAATTCTATTTAAGAATTCTGGTTTGAATTTAGTCTTTAATAAATCCATAACCTTGTTCTTGTTTTCAGGAGTATTACCATTAAGTAAATATTCACTTCCTAAGTTAGAAGTCATAATTAAGATTGTATTCTTAAAATCTACAACTCTACCTTGAGAATCTGTTAATCTACCATCATCTAAGACCTGTAATAAAATATCAAAGACATCAGGATTTGCTTTTTCAATTTCATCAAATAAAACAATAGAATAAGGTTTTCTTCTAACAGCTTCAGTTAATTGACCACCTTGTTCATAACCAACATAACCAGGAGCAGCACCAATAAGTCTAGATACATTATATTTCTCCATATATTCAGACATATCGATTCTTATAATTTCAGAATCAGAATCAAATAATTGCTCAGCCAAAGCTTTAGCAACTTCAGTTTTACCAACACCAGTAGGGCCTAAGAACATAAATGAACCTAAAGGTCTATTAGAATCATTTACACCAGCACGAGATCTAATAATTGCATCAGAAACTAATTCCAAAGCTTCATCTTGACCAATAACTCTTTTAGCTAATTCACTCTTTAAATTCAAAATTTTACTTGATTCAGATTGAGTCAATTTAGCTACAGGTATTCCAGTCCAGGTTGAAATAACACTAGCAATAGTTTCATCAGTAACAGTTTCATCTAAGATCTTGTCTTTATCATTTCTAGCTTTTAAATCAGCAATCTTCTTCTTTAAAGCAGGAATTTCCATGTTTTGAAGCTTTGCTGCAGTCTCAGAATCATAATCAGACATAGCTTTTTCTAAGTTAAGCTTAGCAGTAGCTAATTTTTGTTGATAGACTTTAACATCTTCCAACTCTTTCTTTTCATTTTGCCATTGTAAAGTAAGCTCATCTTTTCTTGTTTTATATTCTGAAATTTCTTTAGAAATTTCCTTTAAACGAGCAGCTGCGGCTTCAGAATCATCATTTTTTAAAGAAACTTTTTCAATTTCTAATTGCATTAATTTTCTATTAACTTGATCAAGTTCATCTGGCATAGAGTCAATTTGCATTCTAACTTTAGCACAAGCTTCATCAATTAAATCAATAGCTTTATCAGGTAAATGACGATCAGTAATGTAACGTTTAGAAAGGGTTGCAGCAGCAATTAAAGCATCATCAGTAATTTGAACACCATGATGTCTTTCATAAGCGCCTTTAATACCTCTTAAAATTGTAATAGTATCTTCAACTGTTGATTCATCAACCAAAACCTTTTGCATTCTTCTTTCAAAAGCTGGGTCTTTTTCGATATATTCACGATACTCATTTAAAGTAGTAGCACCGATACAATGTAATTCACCTCTAGCTAACATAGGTTTTAATAAGTTAGCAGCATCCATAGCACCATCAGTACGACCAGCACCAATAAGCATATGAATTTCATCAATGAATAAAATTATACGGCCATCAGATTTTTTAACTTCATTTAAAGTTGCTTTTAATCTTTCTTCAAATTCACCACGATATTTAGCACCAGCAATTAAAGAACCTAAATCAAGTTCAAAAATAGTCTTATCTTTTAAAGAAATTGGTACATCACCTTTAAAAATTCTCCAAGCTAAACCTTCAACAACTGCTGTTTTACCAACACCAGGTTCACCGATTAAAATAGGATTATTTTTACTTTTTCTAGAAAGAATTTGAATAACTCTTCTAATTTCTTCATCACGACCAATAACAGGATCAATTTTACCTTTGGCGACTTCTTCAACAAGATCTCTCCCGTATTTATTTAACACATCATAAGTGGCTTCAGGGTTATCAGATGTAACTCTAGAATTTCCTCTTATTTCTTTAATAACTTTTAAAAAACTTTCTTTATTATAATTCTCAAGTTCCTTTAATTTTTCGATTAAAGAATTTTTAGAATCAAATTGAGCAAGTAAAAGATGCTCAATAGATAAATAATCATCATTGAATTCTTGTTGATATTTAGT
>DKCH01000012.1:0-3942 GCA_002449135.1 Caryophanales bacterium UBA6879 | reverse complement strand
AGAAGATGATTTTGCAATATTAGCAATAAATCCATCAATAGTTTGAGAAACAATTTTAGAATCAATGCCTAATCTTTCAAGTATTTTTACATAAAATGAAGAATCAACATCAAACATTGCTCTTAATAAGTGACAAACATCAACTGAAGGATTTGAATTATCTTTAGCAATAGTAGTTGCATTGTTAATAACTTCGATTACTTTTTGTGTATATTGTTGTTCAGCCATATTTATTACCTCGCTTTCACTTAACATTTAAAGTATAGCAAAGTATTTAGCACTTTCAAGTGGAGAGTGCTAATTTTTAAAAAATCTACAGCAACAAATACAAAATAAAATTAGTCAAAGATAATCACGCCATAGGCCTTTTTGCCTCTTTTAATAAAGACAAATTTATTAAAATAAGCATTATCTTTAACTACAATGGCGTCTAATGTATTTACTTTTTCACTATTAACTTTTACTGCATTAGAAGTTATAAAAGTTCTTCCTTCTCTTTTTGAGCTAGCGAGTTTTAAATCTACTAAAGCATCCAAAAGTAAAACTGAATCACCTTTAACTTTTAATGTAGGTAAACCTTCAGAAACAACTTCATTCATTTGCTCTTCAGTTAATTCTGAGAAATCACCACTAAAAAGAGCCTCAGACATCTTAACACAGGCATCAGCAACTTCTTTAGAATGAACTAAAGAAACAATTTCATAAGCTAGTTGTTTTTGACCAAGTCTTAATTCAGGTTTTTCCAAATGCTTTTGAATATCTTTATCTATCTCACTAACAGGACGATCATCAAAAATCTTTAAATATCTTCCGACATCCAAGTCAGAAACATTAATAAAGTATTGATAAATTGTATATGGTGAACACATTTTTGGATCTAAATATAATGCACCTTTTTCAGATTTACCAAACTTTTTACCTTCAGAGTTAGTAATTAACTTTACAGAAAAAGTTTCTACTTCTGGATTCACTTCTTTCTTCCTTATTAATTCTAAAGATGCAGTTAAATTACCCCACTGATCACCACCACCTATTTGTAATTGGCAATTATATTCCTTATACAATTTATAAAAATCACCGGATTGTAAAATCATATATGAAAATTCAGTGTAAGAAATACCACTTTCTAAACGGGAAGCTACAACTTCCTTGTTTAACATATAATTAATAGAAAAAGACTTACCAAAATCTCTTAAATATTCAATAACTGAGATTTTCCCCCACCAATCACCATTATTAAGTAAAATACCTTTATCAGGGTTAGAAAAATCAATATATTTACTTAATTGCTTTTTAATACATTCAACATTATAAAGAACTTTATCAGCATCTAAAAATTGTCTTTCAGCTTTTTTACCTGAAGGATCACCAATCATGCCAGTACCGCCACCAATAATTGCAATAATACGATGACCAGCTTGTTGTAATCTTCTTAATATTGTAATCATAACAAAATTACCAAGTTGCAATGAAGAAGCAGAAGGATCAAAGCCACAATAAATAGTTCTTTTAGTTTCTAACATTTTTTCAACTTTTTCTTTATCAGAAAAGTTATCAAGTAAACCACGTGCTAATAAATCTTCAATAATATTCATAAATACCTCTTATTTAAATATTTTAAACCTTCAAAAAAATTTTACATTCTCTCCTTAATTATTGCAAGTTTAAATAAGAAATTTTGCCATTAAAAGAAATTTTATAAAAAATAAAATTGAAGAACTTCAAATCCTTATATAAGTAATATGAAGCAACATTATTTTGTTCATCGTACTCATAAGAAAAGTAATATGAAGTATCAATAAATTTATACATACTTTCTTCAAGAGTGAAATTATTTTCAATGATATTTATTGTATTATAAAAATTACTTTCTTCTTTTCCATATAAATTGCAAATCTTTAAAGTAGAACAAGCAAGTAATAAAACCAATAGGATACTCATTCTTTTCATAAAAATAATTTAACAATATAGATAAAAGTTAAGACAAGAAAACTAAAAAAAATACCATAAGTTAAAAATTTGACTTTTTTATCCTCATCATTATTAAAGCTAATCATTTCTAAATAAACATCTTTATTATCAAGGAAATATTTTTCAGCACCACTATTTTTATTCAATGCATTATTAATTAATGATTCCAAGGTTTTACTTTCCTCAGTAGAATTTTCCGAAAGTTTAAAATTAAACAAACCATTTTCATCAATCTCAATTTCTTGATTTAAATCCTCTTTAAAAGAAGAAGTTTTAATTTCAGATTTTGCTTTATCAAAAGCTTCTTTAAAATTATCACCATTTAATAAATATGTAGTAATTTTATTAATAAAATCAGTTTTTAAACTAAAATTAGAATTAATATCATTTTTCTTCTTATAATCCTCTTTACCAAAAATAAACGCAACTAAAGATAATAAAGTCCCACCTAGTAAGAAAATCAAAGAGGTTAACATTTTTTTAGTAAAGTAAAAAGTTAAAAAACAACTTACAACACCAATTATTAAAAATGAATAAATTAATATTTGATATAAGGTATTGAGTTTAATTATCTTGCGAGTTTTTGTTTTAAATTTAAAATTAAATTTCATATGTTAATCCTTTCTTAAAATTAAGAGTAAAAAAATTAATGGTGATAATGAAATAATAAAATATATTAAAGTAAAATCTAAACTGGAAAAGTCAAAAACATTTTTTGAAAAACTAAACCTTAAAATTAAAAACAAAAATTGATATAAGGTAGATTCCAAAAAAGCATTTTCAATAAATTTAAAATTTTTACCATTTAAATGTTTAATTTTTTTATTTATTTCATTCAAGCTCATTGATATATTAAATTTATTATCTAAAATAGATTTTTTTAATACATTTAAAAATTCATCTTCCTTCAAATAATTAAGGGCATTAACATTATCTTTCAGAGATATGAAATCTTCAGGTAATTTTTTATTATTTAAAAATTTTAAACTTGTTTCATAAGCGATTTTATTTGATTTAGTTGATTCTAAACTTTCAAAGTAATTCTTTTTAAAAAGTAAATCACTTCTATAAAAATCCATTTTAAATATAATTTTTGATTTTAAATTATATACAAAATAAAATAACCCAGAACTTACAAGCAAATAAATTAGGCTTATCAAATAATTAGTAGAAATAAATATTACAGCCAAAAAACTAACTACTAAATAAATTATTTCCATTTTAACTAAATTAATATTTAATTTCATAAATTAATTCTCCCCTACTTGAACTTTATATACATATTTTTCAATAAAAAAACCACATTCAAATTTAATTTTTAAGTTTATATTATAAGCAAATGTTGGAAAGGAATAATTATTCACTTCTTTAATTTCGCTTTTTTCGATAGTAGCTATCTTTACTTCCTCAATTTTTTGAGAAAAATCTTTTAAAAAATTAGTGTAATTAATAGCTAAACACTCTTCTTTAAATAAATAGTAAGTGTTAGTCTTTATCAAATATATAAAGTGGTTTTTTAACATTAAAATATTATATTTAATAAGATTTTGACTTTTTAAGGTTAATAAAGAAAATAATGTTATTAAAAAACTTATAAAAAACAACCTATTTTTCATAATAAAACTCCCATTTAAAATTGTCATTTTTCATATAAAAAAATCCTGATAATTCTAAATTGTAAGTAACTGTATATTTATAAAAATTATAATAATTTAATATTAATTTCACTTTATTTAATTCTTCTTCAAAATCTACATGTTCTAATGGTAAATCTATAAACGTTATACCTTTTTCCCATTTACTTTCTAAATAATAATTTTTATTATTATAGGAAAATTGAAAATCAAAAAATGGATAATCTTTTAAATCAATTCCTTCAATTTCAATAAAATTATTTTCAATTACTTTTACGTCAATTGGCAAATAATTAGTTTTATATTTAAGCTTTAAAGTGTTAGTAAGTACATCTTT